>DASUSL010000526.1:0-13957 GCA_036375135.1 Thermoanaerobaculia bacterium | reverse complement strand
CGGCCTGAGATGAACCTCGCCGCGATCGCCCTCTGTCTCACCGTGCAGGCGGTCGAGCTGCCGCGCGCCACGATGAGCGAGATGGCCGCGGTGCCGCTGCGGCAGCAGGCGCCGCGTACGATCGAGCAGCGATGGATCTTCAGGAGTGCGGCGGGGGACAGGCGCCGTTTTGGTGGGGGTGCGACGGAGCGGCAGCGGGCACCTTTACCAAAGCGGCGGCTGGTCGCCGCCGCACTCCTGGACTCGTTCACGTCGGACTCTTCGATTGAGTTGTCGCCTCCGGATGCGGCGGGGGCGGTGGGGCCGCGGCATGTGGTGGGTGCGTACAACACGGGCGTGGTCGTGCATGACCGCGGCGGCGCGGTGCTGAAGCGCGTCACGCTGGCGCAGTTCTGGTTCAGCAACGCGGCGCCGGGCGCGTTCTACGATCCGCGCATCGTCTACGACGCCGAGGCGGACCGCTGGGTGGTGATGTCGATCCTCGACGAGCGCTCGGTGATGCTGGCCATCTCGGAAGACGGCGACCCGGCGGGCGCGTGGCGGCGCTGGCAGATCGACGAGCGCTACGCCGACTTTTCGCATCTCGTCCTCACCGCGGACAGCATCGTCGCCGCGACGACGTACTGGCCGTCGCCGCACAGCATCTACTTCATCGTGCCGCGCGCGGAGGCATACGCGAATCCGGAGACCCTCACCGCCACGCGCATCGCCACGCTCGATGCCGAAGCCACCCCCGTGGCCTCGGACAGCGGTGATGAGTTGATGATCGTCGCCGACACGGAGCGCGTCTCGTGGCGTCCCATCGACGGCTCCGAGCCGTGGCGCGCCGCGGAGCTGCCGGACGGCTGGGACTCTCCCGATCCCGAGCTGCCGCAGCGCGATGCAAAGCCGCTCGACGGCGGTCATGGCCGCATCGAAAACGCGGTCGAGCGCAACGGCTGGATCTACGCGGTCATGACGCGCGCACCGATCGGGAGCTGGAACAACGCCGTGGTCTGGTGTCGCATCCATCGCGCGACCGGCGTCGCGGAGTGGCACTTCATCGACGCGCCGGAACATCAGTCGTACGGCTATCCGTCGCTGGCAATCCATGGCAGCGGCGCGATGGTCATCGGCTTCGGCATCTTCTCGCCGTTCGCGTACGCGTCATCCGGCTACGTCTACCGCACGCCGTTCGGCGTGACGAGCGGCGTCGCGATCATCCGCGACGGCGACGCGCCGGTCATCGTCGGCGACCGCTGGGGCGACTACACGACCACGCTCGCCGATCCGCTCGACGGCGCGTCGTTCTGGAGCGTGCAGATGCACGCGAAGCAGGGACGTTTCTGGGAGACGGCGTGGGCGAAGGTGGCGCTGCCCGGCGGACGGCGTCGCGCCGCGCGGCACTGAAGATCGTTTATCCCGCGCGTAGACGCGCAGGATGAACTGCGGAGCACGGCACTAGTCCTTCGAGAACACGCGCTTCATCTTCTCGAAGAAGCCCTCCACTTCCTGGCGGTTGCGGTCGACTTCGTTCGCCCACCTGCGGAACTTGTCGTACGTGATCGCGGTCGGCTCGTCGAAGTGCTCCTCGTCGAAGAGCACGCGGCGCACGATGCGGCCGAGCATGCCGCGCGGGCAGGTGCGGGTCGGAGCGGTGCCGTCGAGAAACACTTCGCGGATCGGGCCGGGGCAACCTTCGGCCCACAGCATCCCCGATTCCGGATCGATGCTGCGGAAGGTCACGCCCGCGGGCGGCTCGGGATTCGACGGTGTGTGTCTGGTCTCGCGCATGTACGCGCCCCACACCGGGATGGCGGCCTCGGACGACGACAGGCGCAGCGGCGCGCCGCGGTCGAAGCCGACCCACACCGTCGTCACGACGTCGGCCGTGTAGCCGACGAACCAGGCGTCGCGGTAATCGTTCGTCGTGCCGGTCTTGCCGGCCACGTAGCCGAGTCCGTACTTTTTCAATCGCGTGGCGGTGCCGCGGCGCACGACCCCGCGCAGCAGCGTGTGCATCACGTAAGCGGCGTTCGCGTCGACGACACGCTTCTTCTGCACCTCGCGCTCGAACAGCACCTTGCCATGGCGGTCCTTCACGCGGCGCAGCAGGAACGGCTCCACGCGCTCGCCGAGATTCGGGAACGCGGTGTACGCGGCGGTGAGCTCGCGCATCGATACCTCGCCGACGCCGAGGGGCATGGCCGGCACGCGGGAGACCTTCTCGATGCCCATGTCCTCGGCCATGTCGATGACGCGGCGCTGTCCGACGTCGGTGGTCAGTCGCACGGTGGGGACGTTCAGCGAGCGCTCGAAGGCCTCGCGCAGCGTCACGCGTCCGCGGAAGGCCTCATCGTAGTTCTGCGGCTCCCACACCTCGTTGTCGGAGAGCTCCACCTTCACCGGCGCGTCGAGCAGCAGCGACGCGGTGGTGGCGCGCTTCGAGCGGATGGCGGCGAGATAGACGAACGGCTTGAACGCGGAGCCGGGCTGACGCCGCATCTGCGACGTGCGGTCGAACGTGGAGCGGTGGTAGTTCGTGCCGCCGACCAGGGCGCGGATGCCGCCGCTGCGCGGATCGACGGAGAGGATGGCCACCTGCAGCGGATCCTTGCGCGACTGCGTGCGGATCCACGAGAAGCGCGCCTGCAGGCTGGCCGCGCCGCGGCGCGCAGCCTCCTCGGCCGCGCGCTGGGCTTTCGGATCGAGCTCGCAGACCACCGTCGCGCCGCCGCTCATCAGCGGCTTCGTTCCCACTTCCTTCAACACCTCGTTGCGCAGCGCGCGGAGATAGAACGGGTACGGCGTCTCGGGAAGCGAGCCACGCACGATGTCGACGTCGTGCGCCTTCGCGCTGCCCTGCTGCGCGGCGGTGATCCACTCGCGCTCCTGCATCTCGACGAGGATCGCGTCGCGGCGCGCGCGGGCGAGCTCGGGACGCTTCTGATTCGGCGCGCGGATCATGCCGGCGAGCAGGGCCGCCTCATCGAGCCGCAACTGCGTGGGCGTCTTGTCGAAATAGAGGCGCGAGGCCTCGTCGATGCCGAGGATCGGCGAGCCGGCGTGATGCCCGAGGTAGACGTCGTTGAGGTAGAGCTCGAGCATCTCGTCCTTCGTCAGGCGAAGGTCGAGCAGCACGGCCAGCACGATCTCCGTGAGCTTGCGGCGCCACGTGCGGTCGTTGCTGAGGAAGCGCTGCTTCACGATCTGCTGCGGAATCGTGGAGCCGCCCTGCGCGATGCCGCCCGCGCGCACGTTGGCGAAGAGCGCGCGGGTCATGCCGATCGGGTCGACGCCGATGTGCCAGCGGAAGCGCACGTCTTCCGCCGCGACGAAGGCATCGGCAACGTGCTTCGGCAGCTTCTCGAGCAGCACCGGCGGCGTGACGCGCCAGTCGGGACCGTAGACGCGCACGACCGCGACGTCCTTGCCGCTCGCGTTCGAGTAAATCGTCGTCGGCTCGCGCCAGCTCTTCGTCTTCAGCTCGTGCGAAATGCGGCGGTTGATGATGAAGAAGTAGAACGATGCGATCCACATCGCGATGAAGAGCGCGATGGCGAACGGCATCAGTGCGCGATAGAGCAGTGCCTTGCGTGACAATCGTGACATGTTCGTCTACATTGTTTTTTGTGCAACTCGTACACCGGGTTGCGCGAGCAGCAACGGACTCCAACGGAAAAGTACGGCTCCCCATCCGAGACTTTCGACAAGGAGAAAACCACATGGCTGCGAAGAAGAAGGCCGCATCGAAGAAGGGCGGCAGCACGGGCGGTAAGAAGGGCGGCGGCTCGAAGAAGGGCGCCAGCTCCAAGAAGTCGTCGGCGTCGAGCAAGAAAGCCTCGTCGTCGAAGAAGGCCTCGTCCTCCTCCAAGAAGGGCGGAGCCGCGAAGAAGGGCGGAGCGAAGAAGGCTTCGTCGTCGTCGAAAAAGGCCGGCGGCGCAAAGAAGGCTTTGACTTCCGCGAAGCGTTCCCTCGCCGGTTACAAGGGCGGAAAGGCGAGCGGCGGCGGAGCGAAGAAGGCCGGCGGCGCGAAAAAGGGCGGAGCGAAGGCTTCGTCGTCTTCCTCGAAGAAGGCCGGCAGCGCGAAGCGCGGCGGTGGCACCAGCGGCCGCACGGCGAGTGCGAAGAAGGCCTCTTCGAGCCGCGGCAGCAGCAAGCAGTCTTCGTATCGCCCGGCGGTGAAGAAGGCCAAGAGCCGCGCGAAGAAAGTCGCTGGCGCTGCTCTCAGTGCCGCGGTCACGGCAGCGGCCAACGCGGTCGCGAACGAAGCGGGCGGCGGATCGTCGTCCGGATCGGACGGCGGCAACGGCGGCGGCAGCAACGGCGGCGGCCAGAGCTGAAGTTGATGGGGGCGGGCACGGGCCCGCCCTACGTCATCCCTGTCCGTTGAACGCGCGCCGGATGCGGCGGGAGAAGTACTTCTCCGGCAGTCCACCCTTCCACGAGCGCAGCGACTTCGCCTTCTGGAACGACTGCATCGCCTTCGTGCGATAGCTCTCGTCGGCCTCGAACGCAAACTGCGAATACTGCGACGCGCCGAGGAAGGCCCAGATCCAGGCGTTGCCCGGGAGCTTTCCCGTGAGGTCGGAGAAGTCGCGCGCCGCGTCGTCGAACTCGCCGTTGAAGTAGTTCTGCAACGCGCGGCGGAGCTGCGGCTTGTAGTCGCCGAGCACGACGTCGGTGACGACGGCGGGTTTCGACGGCGCTGCAATCGCGGGCGCCGGCACGGGCGCGCTCGGCGGCATCGCCAGTTCGGCGAGATCGCCGGCGTTGTCGGCCATGCTCAGGATCGCGTTCAGGTCGTCGTTCGACTTCGCGGCGCCGAGGCGCGACGCGGCGTCGGTGTAGATCGACATCGCCTGCGTGTACTGCGGCGACGACGCGGCGCGGCGCTGCTGCGCGGCCTGCAGCTTCTGCTTCGCGGCGTTGAGACTCGACGTCGCGCGCTGGCGCAATCCCGGATCGATCGCCGGAGCCGCGGGCTGCTGCTGCACCGGCGCGGGCGTGGGCTGCGTGACGACGGGACGCGCCGGCTCGGGACGCACCGGCTCCGGCTCGGGCGTGCTGGCCGCGGCGAGCTGCCGCTTGGCGCGTTCGAGCAACTCGCCGATCGAGCCGAGGTTCTCGGGGCCGGGGCCGCTGGTGCGCTCGAGATCGTCGATGGCCTGCTGGTAGCGGCCGAGGTTCAGGTTGGCGACGCCGCGGTAGTAGTACGGGTGATAGTTGATGAAGATCGCGCCGTAGGTGCGGGCTTTGTTGTTCTCGTTCGGCTGCCCCTTGATGGCGGAGGTCATCTTCGAGACGACCGTGCTCCAGTTGCCCGCGCGCGCGGCGGCGAGGCCGGCGTCGTAATCGTCGTACCACGAGGCCTGCGCGGTTGCGGCGACGGCAACGAGGATGAAAGCAGCGAGAGTGCGTACCGGGGTCATGGCTTCCTCGTCAGTTCGTTTTCGAGCTCGTTCAGATCGACCGTGCCGGTCTCGATGTTTCTGCGCGTCGGCTGGCCGGGCTTGATCTCGACGTCGACCGTCTGCGAACCCTGCGGGCCGTTGACGGTGACGCTGTACCGCCCCGGCTCGAGCAGGATGCGCGACGGCACGTCGCGGTCGTCCGCGGTGAGCGGGACTTCTTTCTGATCCGACTTGCTGACGATGCGGTCGAGCTCTCCCCCCGGCGAGGCGGAGAGGAGCAGCACCCCACGATCGCCCGCGATCGGCGCCGGCGTGGTGGTCGTGACCTCCGCACCCGCGGTGCTGCCGGCGGTGCCGGTGGGCGTCGTCGCCACCGGTTCTTTCAGGATCGCCCAGACGCCCGCGAGGATGGCGATGACCAGCACCGCGGCGATGCCGGCGATCAGGCCGGTGTTCTTCTTCGCCGCTGCCGGCGGCGGCGTGATCTGCCGCTCGATGAGCGTCGCTTCCGCCTGCGGCGCCCACTTCGGCTCGGCCGCGGTGGGGGCGGCGCCGCCGAGGCGCTCGACCATCGTGGCCTCGTCGCTGCCGATCGTCTTCGTGCTCACGCCGGGCATGGTGCTCCCGGGGATCGTGCCGCCGGCGTAGGTCTGTTGCGTCTTCGCCGCGCCGCCCGCGGTGACCTGCGGCGCGGTGATCTTCGGCAGCTCGGCCAGCGTCTGCGCGCCGGAGAGCGTGACCATCCGCTCGCCGAGACCGTACTTTTGATCCGGCGGAATGGAAGCGCGGATCGCTTCCAGCGCGGCGGCGAACTCGGACGCCTCGGCGTAGCGCTGGTCGCGGTTCTTCTCCAGCGCCTTCATGATGATCGACTCGAGCTGCGGCGGGATGTTCGCCGCCGGATTCGTCTCGGCGATCGAGACCGGCTTCTCGGTGACGTGCTTGAGGATGTAGCCGTGCGGCGTGGTGGCGTTGAACGGCGCGCGGCCGGCCAGCATCTCGTACAGCACGATGCCGAAGGAGTAGAGGTCGGAGCGCGGGTCGAGATGCTCGCCTTCTTTGAGATATCCGGCCTGCTCCGGCGACGCGTATTTCAGCTTGCCGAGGAACATGCCCGTCTGCGTGAGACCCTGGCCGCCTTCTCCTTCGGCGAGCTGCTTGGCGATGCCGAAGTCGATGACCTTCACCAGCAGCTTTCCGTGATGGTCCTGCGACAGCATGATGTTCTCGGGCGAGATGTCGCGGTGGATGAGGCCCATGGAGTGGAGATGATCGAGGCCCGTCAGCGCCTGGATGGCGATCTCCACGGTCAGGCGCGGCGGCACGGCGCCCTGATGCTGGATCCACTTCTGGATGTTGGTGCCGTCGATGAACTCCCAGACCATGTAGTACGAGTTGTCTTCGAGTTGCGCGAAGTCGTAGAGCATCGCCAGGTTGCGATGCTTGATCATCGTCGACGTGCGCGCTTCCTGGAGGAAGCGCTGCAGCGCCTGCTCGTCCTGGGCGATGTTCGGCCGCATGATCTTGATCACGCGGAGCTCGTTCAGGTGGATGTGGCGGACCTTGAAGATCTCGCCCATGCCGCCGACGCCGAGGCGGTCGATGATCTGGTACTTGCCGTCGAGCAGCCGCGACGAGTACGTGCGCTGGAAGAGCGTGATCCTGTCACCGCAATGCGGGCAGAGGTCGTACGCGGAGTCGATGGTCTGTTTGCATTTGAGGCAGTTGATATCGCTCATGTTGGTCCCTCAGAGAAAAGAGGAAAGAGGAAGGAGGAAAGGGGCGGGGCGGCGGCCTCTTTCCTCTTTCCTCTTTTCTCCTTCATCCATCTCGTAACACGTAGCTGCACGACGGATCGGCGCCGAAGCGCACGATGTCTCCCGGTTTCAGTACGACGCGCTCGATGCGGGCATTGTTGACGTACGTGCCGTTGGCGGACTGCAGGTCTTCGAGCACGGGCGCCTGTCCGGCGACGGTGATGCGCGCGTGGCGGCGCGAGACGGCCGGGTGCTGGAGCACGATGGTGCAGGTGCGGTCGCGGCCGACCATGACGTTGTCGCCGCTGATGGCGTACTTTTCGTTGCGCTCCGATTTCACGCCGACCAGCGACCAGTGCTTCGGCGGCTCGGGCTCCGGCTTGCGCATCGGAGTGGGAGTGGTGTCGTGGGAGACGGGCTGCTGCCTGGTCGGCGCCGGGATCGGCTGCCGCGCGTTGTACTCCTCGAGCGCCTCGAAGAACTCGCGCGCGGTCTCGTAGCGCTGGTCCATGCGCGGATGCATGGCCTTCAGCACGATCTGCTCGAGCTCCTGGTCGACCTCGGAACGCAGCGCGCTCGGCGCCTGCTTGTCGCCGCGGTAGATCGCGTCGATCAGCTTCGGCAGGGAGCGGCTGTTGAACGGCAGCGAGCCGGTGAGCATCTCGTACAGCAGCACGCCCGAGGAGTAGACGTCGCTCTTCGCGCCGGCGTCCTTCGGCTCGCGGATCTGCTCGGGCGACATGTAGTGCGGCGTGCCGAGGAGGAAGCCCGACTTGGTGAGCACGGTCTGCCCCGTCGAGCCGCCCCCTTCGCGGATCTTGGCAATGCCGAAGTCCGTGACCTTCACGATGCCGTTCTTCTCCTTGATCAGGTTCGCCGGCTTGATGTCGCGATGGGTGATGCCTTTGCCGTGCGCGTAGACGAGCGCCTCCAGCAGGCACTGGCAAGCGGAGATGGCGGACTGCACCGGCAGCGCGCCGCGCTCGGAGAGGAGGATGTCGACGGGCGTCCCTTCGACGAACTCCATGACCAGCACCGCGCCCTGCGCGTTGTTGATGAACTCGTAGAAGCGCGTGATGTAGCGGTGGCGCAGCTTGGAGAGGATCTGCGCTTCCTTCACGAAGCGCTTGCGCGCCGTGGCGTCGCCGGCCAGCTCGTCCGACATGACCTTGAGCACGACCTGGTAGTCGACCGGGAGCACGTCCGTCGCGGCGAGCGTGCGGCCGACGTAGACATGGCTCATGCCGCCTTCGCCGATCTCACGCTCGATACGGTAGTTCCCGATGACCGTGCCGATCATTTCAGCAGGCCCTCGTCATCCCAGTAGAAGCCGTCGTGGCACAACGGAGTGAAGAGAAACTTCTGCGAGCCGATGCGGATCACGTCCTTCGGCGCGAGGTCGCGCCGCGGCTCGATCTCGTGCTCGTTCACGTACGTGCCGTTGGTGGAGTTGTGGTCCATGAGGATGAACCGCCGCTCCTCGGGGCGGAAGACGAGGTCCGCGTGATGCGACGAGGCCTGGTCGTCGAGGATGATGATGTCGGAGCGTTTGTCGCGGCCGATGACGTTGCGACCCATGCGCACCGGATACGACTCGCCGCGCGAGGCTCCGTTCAAGCCGACCAGCCACGCCACGACGTAGCGCTTCGCGTGGATCTGCGCCGCGGCGACGGTGCGCTCCATCGGCGGCGGCTGCACGGCCAGCATCGCGCCGGAGGTGGAGCGCGGCGAAGGCGCGGGTGCGGACGCGGCCTGCGCGCCCGTCTGCGCCAGCGAGCGCGCCGGCGACGGGTCGACCGCGCGCGGGCGCACCACCGGGATCTCCGGCTCGGCGTCGTCCTGCGGACAGTAGGGACAGAGGTCCCACGACTCGTCGATGAAATGCCCGTTGTCGCAGCGTTTATCAGCCAAGCGTCGTCTTCCTCACGCGTGAAATGCCACGGCGACGGCATTGCGGCCGCCGAAATAGATGATGTCCCCGTCCTGAAGGAACCGCTTGTCGATCTTCTGATCGTTGACGTAGGTTCCGTTCGAGGAATTCCGATCGATCAGCATGACCTTGCCGTCGATCGAGACGACCTCGGCGTGGAGCCGCGATACCTTCGGATTTTCCAATACGATCTCACATATCGTCGATTCCCGCCCGATCCGGATGCCCGATCCGCCGAGGCCCAGCTTCTCACCCGCACGCGAGCCGTTGAGGATCGTGAAGCGGCCGAGCATCGAGCTGGCGATGGACGTTCCGCCGCCCGGCGCAACGACGGTTTGAACGGTCGGCGCCTGCAGCACGTCCGCCGGAAAGCGTGCCGGCTTGCGCGCGCGCAGGATGAGCAGCGCCGCGCCGGCGAGCGTGGCCAGGATGAGCAGCGCCCCCGCGGCGGTGGCGATCGGATGGAGGCGCCACGCCGGCAGCGCGCGGATGGCGCGGTCGGCGTCGTTGGAGAAGCGCATCAGGTCGGGAGACTTCGGAAAGTACGCCGCGGCGCGATCGGCGTTCTTCTTCGCCTCGAGCCAGCGACCCTCGCCCGCCGCGTCGAGCGCGGTGCGGTAAGGGACGTTGAACGGGCCGCCCGCGCTCGGCGCGACCTTCGCGTCGGCGAGGTGTTTCCGCGCGACGTTCACCGGCACGAGGAACTTGATCGCCTCCGCCTGCGCGTGGCCCCACGTGGAGACGCCGATCACCTCGCCGTTGCGGTTCACCGCGGGGCCGCCGGAGTTGCCGTGATAGATGGCCACGTTGGACTGAAAGACGGGCGTGTTCTCGACGTTGCGCTTGATCGCGGTGATGGTGCCGGGGTTGAAGGTCGGCTCGAGATCGCTGTCGCGCGACAGCCAGACGCCGATGGCTTCGTCCGCGCTGCTGGCCACGGCGGGATAGCCGATCGCCCAGATCGACTCGCCGACCTGCACGGAGTCGGAGTCGCCCAGCGCGAGCGACGGGAGGTTCCTGCGCGCGATCTGCAGCACGGCCAGGTCGGTGCCCCCTTCGTGCAGCGCGGGCGATGTCTTGCGGATGGTGAACGGGAGCACCTCGCCGTTCGAGAGCTCGACCTGATTCACCACTTTGCGGCTTTCGAGGCGTCCCGCGGCGGCGAGCGGCGCGACGTAGCGCTCGAGCTCTTCGTCCTGCTTGAGACGGCGCAGCGTGTCGACCGGGAAGTGCTCGAGCAGCGCCTTCATCGCGCCGTTGCGGCGCAGGTCGCGCTCGAGCTTCGCCTCGTCGCGCGTCGGCTCGACGACATGGCCGTTGGTGAGAATCAGTCCGTCGGGATTGATGATGAAGCCGCTGCCCGAACCGCCCGCGCCGGTCGGCACGACGCCCTGCGTCGCGCGCGCCTTGATGCCGAGCTGCGTCTCGAACTTTTTGATGGTGGCGACGGGATAGCGGAAGTCGGCGGTGGCGAAGGCGCTGATGCGGACGACGGCCGGCTTCACGCCGTAGGCCATCTTCTGCACGTCATCGAGTCGCGGGACGTCGCGGCGGCACGCGGCGAGGAGGGCGACGGCGAGGATGAGCGGCCGGGGGCGGACCATGGGTCGCTAGTGGTTGATCCAGTAGTACCAGCCGGCGGCGCCGCCGAGGATCGCGATGATGAGGACGACCCAGAGAAGGAGAGGGGATGTGGTGCGGGCTTCAGCCCGCGGCGCTTCCTCTTCGCGGGCTGAAGCCCGCGCCACATCGACCGGCTCGTCGGGCGGCACCGCCACCAGCTTCTGCGTGTCCTTCTGCGACTCGTCGAGCGGCGGCTCGAACGGCTGCGTCTCGTCGAGCCGGTCGACCAGCGTCTCATCGCCGCCGTCGCTCTCTTCGACGCGCGCGACGATCACGGTCACGTTGTCGGGCGCGCCGCGCTCGAGCGCCTTGCGCAGGAACTCGTCCGCCGCGAGCTCGATCGGCTTGGCCGCGATCTCCTTCAGCTCCGGCTCCTTCACCAGTCCGTGCAGGCCGTCGCTGCAGAGGATGAACGTGTCGCCCGGCTGCAGGTCGAACGGTCCGCGCAGGTCGACTTCGACGTCTTCCGCCACGCCCATCGAGCGCTGCAGGACGTTGCGGCGCGGATGCGTCTCCGCCTCGGCGCTGGTGAGCAGTCCCTCGCGCACCATCGTGGCCACGAGTGAGTGATCGTCGGTGAGCTGCTGGATCTGCCCGTTGCGCACGAGGTAGATGCGCGAGTCGCCGACGTGCGCCAGCCATCCCTGCTCGCCGCGCACGGCCAGCACCGATGTCGTGGTGCCCATGCCGCGCAGCTCGGGATTGGCCTGCGCCTCGGCGAAGATGCGCGCGTTGGCGCGCACGAGCGACTCGCGGAGCGCGGTCGGGATGTCGGTCGTCTCGCTGCCGAGGAACTGCGCCTTCACGGTTTCGGCCGCGAGGCGCGAGGCCGTCGCGCCGCCGCGATGTCCGCCCATGCCGTCGGCGACGATGAGCAGCCGTCCGCCGGGATGGCTCTCCGACTCTTCCTGCGCGGTGGTGCAGGCCCCGAAATCCTGGTTTTCGGAGCGCACCAGTCCCACGTCGGTGCGGAGAGCCGCGCGGACGATGAGATGACGGTGTGGATCGGACGTGGACGCTGCTTGCTCGCTCATTGGAGCTGAACCCCGCGATGACGACGGAGGGGACATTATAGACATAGTGCTGAGTGCTGAGTCCTGAGTGCTGAGTCCTCCCGCCCCGAGTCGGCACGCAGCACTCAGCACTCAGCACATATAATCTCAGCCCTCGCATGGACCAGCTTCAGATCCACTACGTCGATCTCGGCGTGCCGCGGATTACCGACGTTCGATCTGAGCTTTCGATCGGGCGCACCGAGGGGAACGACCTCGTGCTCAACCATCCGTCGGTGTCGCGCAAGCACGCGCGCATCGAGGCGCGCGACACGCACTGGTGGATCGTCGACCTCAAGTCGACCAACGGGGTGAAGCTGAACGGCAACCTCATCACCGAGTCTCAGGTGGCCGCGGGCGACAAGATCCTGATCGGTTCCGTGCAGCTCGACGTGAAGGCGATGCCGAGCGTGGAGTTCACCGGCGAGTCGATGTTCGACAACCCGTCCGGCACGGTCATCCGCCGCATCTCCGACTTCAACTCCGAGTTCGGCCTCGACCTCAACGAGCTCGCGGCGCAGGCGGTCGTGCGGCCGCCGTCCGAGCCGGGCGCGCCGCCGCAGGTGACGCGCGAGAAGATCTTCCAGGTGCTCGTGCAGGTGGCGAAGTCGCTGCTGCAGACCGAGGAGCTGAGCGATCTGCTCGAGACGGTCATGGACATGATCTTCAAGTACCTGCCGGTGGAGCGCGGACTGATCATCCTCTTCGACGAGCAGGGCAACCCGATCCCGAAGCTGACCAAGTTCATCGAAGGGGCCGACGCGGGCGACATCCCGATCTCGCGCACGATCCTGAAGATGGTGGCCGAGCAGCAGGTCTCGCTGATGACCTCCAACGCGCTCGAGGACGCGCGACTCCTCGGCGGCAAGTCGATCGCCATCCACGGCATCCGCTCGGCGATGTGCGTGCCGCTCTGGAACCGGCAGCGCGTCATCGGCGCGGTGCAGGTCGACTCGCCGATCCACATCGGACGCTTCACCGAGGAAGACCTCGACCTGCTCACGGCGCTGGCGAACTTCGCGGCCGTGGCCATCGAGCGCGCGCAGCTCGCGGAGAAGATCGAGCAGGAGCGCAAGATCCGCTCGAAGATGGAGCGGTATCACTCACCGGCGGTCATCGACGCGATCGTCAAGGGCGCCGGCATCGACGAGGACGAGATCAAGACCGCCGACGTCTCGATCCTCTTCGCCGACATCTCCGGCTTCACCACCGTCTCGGAGACGAAGGCGCCGGAGGAAGTGGCGTCGTACCTCTCGAACTTCTTCTCCGCCGCGGTGGACTCGATCTTCGCGTACGGCGGCACGCTCGACAAATTCATCGGCGACGCGGTGATGGCGTTCTTCGGCGCGCCGATTTCGCAGGAAGACCACGCCGACCGCGCGGTCATGGCCGGCCTGATGATGATGGAGCGCGTCGACGAGTGGAACCACCAGCGCGAGCGCGAGGGGCTGGCGCCGGTGCGCATCCGCATCGGCATCAACAGCGGCCCGGCCGTCGTCGGCAACGTCGGCACCGAGAAGCGCGTCGACTACACGGTCCTCGGCAGCTCCGTGAACATCGCCTCCCGCCTCGAGAGCGGCGTGGCCAAGCCGGGACAGCTCGTGATCTCGCAGAACACGCTCGACCGCCTGGCCGGCAGCTACGACATGGAGTCGCTGGGCGAGTTCGCGCTGAAGGGGCTGCAGCAGAAGATGCCGGTGTATCAGGTGAAGAACCCGCCGACGGCGAAGAAGTCGACGACGTCCGGGACGTTCATCGCCCAGCCGACATGAACGAGCCGCCGCAATTCGCCCGCTTCATGAGCGGATCGCGGCCGATCGACCTGGGGCCTGGGGCGCGGTGCACGAGTGCACGACTATCCACGCCTACCGCCGACTCGTCGAGCAGAACGATCACCCCGTCCTGAACGAGCTGCTGCGCCGCATCATCAAGGATGAGACGCGGCACTTCGCCTTCTACGTGTGGCAGGCGGAGGAACGGCTGGCGGAGCCGAAGGTGTCGCGGATCGTGCGCGGCATCATGAATCGTTTCTACACGCCGGTCGGCGCGTCGCACCAGCCGGATGCGCTGGCGCGGTGCTCCGGCTTCCTCTTCGACGCGAGGAGGGGCGGAAGGCGGCGCGCCATGTGGACCAGAGCATCGCCAGACTGCCCGGTTTCTCGGAGATGACACTCCTCTGGAACTGGCTCGCGCGCAACGTAT
>DASUSL010000525.1:0-10324 GCA_036375135.1 Thermoanaerobaculia bacterium | reverse complement strand
GGACGCCGCCCGGGCAGCCGGCGAGGACGCCGGCGCTCCGCTCGGACGGGGGCGCTCCGCTCGGACGGGGGCGCTCCGCTCGGATGGGGGCGCGTCGCTTGGAGGACGGTGGCGCGGCGCGGCGCGGCGCGGGAACACCTTCGCGTGCGTTGCGTTTACCTCTCTACCCATGAAACGCGTCGCCCTGTTCCTCCTTGCCCTGGCTGTGGTCGTCCCCGCCTCCGCGTCGCGCCGCCGCACGGCGCACCATCCGGCACCGTCGTGCTCGTACTCCCTCGTCCCGACATGGGGCAACGGCTCGGTCGGGCCGGACGGACTGACGCGCGCGCTCGTGCTCGTCTACGGGCAGACGCAGGAATGCTCGCACTGGGCGGCGTACTCGTCGGTCGACTGGATCACGGTCGAGGCCGCACCGATGGCCGCGCAGCCGGGGGCGTTCGTGACCGTCACGCCGAATCCCGCCGCGACCGCGCGCACCACCACGCTGATCATCGCCGGCGTGCGCCTCGTCATCACGCAGGACGGCGCGGCGCGCATCTCGCCGCCGATCGCCGGCAACCTCCTCCTCAACGGCACCTTCGATCGCGACATCGCGTCGTGGACCTGGTTCTCGCACTTTCCGAACGCCATCGGTACCGCGGAGTGGTCGCAGTTCGACGCGAACGCCAGTCCGGCGTCCGGCTCCATCATGCTGCGCGACTCCGACTTCATCCCGTCGCAGGCGTTCCAGCGCCTGCAGTGCGTGCGCGTCACGCCCGGCGGCGGCATCTTCGAGTACGGCACGAAGGTGCGCACGCCCAATGCGCAGGGCGGCGTCGCCCTGGCGCTGCTGACCTACGCCTCGACGGACTGCTCCGGCAACTACAACGGCCGCGAGGAGCGTGACGTCACTCCCGCGACGCCGGGCGTCTGGCAGAAGTTCGACTATACGCGTCCCATCGCCGGCAACGCGCGCTCCGCGCTCATCGTCCTGGCCACCTTCGCGGAAAACACTCCGCCGTTCGAGACGTGGTTCGACGACGTCTACCTCAGAGAGGTGCGCTGATGTTGCTCGCCGTCGTCCTCGCCGCCACCATCGACTGCACGGGATTGTGGTCGCCGCAGACCTCCGAGTCGGCGCTGGCCGCGCAGTTCGGCAAGGCCAACGTGAAGCGCGAGCAGGTGTACGTCGGCGAAGGGGCGGAGGAAGAGGGGAGCGTGCTCTTTCCGGACGACCCGAAGCGCCGCGTGGAGATCGTCTGGAAGAACAAGAAAGCGCGCCAGTCGCCGGAGTGGCTGCGCGTCAGCGATGAGAGCACGTGGGACGTGTTCGGCCTCCGCACCGGCATGACCCTGGCCGAGATCGAGAAGCGCAACGGCAAGCCGTTCAGGTTGTACGGCTTCGAGTGGGACTTCGGCGGCATCGTCACCGACTGGCGCGACGGCGCGCTGGCGAAGCTCGGCGGCAAGGCGTGTCGCGTCGGCGTGGAGATGACGGTCGACTATCCCGAGAATCCGACGAAGGCCGAAGAGACGGCCATGGGCGCCGTGGCCGGCGATCAGGAGATCTCGTCGGCCTTGCCGCATTTGAAGAAGCTGAAGGTGCGCGTGCGCGAGATCACGGTCTCGTACCCGTGAAAACAGGGCAGAGCAGAAAACGTAGGGCAGGCTTCAGCCTGCCCCTGGACAGGCTGAAGCCTGTCCTACGTTGAGCAGACCGCATCCACTCCGCCAACACGAGGGGACGACGAAGGGCCTCCGGCGGGCCGGCGTGGCCGGCAGCGCTTGTTGCTGCGCTGCATGATCGCTCGCTGCCTGAAGGGTGCACGTGGCGCAGCAATCAGCGCTGCCGGTCGCACCGGCCCGCCGGAGGCCCCCCGGTCGTTCCCCTGCGCGTTGTCGGACTGAGTACGTCCTAGCTGGCCGGATTCGGCCGCGCAATGCGATGCAGCTCCGGCGCGTGCAGTCGCGGCCCGTCATACCCGCGCACCGCACCGAACCGCGTCGCTCCCGCTTCCCACTCCGCCCGCGCTTCCGCGATCTCCTCGGGAGTGCGCGCCGCAAAGTTCCACCACATCAGCACCGTCTCCGGAAACGGCTCGCCGCCGAGGAGGAGAAAGCGTCCGCTGCCGCTCACGTCGATGCAGGAGCGGTCGGTGCCGAGGTAGTAGAGCGTGTTCACCTCGAGCCGCTGTCCTTCCAGCGTCACGTCGCCGTCGAGGATGAACAGGCCATGCTCGAACGTGCGATCGAGCTCCAGCTCCAGCGATGCATGCACGCGCACGTCCTTGCCGATCATCGGCGAGAACGTATGCGCGCTGAACGTCTCCGCGAAGCCGCCGCGCCACTCCTCGCGCGGCACCTCCGCGACGTGATGGAACGCCGGCGCGTCGTGACGATGCGCGTCCGGCAGCGCCACCCAGAGCTGCACGCCGTTCAGGCGGCCGACGTTCGAGGCCGGTGTCTCCTCCGAGTGAGCAATGCCCTTTCCGGAGGTCATCACGTTCACCGCGCCGGGGCGCGCCATCGCCTCGCAGCCGAGCGAGTCGCGGTGCAGCACTTCCCCTTCGAGGAGCCAGGAAACCGTCTGGATGCCGATGTGTGGATGCGGAGCGACGTCCATCGGCTTGTCCGCGGAGAAGGAGATCGGGCCGTAGCGATCGAGGAAACACCAAGGGCCGATGAGGCGCCGGTCGCGCACGGGCAGCGCGCGCCAGATCTGCAGGGGACCGAGGTGCGTGGTGCGGCCGGGATGCGCTTCGAGGGTGTGGCCCGCGCCGCGGAGGGCGACGCACGGTTCGGCGGCAACGTCCATGAAGGCATTGGACCACAACCTGCAGATGAGCCTCCCTCGGAGACCCACGATGTCCCGGTTTCTGGCGGTTTTTGCCCTTGTTTTTGCCCTCGGCGGCACGGCGCGGGCGGACGTCTTTCGCATCCTCGACGATCCGCGCGACGCCGCACAGGCGCGCGTCGACCTCATTCAGCAGGCCGACAGCGAGATCCACGCGCTCTACTTCCTGGCCCGCAACGACCGCATCACCCTCACCGCGCTGGCGCTGCTGCGCGACGCGCGCCGCCGCGGCGTCCCGAGCGTGCGCCTCATCGTCGACGCGAACTTCCACCGCATCCCGAAAGCCGTGCTCGCGCATCTGCGCGACGAAGGGGTCGAGGTGCGCGTCTATCACCCGTTCACGCTGCGCCATCCGAGCTGGCTGTTCCGGCGCATGCACGAGAAGGTGGTCGTCGTCGACCGCGAGCGCTACATCACCGGCGGACGCAATCTCGCCGAGGCGTACTTCGGGATGGCGAAGAAAAAGAATTACGTCGACCGCGACGTGTACGTCGAAGGGACGTCGGCCGCGGATGCGGACCGCCACTTCGAAACGCTCTGGTCGAGCGAGCACGTGGCGCGCTTGAAGGTGCACGTGTCGAAGCGCGACAAGGCCTCGGCCGAGGATCTGCTCGACCGGCTCCTGCACGAGTTGAGCTGCGGCAACGGCTTCGTGAAGCTCGACACCGGCAACGACTGGTCGGAGGGACAGCGCGAAGTCGACACCGTCGACTTTCTGCACGATCCGGTGGACGACGGGGAGCGCGTCGGCGCGCGGCTCGCGGAGATCATCGAAGGAGCGAAGACGTCGATCGTCATCGAGTCGCCGTACCTCGTGCCTCCGAAGCAGCTCCGCCAGTTGCTGGAGAAGAAGCTCGCCGAAGGCGTGTACGTGCAGATCGTCACCAACTCGCTGCGGTCGACGGACGGCGTGCTGCCGCAGGCGGGCTATCTCAAGTACCGGCGACGGCTGGCGCGCGCGGGCATCGACGTGCGCGAGTACAAGGGGCCCGACCCGCTGCACGCGAAGAGCGCGGTCATCGACGGGAAGATCGTGCTCGTCGGCTCGTACAACCTCGACCCGCGCTCGCAGAACCTGAACACGGAAGTGATCTGCGTCGTCGAGGACGAGGCGCTGGCGCAGGAGCTCCTCGAGTCGATCGACGTGCACCTGCAGAACGCGTGGCGCATTCACGGCAACGGGCAGCCGGCTCGCGTGGAGCGCTATCCGCAGGTCTCGCACGCGAAGAAGGTGCGCGCGTGGTTCGCGCGCTTCCTGCTGCCCATCGTCGAGAATCAGCTTTGAGGGGGAGATGTGCTGACGAAAGAAGTCGTTCTGCGCTCGCGCGGGTCGTTTCGCACCGAGGTCGAGGCGGGGCCGCACCGCTTCGTGATGGACGAGCCGGAGAACGCCGGCGGCGGCGGTGAAGGTCCGACGCCGTACGACGCACTCGCCGCCGCGCTGGGCAGTTGCACGGCCATGACCCTGCACTTCTACGCGAAGCGCGAACAGTACCCGCTCGAGGGAACCGACATCACGGTCAGCCACGACCGCCAGCACGCGAAGGACTGCGCCGACTGCACCACGCAGCAGGGCTTCATCCACCGCTTCAAGGTGGAGATCCGCCTCTACGGCGACGCGCTGAGCGAGGAGCAGCGCCAGCGCCTGCTCGTCATCGCCGGCAAGTGCCCGGTAGCGAAGACGCTGCAGGCCGAGATCCGGATCGATGAGGTGCTGGTTGACGGTTGACAGCTCGTGACGTTCCGCCCGCAGCGCGAAACGAACGACACCCATGAAAACGTAGGACGGCTTCAGCCTGTCCCGCGCTCGCGAGACACGCGCAGACGAACGGCTGTCGCGCGAGGGGAACGTGCCCCCGCACACCCCCGGGAGGGGCAGGCTGAAGCCTGCCCTACGTTTGCACGTGTACGGCGGGCTCCGCGCGCGTCGCGAACCGCCAACCCCAGCCGCACCAACAGTTATTTGGCAACACTTGCGCATTGCACACCTTCATGAAAGGAGACAAAGCAGCATGCGCAAAATACTGCTGATTCTGCTTGTGCTCGCATCCACGGCGGCGTTTTCCCAGGAAACCGTCCGCTGCGAGTCCATCAACAACCGCATCGAGGACTGCCAGGTCGGCACCGGTTTCGTGACCCTGGCCCGCCAGCTCAGCGACAACAAGTGCATCTACGGCACTTCGTGGGGCTACAAAGACGGCAAGATCTGGGTCAAGGAAGGCTGCCGCGCCGAGTTCAACTTCACCGAGCGGACGATGCTCACCTGCGAGTCGCTCAACGGCGAGCCGGGACTCTGCTTCGCCAACACCAGTGAAGGCGTGCGTCTCGTGCGCCGCATCAGCGACAGCAAGTGCGACTTCGGCCGCGACTGGGGCTGGGACTCGAACGGCATCTGGGTGACCAACGGCTGCCGCGCCGAGTTCGCCATCGCGCCCGTCAACCGCCGCGTGGCCACCATCACCACGCAGACCGAGCCGGCCAGCATGGTCTCGAGCAGCAGTGTGCGTCCGGCCACGATCCTGTGCGAGTCGAAGAACAACACCCGCAATCACTGCCGCACCGACACGCGCTGGGGCATCACGCTCGTGCGCACGGTCAGTGAGAACGAGTGCATCCGCGGCCGTTCGTGGGGCTACGACAAGGACGGCATCTGGGTGAATGAAGGTTGCCGCGGCGAGTTCACGCTCGGCGAGAACATCACCGAGACGCCGCTCGTGAGCATGACCTCATCGACGCCGGTGGTCGTGCATCAGCAGCATCCCATCGTCATCCACGAGCAGCCGGTGATCGTGCAGCAGTCCGCGCCGCAGGTCGTGGCCGTACCGGTGACCGAGCGCGTGCCGACGATCATGTGCGAGTCGGTCGACGGCAAGCGCAATCACTGCGCGGTCGAGTCGGCCGCCGGCGTGCGTCTGCTCCGCCAGACCAGCGACAGCAACTGCGTGCTGAACAGCACGTGGGGCGTCGACGGAAACGGCATCTGGGTGACCAACGGCTGCCGCGGCGAGTTCGCCATCGGCGGCGGACGGAGCTCGACGGACTTCAACAACAACGGCGCCTCGCGCGTCTTCTGCGAGTCGAAGAACGGCCAGCGCGCCGTCTGCGCCGCGAACACGCGCATGGGCATCGCCGTGGTGCGTCAGGTCAGCGACTCGCCGTGCGTGCTGAACAGCACGTGGGGCTACGACACCGACGGCATCTGGGTGACCTCCGGCTGCCGCGCGGAGTTCATCCTCAGGCAGTAACACGCTCGAGTGGGGGACAGACAGGATTGTCTGTCCTCCACCGCTCAGCGTCCGCGGCGGATGTCTTTCCGCACGTGATGAAGCTCCTCGCGGATGAGATCGAGCGTCGTGAGCAGGTTCTCCACCCTCGCGTGGAGAGCTTCTTTCGAGCCGTCCTGCCGCGATTGCTTGAGCGCCGAGGCCAGGACGCGCGCGCGCTCGGCGGGAGAGAGCAGCGCCAGCTCCTCGGCCAGCACCGTCGCTGGCTGCCGGCCGTCGCTGTTTCCTTCGAGCAGGGCCGCCGGGGAGACGTGCAGGATGTGCGCGAGGTTCACCAGCAACGACACGTCGACGTTCTGCTTGCCCGTCTCGATGCGCGACAGGGTGGCCACGCTCATCCCGGCCTTTCCCGCCACGTCGCTGAGCGACAACCTCCGTGCCTGGCGCGCCAGGCGCAGCGCAGCGCCGACTTCTGGTGTGGACATTCCGCGATCTCCCGTCCGACATGGTACGTGAGCGACGCTGTGTCCGCCAGAGTACAGACGATTACGCTTTCTTATGGCACCCGGTGCAGGCCATCGGCCCCTTCTTGGTCTCCTTGTGGCAGCCGACGCAGCGGATGTGCATCGGATTTTTGGTGAGGCTCATCTCGCGCATGCTCGGCGTTTTCCCTTTCGCCTCGAGATGGCACTCGGCGCACTTTTTCACTTCGACCTTGTCGGCCTGCGCTTTGGTCAGTCCCTTGTTCGTGTGATGACAGGTGTCGCAGCTCTTGACGAGCGTGTCGCCGTGCTTGGCGTGGTTGAACGTGACGGGCGGCTGTTTCTTGGCCGCGACGTCCACCTTCACGACGCCCGGGTAGTGTGCGAACGCGAGGGTCGCGGTGAGGCAGAGCAGAGCACCGGGCAGGATGATTCTTCGCATCGAATGCTGTTCCTCCGCCCTCCGCAGGGCAGCACGTACCGTGCCGCGGGACCGCATGAACGAGGCCTGCCCATTGCATGAGCACGGTTCCCTCATGAAGAGATTGCTGGCTGCCCTTCTTTTCACGATCTCGGTGCACGCCCAGGAGGAGCCGGCGGCGCCGTCGCAGCCGCACCCGGGATTCGACGTCACCGAGTGCCAGGGCTGCCACGCCGAGTCGGTCTTCACCAACTTCCAGCACTCGCATCACGCGAAGAAACTGGCGCGGCAGTGCGCCGAGTGCCACGGCGACGTGGCCACGCACGCGCGCATGATGCAGGAAGGGGAGGGGCCGGGACCGATCATCTCCTTCAAGCGCCTCACCAACGAGCAGAAAAACGAAAAGTGCATGACCTGCCACGACAAACGCCGGCAGGCCAACTGGTACGGCGGCGCGCACGACCGCCGCGACGTCGCCTGCACGAGCTGCCACAGCGTGCACTTCTTCAAGTCGCAGCGCGGACAGCTCCGCACCGCCACCGCCTCCGAGACCTGCTTCTCCTGCCACCAGCAGGTGCGCACGCAGATGCTCCGCACCAGCCACCATCCGCTGCGCGAGGGAAAGATGGACTGCGGGAGCTGCCACGATCCGCACTCCTCCGCCACGCGCGGCATGCTCAAGGCGGAGTCGGTCAACGAGCTCTGTACCTCCTGCCACGGCGACAAGCGCGGGCCGTTCCTCTGGGAGCACGCGCCGGTGCGCGAGAACTGCCAGAACTGCCACGCCGCGCACGGCTCGAATCACGAGAAGCTGCTCGTGGCCAAGCAGCCGTGGCTCTGCCAGCGCTGCCACATGGCCGTGCGCCATCCCGGCACGCTCTACGACTTCCGCAACACCAGCGTCGGCACCAACCCGAGCAACCGCGTCGTCGAGCATGGCTGCCGCAACTGCCACAACCAGATCCACGGCACGAACGCGCCGTCCGGCCCGTACCTCGGACGCTGAAGAGGGGAGACGATCATGAAACAGACGATCCTCGCGCTGCTTCTGGCCGTGCCGCTCCTCGCGCAGCAGGAGCCCGTCTCCACCGAAACGCCGGTGAGTGAAGCCGTGGTCCACACCATCGACGCACCCGCCACCGGTCCGGAGAAGATCGAGAGCCTCTTCTCGAACGTCGTCTCGATCGACGCCCAGGGCGCCACCGTCGACACCGACTCGTCGAAGTTCGAGGAGTACCGCGACGTGCCGCGCGGCATCGCCGGTCCCGACTTTCGCTTTTTCGGCGAGAGCGCCGCGTCGCAGATCCTCGTCACCGGCGAGAACCTCGTCCAGGAAGACCGCCGCATCGTGCTCTCCGCGGAGACGCCGATCGCCGGCATCGACGCTTTCTACGACGTCATCCCGCACCGCCTCGGCAACAACGCCAGGTCGATCCACACGCCCGTCTCCGCCACGGCGTGGGGGATCTCCGATCTCGCCCAGCGCTCGCTGCAGACGCAGCTCGAGGCGCAGTTCGCCGCCAACCGCACCGGCATCAACTACACCTTCCTGCGCCGCCTGGTCGAGCCGCTGGTGAACACGCCGTATCTCTTCGATCTCGGCTACACGCGCGAGCGCGTCGGCCTCTCGCTGAACATCTTCCCCACCGGCACGGTCGACACGCGCGTGTCGTTCTTCCAGGAGAACCGCGAGGGGAACCGCAACGCCGGCACCTCGTTCGGCTTCGGCAACGTCGTCGAGACCGCGGAGCCGATCGACTACATCACGCGCGACTTCGGCATCCGTCTCGAGCAGCCGTTCGCGCGCGGACTCATTCGCGGCGGACTGACGGTCAACCAGTTCCTGAACGAGCACACGTCGTACACGTTCGACAATCCGTTCCGCGCCGTCGACTCCACCGATCCGAGCGCGTATCAGGCGCCGGGCAGCGCCTCGATCAACGGCGCCAGCTTCGCGCGCATGGCTCTCGCGCCGGACAGCACGCACGCCGTGGCCAGCATCGGCGCGATCTACAAGCTGCCGCGCAACTCGCGCATCACCGCCGACGTCGGCTACGGCATGCTGCAGTCGAGCTCCACGCTCATCCCGTACACGACGAACAGCGCCATCGTCATGCCCGAGCTGCCGATGCGGCATTACGACGGCGAGATCGCCACGTCGTCGGTGAACCTGCAGTTCACGTCGCGGCCGCTGCGCAACGTCCGCTTCAACGCGCGCTACCGCTTCTACGACGTCGACAACCAGAGCGACCGCGTGCACTTCCCCGGCTACGTGCGCTTCGACGCCTCGCTCGAGCCGACGCCGCGCGTGACCGTGCCGTACGGCTGGTCGACTCAGACGGCCGAGGTGAGCGGCGCGTACGACCTGGGACGCTTCGCCACGCTGGAGCTGGGCTTCCGCAACAACACCATGGAGCGCACGTTCCGCGAGACGAGGGAGACGACGGAGAACATGTTCCGCATCGCGGCGGACTTCCGTCCGCTGACGTGGATGGTCGCGCGCACGAGCTACGAGCTCGGCTCGCGCGACTACGACGAGTACGACCAGGTTCGCGCGGAGTCGGCCTCGTTCGACGAGCCGGAGCAGGTCAATCTTCCCGGACTGCGCCGCTTCGACCAGGCCAGGCGCGACTCGCATCGCGTCGTGGCCATGGTGCAGGCCACGCCGTTCGACGGGCCGGTGAACGTCGGCGTGAATTTCGTCCGCTACTTCGACGACTACGACGAATCGGAATTCGGTCTGCGGCACTGGCGCACGCAGGCGCTGAACGCGGAGGTCGACTACACGCCGTCGCCGCGCTGGAACGTCTTCGGCTTCTTCGGCACCGACGTCTGGGGCGGCTTCCAGCAGGCGCGCCAGAGCGGCGCGACGTTCTCGACCAATCCGCTCGACAACTGGAGCGCGTACAACACCGACAAGTCGAAGACGTTCGGCGTCGGCGCGAACTTCACGATCATCCCGGAGCGCTTCGACGTCCGCGTCAGCTCGCAGCTCCAGACCGTGAACGGCCGCGCGCAGCTCGAGTCTCCCCCCGGCGGCACGCCCGATCTCGCCTTCGACGTGCTGCACGTCGACGACACGCGCTTCCTGCAGACCTTCGCCCAGCTCACGTACCGGATCTCCGAGGCGTGGGAGCTCGCGCTGGGAGCGTGGATCGAGGACTACGACATCGACGACGACCAGTCCAGCGGCACGCAGCCGTACATGCCCGCGTCGTTCTTCCTGGTGCCCGAGGATGGGGACTACCAGGGCAACATCGCCTACGTGCGCACCCGCTACCGCTGGTAAGAGGAGCGCCGGCGTCCCGCCGGCTGGCAAGAGGAGCGCCGGCTGGTAAGAGGAGCGCCGGCTGGTAAGAGGAGC
>DASUSL010000524.1:0-25566 GCA_036375135.1 Thermoanaerobaculia bacterium | reverse complement strand
GTAGGACGGGCTTCAGCCTGTCCCGGAGCGCAGCGATGAGCTTCCTCTCCGACGACGCCATCGAACGACTGCGCGACGTCGCCGAACAACCGGACCTCACCGGCACGCGCTACGAGCTGCTGCGCGAGCTCGGACGCGGCGGCATGGGCATCGTCTACGAGGTGCGCGACCGGCAGCTCGAGCGCAGCGTGGCCATGAAGGTGGTCGACGAAGAGTGGAGCGCGGAGGCGCGCGTCATCGCGGCGCTCGAACATCCCGGCATCGTCCCCGTGCACGACGCCGGCGAGCTCCCCGACGGCCGCTTCTACTACACGATGAAGCTCGTGCGCGGCGCGCGCCTCGACGCGTGGCTGCGCGAAGGACATCCGCTCACAGAGCGCCTGCGCCTCTTCGCGCGCATCTGCGAGCCGCTCGCGTTCGCGCACGCGCAGGGCGTGGTGCATCGCGACCTCAAGCCGGAGAACGTGATGGTCGGCGAGTTCGGCGCGGTGCTGGTCATGGACTGGGGCGTGTCGAACATCGCCGGCACGCCCGGCTACATGGCCCCCGAGCGCCACCGCGACGCACGCTCCGACGTCTACGCCCTCGGCGCGCTGCTGCGCGTCGTGCTGCAGTACGAGTCGACCCGCCCGTTGCGCGCCATCGCCGCCCGCGCCACGCACGAAGATCCGTCGCGGCGCTACGCGAACGCGGGCGAGGTCGCCGAAGACGTGCTGCGCTACCTCGACGGCGCGCCGGTCAGCGCCTACCGCGAGAACCCGTTCGAGATCGCCGGACGCTGGCTCGGCCGCCACCGCGCGCTCCTGGCCATGCTGCTCGCGTATCTGATCATGCGCGCGCTGATCCTGCTCCTTTAAAGGAAACGAAGAAGACGTTGAATCAAGAGACGGAGGAATGAAGGGATGAACAAGATTCTGCTCGGTGTGATCCTGGGAGCGGTGCTCGGCGTCTTCGACGGTGCCACGGCGTGGGCCACGCCGGAGGTGCGCAAAGACATCATCGGCATCATCATCGGCTCGACGATGAAAGGCGTGATCGCCGGCATCGCCGCGGGCATCTTCGCGCGCAAGGTGAAGAACACTGCCGCGGGCATCGTCTTCGGCCTGGCCGTCGGGCTCGCGCTCGCGTACGCGATCGTCTACATGGGCGGCGGCAAGTACTTCTTCGAGATCATGCTCCCGGGCGGCGCCGTCGGCGCGATCCTCGGCTGGGCCACGCAGCGCTACGGCCGTCCCGCCGACACGAGCCGCTCCGCCGCCGTCGCGGCGATGTTCGTCGTGGCCATGATCGGCGTGAACGCGCAGGCGCACGACGGTCACGATCACGCGGCGAAGAAGCCGGCCGCGAGCGCCGCCTTCGACAGACTGAAGACGCTCGAGGGAACGTGGGACGCGACGATGCTGGCGCCGGACGGCGAGAAGACCACCGTCATCTACAAAGTCAGCGGCGGCGGCTCGGTGGTGCAGGAGACGATGTTCGCCGGCGCGCCGTACGAGATGATCACGATGTACACGGTCGACGGCGACGCCATCGTGGCCACGCACTACTGCTCGGGCGACAACCAGCCGACGCTGCGCCTCAACGCCGCAAAGTCGAGCGCCGACGAGCTGGTGTTCGACTTCGTGAACGTGCGCGGAAAGAACACGCAGGGTCACATCAACGGCGTGACGGTGAAGTTCGGCCCGGGCGGCAAGGTGCAGGAAACGTGGAGCACTTCCGGCAATGCACCGGAAAAGAAGCTGTACCTGCACAGCAAACGCTGATGACTCCCGCCTCCCTCCGCGCTATCGTGGCGCGGAGGGAGGCTCGCGATTCTCACGCTCAAGCAACTGCCCGACAGCCGCCGCGCCATCGTCCTCGCGCTGAAGGAACGCGGCTCCGCCACCATCGCGCAGCTCGCGCCGCACCTCAGCCTGACCGGCGAGGCGGTGCGCCAGCAGCTCCTGCAACTGCAGCGCGAGGGGTGGATCGAGGCGGTGGTCGATCACGACACCGTCCGCGGCCGCACCGGCCGTCCCGCCACGGTGTACTGCCTCACCGACGCCGGCGAGCATCTCTTCCCGAAGCATTACGACACGCTGTCGATCGCGATCATCGACGCGGTCAGCGAGGAGCTGGGGATGGACGCGGCGGTGCGCGTGCTGGCGCGCGTGTCGGACGATCGCGTGAACGTGCTCGCGCCGCGGGTGGAAGGACGCACGCTCGAAGAGCGCCTCGAGCTGCTCAGGAGCTGGTACGTGGCGGACGATCCGTTCATGACGCACGAGCGCGACGGCGACGACTACCGCCTCATCGAGCGCAACTGCCCGTTCTACAACACGGCCATGAACCGCCCCGCACTCTGCAGCGTCTCCGTGAACGCGCTCACGCGCCTCCTCGGCGTACGCGTCAGGCGCGAGGAGAAGTTCCAGGACGGCGATGGACGGTGCGTGTTCCGCGTCTATTCACGCGAACCGGTCACCGACTGGCGATTCACGCTGGAAACGTAGGACAGGCTTCAGCCTGTCCCTGGTCAGGCTGAAGCCTGTCCTACGTCACGCTGAAGCCTGACCTGCGTCGGGCTCACGCGACCCAGACCGTCTTGATGTTGACGAACTCGCGGATCCCGTACTCCCCGAGCTCGCGCCCGAAGCCGGAGTGTTTCACGCCGCCGAACGGCAGCCGCGGATCGCTGGCCACCATCGCATTCACGAACACCTGCCCTGACTCCACGCCCGCGATGAACTGTTCCGCCTCCTGGCGATCCTGCGTCCAGACTGAAGCGCCGAGGCCGAACGGGGTCGCGTTGGCTAGCCGCACCGCCTCCTCCGCATCGCTCACGCGGAACAGCGACGCCACCGGTCCGAACGTCTCTTCCGCGTACGCCGGCGCGCCTTGCGGGATGTCGGCGAGGATCGTCGGCGCGTAGAAGTTGCCGCGGTCGCGCAGGCGCTTCCCGCCGGTGAGCAGCCTCGCCCCCGCGGACACGCTCGCGGAAACCTGCTGCTCGAGATCGTCGACGATCTGCGGCATCGCCAGCGGACCGACGTCCGTCGTCTCCTCCAGCGGATCGCCCACGCGCAGCGCCTCCATCGCCTCGACGAAGCGCTTCTGAAACTCGTCCGCCACCGCCTCGTGCACGATGAAGCGCTTCGCCGCGATGCACGACTGTCCGTTGTTGACGATGCGCGCCTTGATGCCCGTCTTCACCGCCGCCTCGAGATCGGCCGACGGCATGACGATGAACGGATCGCTGCCGCCCAGCTCCAGCACGCTCTTCTTGATCTGCTTCGCCGCGCCGGAAGCCACACTCGCGCCGGCCGGCTCGCTGCCGGTGAGCGTGGCCGCCTTCACGCGCTCGTCGTCGAGCAGCGCCGCCACCTGGTCCGCGCCGATGAGCAGCGTCTGAAACTCGCCGTCGACGAAGCCCGCCTCGCGCAGGATGTCCTCGATGGCCAGCGCCGACTGCGGCACGTTCGAGGCGTGCTTGAGCAGCCCGACGTTCCCCGCCATCAGCGCCGGCGCGGCGAAGCGGAACACCTGCCAGAACGGGAAGTTCCACGGCATCACCGCGAGGATCGCGCCGAGGGGATCGAAGCGGACGTAGCTTTCACGCGCGTCGGTCCTGATGTGCTCTTCCGCGAGATACGTCGCTGCGTGCTCGGCGTAGTGACGGCAGACCATCGCGCACTTTTTCACCTCCGCGACGGCGGCCGCGAGCGGCTTTCCCATCTCCAGCGTGATCGTGCGCGCGTACTGCTCCGCGCGAGACTCGAGGATCTGCGCCGTGCGCAGCATGCGCTCCGCGCGCTCCGGGAACGACCGCGCGCGATTGATGGCGAACGCCTCCGCCGCGCGCTGCAGCTTCATCTCCAGATCGTCCTGGCTGAGCGGCTCGAACGTGGCGATGGTCTCGCCCGTGGCCGGGTTCACACTCGCGATGGCCATGGCCCGATGATATTCTGACGGCACCGTCCAATTGCCGTTCAATTTCAACAAAATGTGTGGGGAGGCTCCATGAGCGTTCGCCGGACACTCTGGTTGTTCTTTGTCTGTCTGCTCCTGCCGCTGTCGCTGTTCGCGCAGAGCAGCACCGGCTCGATCTCGGGCACCGTCGTCGACGACTCCGGCGGCGCGCTGCCGGGCGTCACGGTGGTCGCCACCAACGTCGCCACCGGCACCTCGCGCACGGCCGTGACCAACAGCGCCGGCGCATACTCGCTCGCGCTGCTGCCGCCCGCGACCTACTCCGTCGAGGCGTCGCTGGAAGGCTTCCAGCCGGTGCGCCGCGACAGCGTGGTGGTCAACATCGGCACCGACGTCGCCCTCGCGCTGAAGCTGAAAGCGGGCGTCTCCGAGACCATCACCGTCACCGCCGTGGCGCCGCTCGTCGAGAGCGAGCGCACGCAGGTGAGCTCCGTCGTCAACGAGGTGGCCATCGAGAACCTCCCGACGAACGGCCGCAACTTCATCGACTTCGTGCTCACCACGCCCGGCGTCGTGCGCGACGTCCGCGCCGGCGACATCAGCTTCGCCGGCCAGCGCGGCACGCTCAACTCGCTGGTCATCGACGGCGCGAACAACGACAACACCTTCTTCGGCCAGGCCCTCGGCCGCACCGGCTCCGGCCGCGCGCCCTACCAGTTCTCGCAGGACGCGGTGAAGGAGTTCCAGGTCAACGCCAACGCCTACTCCGCCGAGTACGGGCGCGCCGGCGGCGCCGTCATCAACGTCGTCACCAAGTCGGGCACGAACGAGTTCGACGGCACGCTCTTCTACTTTCTCCGCGACAAGCGCTTCAACGCCAACGACTACATCAGCGTGATCAACAACCGCGCGAAGCAGCCGTATCACTTCGACCAGTACGGCGGCAGCTTCGGCGGCCCGGTCGTCCGCGACCGCCACTTCTTCTTCGTCAACTACGACGCGCAGCGCAACGAGATCCCCAACCCCGTCGTCCTCGGCGGCACGCGCGCCGTGACCATCCGCACGCCGGAGGACCAGGCCGGCTTCAACGAGCTCCTGGCGCGCTCGGGCGACTACGTCCGCGGGCAGGACCAGGACGTCTACCTCATCAAGACCGATCACGAGCTGTGGGCGAACTCGCATCTCTCGATGCGCTACAACCGCCAGAAGTTCGTCGGCACCAACTTCGAGAACGGCAACCTGCAGCACTCGGTCGAGCACACCGGCAACTCGCTCGTGAACACCGACACCCTCTCCGGCGTGCTGTCGATGACCGCCGGCGGCTCGTTCTTCAACGAAGTGCGCGCGCAGTGGGCTAAGGATCGCGAGCCCGGCCTGGCCAACTTCTCCGGCCCCGAGGTCGAGGTCTTCCACGACGGCAACCTCGTGGTGCGCGTCGGGCAGAACACCTTCAGCCCGCGCGAGACGACCATCAAGCGCTGGCAGCTCGCCGACACCGCCACGTACCTCGTCGGCACGCACACACTCAAGGGCGGCTTCGACGTCAGCCACGACGACATCCTCAATTACTTCCCCGGCAACTTCGCCGGCTCGTACCGCTTCAACAGCCTGGCCGACTTCAACCAGCGCCGCCCGAACCGCTTCCTGCAGGCCTTCGCCGGCCCCGGCACGACCGGCGCCACGACCAATCCCGACATCACCGAGACCGGCCTGTTCGTGCAGGACGAGTGGAAGGTGATGCCCAGCGTCACCGTGACCGCGGGCCTGCGCTATGACCTGCAGAGCATCGCCCAGCCGGAAGTGCGCAATCCCGACGCGGAGCTGCTCGCCGCGGGCATCGATACGTCGCACATCCCCGAGGACACGAACAACCTCGGCCCGCGCCTCGGCATCGCCTGGACGCCGGGCAACGACGCGCGCACCGTCCTCCGGGCCGGCTACGGCATCTTCTACGGCCGCACGCCCGCGATCATGATCGGCACCGCGCACTCCAACAACGGCATCAACGTGCAGACCATCACCTTCACGGGCGCGCAGATCCCGACGTACCCGAACGTCTACACGTCGATCCCCACCGGCGCGACGATCCCGAAGCCGACCATCTTCGCGTTCGACGAGGACTACGAGAACCCGCAGGTGCACCAGGGCAGCCTCGGGCTCGAGCGCGCCGTGTCGGACGACCTGCTCATCGGCCTGACCTACCAGTACGTGAAGGGCGAAGACCTCACGCGCTCGGCCGACATCAACATCTCCAACCCCATCGCCTTCCCGATCGGCGTGACCGGCATCGGACCGACGACGGTCAAGCGCTACAGCGGCCGCCCGTTCAACAACTTCGCGCGCATCATCGAGTTCCAGAGCAGCGCGCGCTCGCGCTACGACGGCTTCACGCTCGACGTGCAGAAGCGCTTCGGCAACAACTGGCAGGGACGCATCGCGTACACGCATTCGACGGTGAAGGACGATCGTCCCGATGCGACCGCGGTCGTGCCGGGCACCGACGACGCGAAGTTCGTCTCCGACTCCGGCGACTTCGGCACCGACTACACCTACGGCGACAACGACGTGCGCCACCGCCTGGTGGCCAGCGGCGTCTGGTCGCTGGACGCGTACGCGCAGGCGATCGATACCGGCTGGCTGCGCAGCCTGGCCTCCGGATGGTCGATCAGCGGCATCGCCAGCTACCAGAGCGGGCAGCCGTACACACCGATCGTGAACTCGGATCTGAACCTCGACGGCAACGCCGCGAACGACATCGCGCCCGGCTATCGCCGCAACTCGCTGCGCCTGCCGTCGCAGTTCTCGCTCGACCCGCGCGTGTCGAAGGACATCGTCTTCGGAGGCACGCGCCTGCAGCTCATCGCCGAGGTCTTCAACCTCCTCAATCGCAACAACGTCAGCAACGTGAACCGCACGTACTACTCGTACAACGCCACCACGAACGTGCTGACCTTCTCGCCCACGTTCGGCACCCCGAGCGCGGTGGCGGGCCAGCGGATCATGCAGCTCGCGGCCAAGCTGAGCTTCTGATGCAGGTGGAGGACAGGCAACATGCCTGTCCTCATCTTCTCTCCCGGACAGACAGGATTGCCTGTCCTCCACTCAGTTTGTAAACGCCTATTGACAAACCAAGGTTAGTGAACCTACGTTTACTAATCATGGGACGTCCTCCGCGTATCTCGCGCGATCAGATCCTCGAAGCCGCCCGCATCGCCTTCCAGGCGCGCGGGTTCGCGGCCACCACGCTGGCCGACATCGCCAGGGAGCTCGACGTCACTCCGGCGGCCATCCTCAAATACTTCGACTCCAAACAGGCACTCTTCACCGCCGCCATGGCCACGCAGGTCATGGAGCTGGCCAGCCTCGATCCCGGCGAAGACCCGCGCATTGCCCTGGCGGACTTCGCCAAACGCCTGATCCCCTTCCTCACCGGCATCATCCGCTCCGCGATCGCGATGCAGATGCACTCCACGACGCTGGTCGTCCCCTTCGACGTGCGCGACGACGACGTGCCGCCGCGGCGCGTGCTCCGTCTGCTCGCCGACTACTTCGCCCGCGGGATGAAAGCCGGGAAGATCGGCCGCGGCGATCCGCGCGCCCTTGCACTCCTCTTCCTCGGCCAGCTCCAGTCCTACGTCTTCTTCCATCAGATCCTCGGCGTCACGCCGGCGTATCCCCTCGACGATTACATCGCCGCGCTCATCGACCTCTGGTCGAGAGGTGCGCTGAACGTAGGACAGGCTTCAGCCTGTCCCCCGGAGAAAACCCATGCTGAAGAAAGTCATCCTCGCGCTCGTCGTGCTGGCCGCGGCCGCGGCGACGCTGCTGTACCTGCGCGAACAGAAAAAACCGAAACCGCTCGTCCTGGCCGGAACGCTGGAGGCAAGGACGGTGAACGTCGGGTCGCTGGTGGGCGGACGCGTGGTCCGCGTGCACGTCGATGAAGGGCAGCAGGTCGTCGCCGGCCAGACGCTGGTGACGCTCGAGGCCGAGACGATCGACCGCCAGATCGCCGAGCAGCAGGCCGCCATTGCCACCGCGCAGGCGCAGCTCGCGAAGGCGCTGGCCGGCCCTCGCGACGAAGAAGTCCGCAAGGCCGCCGCCATCGCCGCGAACGACGAGCGCGAGCACCGCCGCATCCACGCGCTCTCCGCCGCCGGCATCGTGGCCAGGCAGCTCGCCGACGACGCGGCGACGAAAGCGAAAGCGTCGGCGGAAGATCTGCGCGCGCTCCGCGAGGGAACGCGCGAGGAAGACATCACCGCCGCGCGCGCCGCGGTCGCGCAGCAGGAGAAGCGACTCGCCTCGCTGATGAAGCAGCACGACGAGACGGTCGTGCATTCGACCGTCACCGGCACCATTCAATCGTTCGGCCTGCGCCCCGGCGACATCGTCGCGCCGAACCAGACCGTGGCCGAGATCCTCGAGCCGCGCGAGCTCTGGGTGCGCGTCTACGTCCCCGAAACGCTCCTCGGCCTGGTGCGCGTGAACATGCCGGTGCGCGTGCGCGTCGACACCTGGCCCGACCTCTGGTTCCGCGGCCGCGTGGCCACGGTCGCCTCGCAGGGCGAGTACACGCCGCGCAACGTGCAGACGCGTGCCCAGCGCGCCGAGCAGGTCTTCGGCGTGAAGGTGATCGTCGATCCCGACGGCCGCCTCAAACCGGGCATGGCCGCCGAGGTCGATCTCGGCGTGGAAGGACGCGCGCAATGAGCACGGCCATCGGCATCGACGTGCGCCACGTGTCGAAGCACTTCGGCAGCGTGCAGGCACTCAACGACGTCACGCTCCAGGTGCCGCGCGGCGAGATCTTCGGCCTCCTCGGACCGAACGGCTCCGGGAAGTCGACGCTCATCCGCATCCTCTGCGGCCTGCTGCAGCCGACCTCCGGCGACGCCACCGTCGACGACGCCGACGTGCGCACGCAGGGCGAGGCAGTGCGCCAGCGCATCGGCTACGTGTCGCAGGCGTTCTCGCTCTACCGCGACCTCACCGTCGACGAGAACCTCGACTTCTTCAGCTCCATCTATCGCCTGAAAGGCGCGGAGCGCGCGGAGCGGAAGGAGTGGGCCATCGCGCTCACACACATCGCACCCTATCGCTCGCGTCTCGCGGGACAGCTCTCCGGCGGCTGGAAGCAGCGGCTCGCACTCGCCGCCGCCCTGATGCACCGCCCGCGCGTGCTCTTCCTGGACGAGCCGACCGCCGGCATCGATCCCGTCGCGCGCCGCGAGCTGTGGGATCTGCTCTTCGGTCTGGCCGGCGAGGGCGTGACGATGTTCGTGACCACGCACTACATGGACGAGGCGGAGCGCTGCGGCACGGTGGCCTACCTCTATCTCTCGCGCCTCATCGTCAACGGACATCCGGAGCAGCTCAAGCAGCTCCCCGACGTCACGCCGTCCGGCATGCGGCGCGTGGAGGTGGAGTGCCGCGAGGGCGTGGCCTCGCTGATGACGTCCGCGCGCACGCTGCCGTACGTCCGCGCCTCGACGATCTTCGGGACGTCGCTGCACCTGCTCGTCGACGAGTCGGTGTCGAATCAGAAGATCGACCAGGACCTGGAAGCGTTCGGCGTGTCGTCCGTCGCGGTGCGCGACATCGCGCCGACGCTCGAGGACGTGTTCGTGCGATTGACGGAGGTGCGCTCGTGATGAACGGCTTCACGGCGGTCTTCCGCAAGGAGCTGACGCAGATGATGCGCGACCGCACGACGCTGATGTTCGCGCTGCTGGTGCCGGTGTTCGAGCTGATCCTCTTCGGCGTCATCGACATGAACGCGAAGAACATCCCCACGGTGATCTTCGACCAGAGCCGCACGCAGGAGAGCCGCCGTCTCATCGAACAGTTCGGCGCCACGCATTACCTGAAGGTAATCGGCTACGCGCAGTCGCGGCAGGACCTGCAGCAGCACATCGTCGCGGGCAATGCGCAGGTGGCGGTGGAGATCCCGCCCGACTATGCGAGAAACCTCGCCGCCGGCCGCCGCGCCGACGCGCTCGTGCTCATCGACGGCTCGGATTCCAGCACCGCGTCGCAGGCGCTCGCCGCCGCGAACGGCGTCATCCTCACCCACAGCATCCGCGACCTCATCGTGGAAGTGCACCCGGTGATGATGTTCAACCCCGACATGCGCAGCGCCAACCTCCTCATCCCCGGCCTCATCGCCATCCTGCTCACGTTCTCGGGAACCATCCTCTCCGCCTTCGCCATCGTGAAAGAGCGCGAGCGCGGCACGCTCGAGCAACTCATGGTCACGCCGGTCTCGCCGCTCGCGGTGGTGCTCGGAAAAATCCTCCCCTACATGGGCCTCGCCTACGGCACGCTGGTGATCGTGCTGTTGCTCATGCGCTTCCTCTTCCGCGTGCCGTTCAACGGAAGCGTGACCCTGCTGCTCGTCCTCTCCTCCGTCTACCTGCTCGCGCTCCTGTCGTTCGGACTCCTGATCTCCTCGCGCGCGGGCTCGCAGATGGAAGCCATGCAACAGGCCATGGGCATCATGCTCCCGTCCGTGCTCCTCTCCGGCTACGTCTTCCCCTTGTCATCGCTCCCGCTCCCACTGCGCCTGATTTCGTACGTCCTCCCCGCCACCCACTTCATCAAGATCGCGCGCGGGATCGTGATCCGAGGGGCGACATTCGTGGACTTGTGGGAGCCGGTGCTGGCGTTGCTCGCGATTTCGACGGTGTTGATCGCGGTGTCGGCGCGGGCGTTCAAGAAGACGGTGTCGTAAACTGACAGCCATGGAGCGCACGTTCACCGCCGTCTTCCAGCCTGCCGACGAAGGTGGGTACATCGCCTGGGTGGAAGAACTGCCCGGTGCGAATACGCAGGGCGAGACGCTGGATGAGGCGCGCGAGAATCTGAAGGAAGCGATTCAGCTCATCCTCGAGGTGAATCGCGAGCGGGCCCTCGAGCAGGTCGACGAGACCATCGCCATTCGCGAGGAAATCGTCGTCAGCGCGGGCTCGGCACGCTGAGATCGCGGCAGATCTTTCGCGCCAGATCGTCCTTCACCTCGCGATGACGCGGAATCGTCGACCACTCTCCGGTGCTCGCGTTCCGGTAGACCGTGTGGTTCGCTCCCTCGCGGACGAGTACGCATCCGTGCGCTTCGAGGTGGGCGACGAGATCGCGGCGTTTCACAGCACGTAGCGACTCAGGTCCTCGTTCCGCACCACGCCTTCGAGTACGCGCTGCACGTACGCCGCGTCAATGACGACCGTCTCGCCGCCGCGTTCACTCGCGTCAAACGAAAGCTCGTCTAACAGACGCTCCAGAATCGTGTGCAGCCGCCGCGCTCCGATGTTCTCGGTCTTGTCGTTCACCACAGCAGCAAACCGCGCAATCTCCCGTACCGCGTCGTCGCCAAACGTGAGAGTGACGCCCTCGGTCGCAAGAAGAGCCGTGTACTGGGTCGTGAGCGCGTTCTTCGGTTCGCGCAAGATACGCTCGAAGTCGTTCTCGGAGAGCGACTCCAGCTCCACGCGGATAGGAAACCGTCCCTGCAACTCGGGGATGAGATCCGACGGCTTGGACACGTGGAACGCGCCCGCGGCGATGAAGAGGATGTGATCGGTCTTCACCATGCCGTACTTCGTGTTCACGGTGGTCCCTTCCACGATCGGCAGCAGGTCGCGCTGGACGCCTTCGCGGGAGACGTCGGGGCCGCCGGAGGCGCTCTGGCGGCCGGCGATCTTGTCGATCTCGTCGAGGAAGACGATGCCGCTCTGTTCGACGCGGTCGATCGCTTCGCGGGCGACGTTCTGCTGGTCGACGAGTTTCTCCGCCTCCTCCTGGATGATGATGTCGCGGGCGTCGCCGACGCGCATCTTCTTGCGCTTCGACTTACCGCCGAAGATGCCGGGGAGCATGTCCTTCACGTTCACGCCCATCTCCTCGACGCCCTGCGGCGTGAAGATCTCGAACGACGGGAAGCCCTGCTCCTTCACGTCCAGCTCCACCTCGCGCTCGTCGAGCTTTCCCTCATCCAGCCAGCGTCCGAGCTTCTCGCGCGTCTCCGTCGACGAGTCCTCGGCCTCGGGGGCGGAGACGAACGCCGGGCGGGCGCGGGGCGGGCGGGAGTCGGGGAGGAGGATGTCGAGGATGCGCTCGCGGGCGTTGCGCTCCGCCTGTTCGCGCACCATGCGGCTCTTCTCGTCCTTGACCAGCTTCACGCCGATCTCCGTGAGGTCGCGGATCATCGACTCCACGTCGCGGCCGACGTAGCCGACCTCCGTGAACTTCGACGCCTCGATCTTCATGAACGGCGAGCGCGTCAGGCGCGCAAGGCGCCGGGCGATCTCCGTTTTGCCGACGCCCGTCGGCCCGATCATGATGATGTTCTTCGGCGCCACCTCGTCGCGCAGCTCGGGCGGGAGCTGCTGCCGCCGCCAGCGGTTGCGCAGCGCGATGGCCACCGCGCGCTTGGCCGCGTTCTGCCCGACGATGTACTTGTCGAGCTCGCGCACGATCTCCTTCGGCGTCAGCCGCTCGGCGTCGAGCGGCGCTTCGGTCGGGGCGGGCAGTTGAATCACCATGTCAGAGGGTTTCCACCGTGATGTTGTCGTTCGTGTAGATGCAGATTTCCGACGCGATGCGCAGCGACTCCTTCGCCACCTCGGCCGCGCTCATCTGCGTGTGCTGCACCAGCGCGCGCGCCGCGGCCAGCGCGAACGAGCCGCCCGAGCCGATGGCCAGGATGCCGTCGTCCGGCTGAATGAGGTCGCCCGTGCCGGAGACGAGGTACGCGCGCTCGTTATTGGCCACGATGAGCATGGCCTGCAACTGCCGGAGGTACTTGTCCATCCGCCAGTCCTTGGCCAGCTCGACCACCGAGCGCTCCATGTTGCCGCGGTACTCCTCGAGCTTCGCCTCGAAGCGGGAGAAGAGCGCGAACGCGTCGGCGGCGGAGCCGGCGAAGCCGGCGATGATCTTGTCGTGATACAGGCGCCGCACCTTCGCCGCGCCGTGCTTCATGACCGTGTTGCCGACCGTGACCTGTCCGTCGCCGGCCATCGCGACCTGTCCGTCACGGCGCACGCAGATGACGGTCGTTGCATGAAAAACTGGGATCTCCATCGCGCCGATCCTATCGTGAAACGCAGGGCAGGCTTCAGCCTGCAAAACGCAGGGCAGGCTTCAGCCTGCCCAGGGACAGGCTGAAGCCTGTCCTACGTCAGCGACGGAAAGTCGCCTGGCACCGGCGCCACTAGCGCCTCGCCAAAATACGCGTGCTCGAGCTTCCACGCGTGCAGCAGCATGCGCGGCGCGGGGAGCGTGGAGCCGTAGCGGCGGTCGCCGACGACCGGCTGCTCGACCGACTTCATGTGGATGCGGATCTGGTGCGTGCGGCCGGTGAGGATCTCCGCCTCGATGAGCGTCGTGCCGTCGAGCACGCGCAGCGGACGGACGATGGTGTGTGCGTCTCGTCCGCCGATCGGCGACTCGATGGTCAGCTCGCGCGCGACGGCGCCCTCGACCACGGCCAGATACGTTTTGCGGATCTCGCGCGACGCAAAGAGAGAGGACAGCCGCGCCGCGGCCTCCTTCGTGCGGGCGAAGACCACCGCGCCGCTGGTCTGCGTGTCGATCCGATGCACGAGGTAGATGCCGCCGAAGCGCGCGCGCATCAGCTCTTCGAGGGAGCGCTGCTTGCGATCGCGTGCGGGTTGCGTGGGGATGCCTGGCGGTTTGTTGACGGCGATCCAGTCGCGTGTTTCTCGAATGATGTCGAGCTCGGGCAACGAGTCAGCGATGGTGATGCGATCGCGCTCGCTCACTTCGCGCGAGGCCACGCCGATGGGGCGGTCGTTGACGAACACGCGCTTCTGCGCGATGAGCTCGCGCGCCTTGCGGCGGGAAATCTCCGGATAGCGCGCGGCGACGGCCTGGTCGAGTCTCACGGCGGCCACGACTCTACAGCAGCCCCGCCTCGAGCGCCTTGAGCACCGCGCGCGTGCGGTCGCGGACGCCGAACTTCGCCAGGATCGACGACACGTGATTCTTGATCGTCCCCTCGGCCGCGCCGAGGGCGTGGGCGATCTCGCGATTGCTGTAGCCGCCGGCCATGAGACGGACCACTTCCACCTCGCGCTCGGTCAGGCGCTCCGGCAGCTCCGCGCTGAGGAAGTCGTTCTGCAGGCGCGCGGCCTGCGCCATGAGTCGCTGCGTGATCGCCGGCTGAAAGACGGTCGAGCCTGCGGCGACGCAGCGGATCGCGCCGACGAGCTGCTCGAACGAGACGTCCTTCAGCAGAAAGCCGCGCGCGCCGTTGCGGATCGCGTCGAGCGCCGCCTCGGCATCTTCGAACGTCGTCAGCACGAGCGCGGGTGGGAGCGAGACGCCTTCGCGGAGCACATCGAGGCCGCTCTTGCGCGGCATGCGGATGTCGAGGAGGAGCACGTCCGCAGCCGCTTCGGCGATGCGCGCCAGCGTCTCCTCGCCGTCCGCGGCCTCGCCGGCGACGGTCAGCTCCGGCTCCAGCTCGAGCAGCGCGCGCAGTCCCTGGCGGACGAGCGCCTGATCGTCGGCGATGAAGACGCGGATCATGCCGGCACCAGCGCGACGACGTCGAAGCCCGCGCCGGGCTGCGTCTCGATCTGCAGCCGTCCGCCCGCACCTTCCACACGCTCGCGCATCGCGCGCAGCCCGAACCCCTCGGGCACGCGCTCGCTGCCGCGGCCGTCGTCGTGCGCGCGGATGCGCACCGCGTCGCCGTCGCGGTCGATCACGATCCAGAGGTTTTCGGCGGCGGAGTGGCGCGCGGCGTTCGTCACGATCTCCTGCGTGCAGCGGACGACCACCCGCGCGCGCTCCGGATCCTCGATACGGATGCTCGGCTCGACGGAGAGATGGACGCGCGGACGCGGTACCGTGGCGGTGAGCGTCTGCAGCGCGGCGGCGAGGTCGATGCCGTCGTGTTCACTCATCGTCGCTACGATGCCGCGCACTTCCTGCAGCAGTTGGCGTGCGAGCGACTGTGCGGTCTCGACGTGCTCCCTCGCCGGCGGCGCGGATTTCTGCAGCGCCGCTTCGAGATGCAGCGAGAGCGCGGTGAGGTGATGGCCGACGGTGTCGTGCAGCTCGCGCGAAATACGCAGGCGTTCGCCGAGGCGCGTGGAGCCGGCGATGATGCTCTGCGTGGCGCGCAGCTCCGCGTTCGTCGCGCTTTCGCGTGCGAGTGCTTCGAGCGCGAGGTACGCGAGGAGCTGGAAGCCGAGGTACGGCGGCGTGATGAGGAATGCCGCGCGCGGTGTCCAGTGGAAGCCGATCGCGGCTCCGAGGAGCAGCGTCTGCGCGACGATCCAGAGGATGGCCGCGCGGCGCGGCAGCAGCGCGCCGAGCTGCATCGCAACCATCACCAGCAGCGTTCCCTCGAAGCCGTCGCAGAGCGTGAGCACCATCGCCGCCACCGCGGCCACCTGCATCGCCAGCACCGGCAGGCGTGCGGGTGCGAGCAGGCCGGCGCCGAATGCGGCGAAGGCGACGGCCCAGATCACGAAGCGCAGTGGCGAGTCGGCGCCCTGCATCACGACGTGAGTGCCGACGGCCAGCCAGGCCGCCGCGCCGCCGATCTGCGTGATCCGCTTCATGACGATCATCGTCACACGGAAGGGCTACGCCTGCGAATAGGCCATATGGCACATGCGTGGCGCGGGCGTGCTTTCTACGCTGGTCGTGGAAGGAGAAAGGACATGAAACGACTGGCGATCGCGCTGCTGCTGTGCGGGTCCGCATTGGCGGATTCGAGGGAAGAGTTTCGAAAGGCCGCGCGTGCGAACGACGTTGCGACGGTGAAGCGCATGCTCGCCGCCGATCCGTCGCTCGCGAACGGTTCCGTGGAAGCGGCGCTGTTCATCCTCATCCAAGGGGAAGGATTCCTCGCGCCGGAGGAGAACGAGATCCTGAAGCTCGTCGTCGCGGCGAAGCCGAAGCTCGATCTGTACGACGCGGCGGCGGTGGGAACGGCGGAGCAGGTGGCGGCGATGCTGCGCGCCGATCCGAACGCGGTCCGGGCAATGAACCAGCACGGATGGACGCCGCTGCACGTCGCGGCGTTCGCCGGCAACGTGGAGACCGCGCGCGTACTGATCGACGCCGGTGCGGACATCCATCTCCGCGCCAGGTCGCGCTTCCGCAACACGCCGCTGCAGGTGGCGCTGCTGACCGGGCAGTATGCGACGGCGAAGCTGCTGCTCGAGCGCGGGGCGGATCCGCTCGACCGGCAGGCAGAGGGGCTCGCGCCGATCCACGAGGCCGCCTTCCTCGGGCGGGCCGACCTGGTGCAGCTCCTCCTCGATCACGGCGCCGAGCTCCACTCCCGCAGCGACGACGGCCGCACCGCCATTTCCCTGGCTGAGCGCGGCAGGCACGAGGCGCTGGTGAAGCTGCTCCGCGAAAAAGGTGCGAAATAGCAGTTAACTCGGGAGGCCCTCGCTCCGTATTGAGCAGTATGAAAGCACTCGCGTTGTTGTTGCTGCTGCTCGTTCCGACGACGTATGCCGCTGCCGACGGGAAGATTACGCGCAACTCGATGGGTGGCGACATCGACGTCGACGACGCGCCGCACGGTGCCGAGCTACGCACGATGGGTGGGGACATCCGCGTGGATCGGGCCCGCGGCGAGGTCGTAGCCAGAACGATGGGCGGCAACATCCGCGTGCGCAATCTGATCGGCTCCCTCGTCGCGGGCACGATGGGCGGAAATGTCACCGCCGAAATCGATGGCGTCGCAGGGAGCCGATCGCTGGATCTCTACTCCATGGGCGGCCGCGTCGAGCTCACGCTGCCGGCCGATTTCTCCGGCACGTTCGAGATCGAGCTGGAGCAGGGCGACGACCGCAGGGAAGGACGCATCATCAGCGACTTCCCGCTGCAGGTACGCAAGTCGCGGCGCGAGCGCTGGTTCCGCCGCGACACCGAGGTGCTGAACGCGACGGGACGGGTGGGATCGGGTGAGGCGCGCGTGAAGATCAAGACGATCGGCGACGACATCACCATCCGCAAGCGCTAGTGAAGGGACACTAGCGCTCGAAGACCTGCGTCTGCTGAGGGTCGTACGCCTTCGGGCGGACGCCCGTCTGACCCGGCTTGCCGCGTTCGCAGTCCATACGCATGCGGTTCGCGGTCTGGAATTCATGGATGCAGTAGAGCGCGCTCCCCTGCAGCATGCCGCCGGAGAAATCGGTGATGTCGAGCTCGTGGCCGCGCGTCGTATAGCGCGCTTCAACGGTGCCGGCGGGGAAGGTCCAGGTCAGGCGGCCGTCGTCGTGAAAGGCGAGGACCGTGCCGGCGGCGTTGGGACTGGAGCCGCGCCAGGTGCCCGGGATGGCCGGTGCGGAGGCACAGGCAGCAAAGAAAAGGGCGGCCTGAAGGCCGCCCCACAGTTTCCGTGTCACTTGCGAACCATGCGTTCGGGTTTGGCGGGCGTTGCCGGCTCGCCGCCCTCGATCACATGCAGCTCGGGGCCGCCGATGCCGAGGAGGCGGCGGACCTTTCCTTCGATCTCGGTGGAGAGGTCGGCGTTCTCCTTGATGAACAGCTTGGCGTTCTCGCGTCCCTGGCCGAGGCGCACGTCGCCGTAGGAGAACCAGGAGCCGGACTTCTCGATCAGCTTGTTCTCCAGGCCGATGTCGAGCAGCTCGCCGGTCTTGGAGATCCCCTCGCCGTAGCCGACGTCGAACTCCGCCTGGCGGAACGGTGCGGCCACCTTGTTCTTGACCACCTTCACCTTCACGCGCGAGCCGACCACTTCCTCACCTTCCTTGATCTGGTTGGTGCGGCGGATGTCGATGCGCACGGAGGAGTAGAACTTGAGGGCGCGGCCGCCGGTCGTGGTCTCGGGGTTGCCGAACATCACGCCGATCTTCTCGCGGATCTGGTTGATGAAAATCATGCACGTTTTTGATTTCGCAAGGATGGCTGTTAATTTGCGCATCGCCTGCGACATCAATCGTGCCTGTAAACCTACATGAGAATCACCCATCTCGCCTTCGAGCTCCGCGCGCGGCACGAGCGCGGCGACCGAGTCGATGACGATCACGTCGATCGCGCCGGAGCGCACCAACACCTCGGCGATCTCGAGGGCCTGCTCGCCCGAGTCCGGCTGCGAGACGAGGAGGTTGTCGATGTCGACGCCGAGCTTCTTGGCGTACTCGGCATCGAGCGCGTGCTCGGCGTCGATGAACGCCGCCAGCCCGCCGGCGCGCTGCGCCTCGGCGATCACGTGCAGTGAGAGGGTCGTCTTACCGGACGATTCCGGTCCGAAGATCTCCACGATGCGGCCGCGGGGGACCCCGCCGACGCCGAGGGCCGCGTCCACGCCGATCGAGCCGGTGGAGATCGCGCTGATGGCGGCGAACTCCTTCGCCCCGAGGCGCATGATCGAGCCCTTGCCGAACTGGCGCTCGATCTGGGAGAGCGCGGTTTCGGCGGCCTTCAATTTGTCATTCGGTACAGTGGCCATTGCCTGCTCCTTCATTCTGTTTCCCGATGGTGATCGCCGAGGAGAGGCGCGGGAAATGAGTCGGGTGGATGGACATTCGTGTGGTGCGATCGAGTGTACGACGCGACTTCGGGGCACGCAACAAAAGCATCTTTTCGCGCTATTTTGTGTGCAGATTTCTACAACATGGAGAGTGCCATGAAGCTTTCACGAGTCTTTCTGTCGCTGACGATGGTCATGGCGTGCGCGGCCGCAGCTCCCGAGAAACCGTGGAGCGTGACCGTGAAAACCTCCGGCGGCATCGCCGGCCGCGGCATCGGCGCGTGGACGATCTCCTCGGACGGGAACGTGACCATGCGCCGGATGAACGGCGAGGAGTGCACGTTCGCATTGACCGACGAGGAGCTGCGCACGATCTCCCGCCTGATGGCCGCGGCGAGGCCGGCGCGGTGGAAAGAGTCCTACGTCCCGGAGAACCGTTGCTGCGACCGCATCGAGTATGCGCTCGAGCTCGACGTGGCCGGACGGATCTCGGCCACGCGCTGGCTCGACGGGCCACCCGAGGCGCCGAAAGACCTGAGTGAGCTGGCGAACGCGATCGCGGGCGGGGAGAAGAGCATTCGCGCGGAGAGCGCGGAGCGCTGCCGATGACGCGTGACGCGGTCCGGGTCGCGTCGCTGCTCTTCTTCTCCGGTCTCTCCGCTCTCATCTATCAGACGGTCTGGCTCCGCGAGTTCCGGCTGATCTTCGGCGCGTCGACGTACGCGACGGGCGCGGTGCTGGCGATCTTCATGTTCGGCCTCGGCCTCGGCAGCGCGCTGCTCGGAAAGCGCGCCGACGCGAAGGAGCGGCCGCTCCAGTACTACGCGCGGCTCGAGCTCTACATCGCTGCCGCCGCCGCCGCGTCGCCGTTCCTGCTCGGCTTCGCGGCCAAGGTGTATTTCGCGAGCGGCGGCTCGCCGAGCCTCGGCATCGCCGGCGCGACGCTGCTGCGGCTGGCGCTGGCGACGCTGATCCTCGGACCGGCCACGCTGCTCATGGGCGGCACGCTCCCCGCCGCCGCGCGCGCCGTGCAGACGAACGACGACAGCGGCCGCCGCACGGTGGCGCTGCTCTACGGCGTGAACACCCTCGGCGCCGTGGCGGGAACGCTGGTGGCGACGTTCGTCCTGCTCGAGCAGCTCGGCAATCGCAGCACCCTGCTGATGGCGGTAGGCGTAAACGTGGTGATCGCGCTCGTCGCGCGAAGAATGAACGTCGGTGGAGGACAGACAATCCTGTCTGTCCCGGTCCAGCCGGAAGACGGGACAGGCAGGATTGCCTGTCCTCCACCCCATTTCGTCTACGCCGCTTCGGCCCTGGTCGGCTTCGCCTTCCTGCTCATGGAGCTAGTCTGGTACCGCATGCTCTCGCCGATCCTCGGCGGCACGACGTACATGTTCGGGCTCGTGCTGGCCATGGCGCTGGCGGGCATCGCCCTCGGCGGCGCGCTGTACGCGTTCCGCCGCCGCGGCGAGGCGACCATCGGCGCGTTCGCCGTCACGTGCAGCCTCGAGGCGCTGGCCATCATCATCCCGTTCGCGCTCGGCGATCGACTGGCGCTCTTCGCGAACGTGCTGCGCGGCCTGGGCATCCTCGGCTTCGACGGGCACATCGTCGCGTGGGCGATCGTCACCGGCATCGTCGTCTTTCCGGCGGCCGTGATCGCGGGCATCCAGTTCCCGATCCTGATCGCGCTCCTCGGCCGCGGGCGCGAGGGCGTCGGCCGCCAGATCGGCGCGGCGTACGCGTGGAACACCGGCGGCGCGATCGCCGGCTCGCTCGCGGGCGGCTTCGGCCTGATGCCGCTGCTCACCGCGCCGGGGACGTGGCGGCTCGTGACGGCGGTGCTGGCGCTGCTCGGCGCGGCGGCGATGCTGCTCGCCTTCCGCGAGCGGCAACGCTTCGCCGCCATCGCCACCGCGGTGACGGCCGTTGCGGCGATGGCGTTCTGCATCCTGGCCACCGGGCCGACCGCGGTGTGGCGGCATTCGGGCATCGGCGCCGCCCGCGCGCCGGAGCTGAAGTCGCGCAACGAGCTGCAGCGATGGATCAACGAGCGGCGGCGCACGCTAGTGTGGGAGCGCGACGGGCGCGAGTCGAGCGTGGCGCTGGTGGCGTTGCGCGACGTGGCGTTCATCGTCAACGGGAAGAGCGACGGCTCGGCGCGGACGGACGCGGGGACGCAGGTGATGTCAGGACTCGTCGCCGCGGCCACGCATCCGCGTCCGACGTCGGCGCTGGTGGTGGGACTGGGCACGGGCTCGACCTCGGGCTGGCTGGGCGCGATCCCGACCATGCAGCGCGTCGACACGGTGGAGCTCGAGCCGGTCGTGCTCGACGTCGCCCGCGCCTGCAAAGACGTGAACGCCGGGGCGATGTCGAACCCGAAGACACACATCACCATCGGCGACGCGCGCGAAGTGCTGCTGACCAGCGACCGGCGCTACGACGTCATCTCCTCCGAGCCGTCGAATCCGTACCGCGCCGGCATCGCCAGCCTCTTCACGCGCGAGTTCTACCTGGCCGTGCGGAGCCGCCTGAACCAGCGCGGCGTCTTCGCGCAGTGGATCCAGACCTACGCCGTGCATCCGGAGACGATCCGCACGGTCTACGCGACGCTCACCGGCGTCTTCCCGCACGTGCACACGTGGTGGACGACGGGCGGCGACCTGGTGCTGGTGGCGTCGATGGAGCCGGTGGTGATCGACGCCGACATGCTTCGCGCGCGGCTGCGCACGGAGCCGCTCAAGTCGGCGGCGATGAACGCGTGGCGCGTCGACAGCGCCGAAGGATTCCTGGCGCGCCTCTTCGCGAACGAAGACTTCGCACGCGCGGCGGCGAAACAGGCGGAGGAGATCAACACGGACGACCGCACGGTGATCGAGTTCGGCTTCGCGCGGAGCATCGACGCCGCGACGAATCTGCACGAGCAGATCGCGCAGGACGCCACGCGGCTGCGCGCCACGCGTCCGTGCGTGCGCGGCGCGATCGACTGGGCGGCGTTGGAGCGGCAGCGGCCGTGGATCAAGCGCGGCCAACAGCCACCGCGCAACGTGGGCGAGCTCGCGCATCATGCGCTGGAGGCGGCGCAGCGCGGCGACGTGCGCGCGGAGGAGTGGGCGAAGGTGGTTGCGGCAGTGCAGCCGGTGGAGGCGGATCTGATCGTGGCCACGCTGCGCGCGCGGCAGAACCGGCTCGATGAGGCGACGGCGCTGCTGACTCGCTCGCTGATCGGCTACCGCCGCACGGCGTGGCCGCAGCCGCTGCTGATGGAGCCGGCGTTCCAGCTCGCGCTCGATCTGGCGCAGACCAGTCCGCAGCGCGCGCGGGCAATCTTCGACGCGATGGCGCAACCGTTCGCGGCGATGCAGCACGAGAACAGCAGGGTGATGGTGCGCATCGCCGTCGCGCCGCTCTTCGACCGCTGCGGCCCGCAGACCATCGCCGCGCTGCGCGCCGCCGAGCCGCATCCGGCGTGGACTCACGAGATGCTCACCATCCGCGCGAACTGCTACGCGCTGGCGCGCCTCGACGAGGCCGAAGGAGCGTGGGAAGACCTGCAGCGCTACGCCGCCGCGGCGTCGACGCACGTGGTGAAGTAGTGTCGTGACACGCCCCGAGCTCAGAGCAGCTCGTGCAGCGCTTCGCGGATCTTGCGCAGGTCTTCGACGAATCTCGCGCGCTCGCTGCGGCGCGCTTCGTCGAACGGCGCGCGCAGGATCGACGACGGGTGCACGGTCGCGGTCACGAGCTCGGCGAGATCGGACGGCACGAAGATGCCGCGCTGCACGGAGACGCGGAACTTCGGGCCGATGACCGCCTCCGCGGCCGTCGAGCCGAGGCAGATGATGGCGCGCGGGCGGACCACGTTGATCTCCGATTGCAGCCAGGGGCGGCAGGCGGTGATCTCGGCGGCGTTCGGCTTCTTGTGAATGCGGCGCTTGCCGCGCGGCTCCCACTTGAAGTGCTTGACCACGTTCGTCACGTAGACCTTCGCGCGGTCGATGCCCACTTCCTCGAGCGACGCGTCGAGGAGCGCGCCGGCGGGGCCGACGAACGGGCGGCCGGAGAGATCTTCCTTGTCGCCGGGCTGCTCGCCGATGAACATGATCAGCGACTTCTGTCTCCCTTCGCCGAAGACCGTCTGCGTGCCCGTCTTCCAGAGATCGCACGCTTTGCATTCCGCAGAGGCATCGCGGAGTTTGGCGAGCGTCGGTCGCGGCGGGATCAGCGGCGCGGCGGTCTCGATCGGCACGAGGGAAGAGGGATGCGAATTCCGTGTCATCGTGAGCACGCACTGTGCTCCGCGAAAACGAAGCACGACGGCGACAGACAATTCCTGGAACAGGATGACACTCGATGCTGACCGATCCGATGGCACTGATCACCGATGGCGCGCTCGGCCTCGCGGCGTGGGTGTTTGCGGCTCGGTTGTGGCGAGCGCGGGGCAGGCTGAAGCCCGCCCTGCGTTTGTGGGCGCTCGCTTTTCTCTTCACCGGTATCGCCGCGGTAGCCGGCGGCGTGTTCCACGCCTTCGGCGATGAGTGGCGGCTGCTGTGGAAGGTGACCACCTTCGCGGTCGGCATCGCCAGCTTCTTTCTGCTGATCGGAACCGATCGGCGCCTGCAGCTCGTGGCGACGATCGAGCTGGTCGCCTATCTGAGCTGGATGACCGTCCACGACGGCTTCCTCTTCGTCATCCTCGACTACGGGCTGGCGATGATCCTCGTGGCTGTCTTTCATCCGGCGAAGAAGTGGGTGCTGGGCAGCATCGGCGTGTCGGTCGCCGGCGCGCTCGTGCAGGGGACGCAGGTCGCGATCCACCAGCACTGGTTCGATCACAACGATCTCTACCACGTCATCCAGATCGTCGCGCTGTGGATGCTGTTCCGGGCCGCTACAATGTCCCGCCATGCGTAATGCCGTCCTTGCCGCACTCCTGCTGTTCGCTTCCGCCGCCCACGCGCAACTCGAGTCCGATCCCGCGTACGGATTGAGCAGCGACTTCCGCAACTGGCTCACCGCGAACGGCTACGGCTCGTACGGCTTCGCGCGCACCGACGTGCTGGGCGGGAGCTACGGAGGACGCGTCTTCGCGGGACAGACCGTCGTCAACCAGCCGGTCATCTTCATTCACGGCAACTCCGACTCCGCCCTCGGCACCGGCTCGTCGCTGGCCACGGGGTGGCGGTCGAGCATCGAGTACTTCAAGGCGCAGGGCTACACCTCCGCGGAGCTGTACGCGACGACGTGGGGACCGGCGAACGCCGCGTTCTCCTCGCAGCAGTACCACTCGAGGGACAACCTCACGCGGCTGCGCGCCTTCATCCAGGCGGTGAAGGCGTACACCGGCGCGGCGAAGGTGGACATCGTCACGCACTCGATGGGGGTGACGCTGGCGCGCAAGGCCATCAAAGGCGGCAGCGGCAACGACTCGCTCGCCGGAGGCGCGTACAACCTCGGCGCGTCGCTGACCGCATCGGTCGATACGTTCGTCGGCATCGCCGGCGCGAACCGCGGCCTGACGAGCTGCTACATGACCGGTCCCACCACGCCGACGTGCGGCAACACCAACGGTCTCTATCCCGGCTACCTCGTCGGCGGCTTCGGCCCGTACGGCGTGTCCGCGTTCCTGGTCGACCTCGCGGCGACGAGCCATTACGAGGGGACGTACGTCTACACGATGTGGTCGAGCGCGGATGAGGTGATCGGCTACGGCACCGTGGTGTACGGCTCATCCACCTGCCGCATCCCCGCGCAGAACGGCGAGAAGACGTTCAGCGGCTATCCGTACGGACACATCGGGTCGAAGGATCAGACGGCGTATTACCAGTGGCGGATGGTGAAGTACCACGCTACGAACTGAAACGCAGGGCAGGCTTCAGCCTGCCCGGGACAGGCTGAAGCCTGTCCTACGTCATGACGTTACGCTGAGTCCCACGCTCGAGCCCACCCAAGTGAACTGCTTGTTGAAGTCGACGCCGAGCATTTTGCCGCGCGAGAGACGCACGAGATTCTGCGCGAGGATCGGCTTCGGCTCGTCGTCCGGGCGGAGGAACATCATCCGCATCTCGATCTTCACGCCGCCGCCGTCGACGGCCTGCATGGCCGGCTCGTACTCGATCTTCTCCTGCAGGCACCAGCCGTGGCGCTCCTGCTCCGGAATGGCGTCGACGTCCGCGCGGGTCGGCTCGACGTTCACTCCCGCGCCGGCGAACGAGAAGAGCGGCTTGAGCACGTAGCGCGACAGCTCCTCGGGGACGCGATCGAGTTCGGAGAGGAACGTTGCCCGCGGCACCGACTCATGCCGCAGGAACGGCAGCGAGTACTTGGACCAGACCCAGTACCAGTTCGGATGCGGCGTCCACTCGACGTCGAGCTCCTCGCGGTAGTCGAACGGCAGCTCGATCCCCTTGCCGATCAGCTCATCGAACACCACGCGGTTGTAGATCCGCCGCACCGGCGTTCCATCCGCGCGGAACAGTTGCTTCCCGCGTTTGACGAGAGTGGTCGGGTCCACGGCATCCACGCCGAACAGCAGCTTCGTCGCCGCAAAGTCGGGGAACGTCTTCTGCCGCGGCGGATCGAGATCCATGAGGATCACTTCCGCCGGATCGTGCATGCCGACGATCGTGCGCCGGGCCAGGTCGAGGAACGACTCGCGGTCGTAGCCGGAGAACCAGCACGACCACGCGACGTCCAGTCCGTCCATCCGCGCCAGCGCGTCCTTCCACGCATCGCGCTGGATGACCTGCAGCGACGTGAGTGAGGGAAAGCCCTGCAGCTCGATCAGCTTCGGCACGAGCGTGCCGTCCGCCGCGCGCACCACCGCGAAGTCGACCTGTGCAAAGTTCGGCAGCGCATCCATCCCCGGCGTGTTCCAGCGTTCCGGGATCGCGGCCTTCATCCGTTCGATGAGCGCCGGATCGGAGAGCTGTTCGAGGATCGCGTTCGCGCTCTCCACCGCGCGCTGCTTGAAGTCGTCCGGCAGAAACAGCGGCGACTCGGCCAGGCGGAACTCGAACGTGCAGTCGAGCCGCCGCTCCAGCTCGCGGCGATACCAGTCGTACAGCTCGGGCGTGAATTGCGCGTTGAAGAGCTTGCGGAAGCGTGCGTCCATGATGTGGCGCGGGCTTCAGCCCGCCATGTGTCGCGCGGGCTGAAGCCCGCGC
>DASUSL010000523.1:0-11421 GCA_036375135.1 Thermoanaerobaculia bacterium | reverse complement strand
CCGGGGCCGAAAATGGGGGCGACCCTGGTCCGGTGGCTGCGCGCTCCGCGCTTGCCACCGGCTACCTTCTGTCGCGCCTCCGGCGCAGAGGCAGTGTCATCTCCTCATCGCCGGCGCGCACCGCGCCGTTTTCCGGCTCGGGATGACGTCACATCGAGTCCAGCACGCTCAGCTCCGCCAGCATCCGCGTGAGCCGTCGCGCCTCGGCGTCGCCGCTCTCGTAGGTCCGCCGCAGCATCGCCACCTGGTCCTCCGCCTCCGAGGCCGCGATCGTGAAGCCGTTCTCCGGCTGGTCGGGAGCCAGCGCGTGGTGCGGGGTCCAGTGGCCGTCGTCGAGCTCCCAGCGCACGAAGCCGGTCGCGTGATTGCGCCACACCGAAGTCAGCGTCTCCTCGCCGACGACGTTCGCCTCACGGTCCCCGCGCGCGTTCGCTTCGAGCGCGCGGAGGACGTCGGCCGCGGAGACGGAGATGAGCGTCCGCAGCGTGTCGCTCTCTTCGAGAAAGCGGACCCCCACCCGGTTCGTGTGAATCGTGCGGGCGGTCTCCGCCAGGATCTCCACCTCCTCGCCGCGCCAGAAGAAGCGCAGCAGCGCGCGGGCGCCCGAGGGGATCGGCTCGTCGTGCTCGACCTGCGCGCCGCTCGCGCTCACGTCCACCAGGCGCACGGAGAAGTCGCCGAACCAGCCGTCCAGCGGCTCGGTCAGGGTCAGGCGCTGGTATGCGCGTCGCTCGTCGGTCACGGGATCGGTGTCACGTCCGTGATCCAGAATGCACGGTCCGTGACGTGCAGCTTCGCCGCGACGCGTTTTCCGTCCGCCGGCAGCCCCTGCACGTCCGCACCCCGCACGCTGAAATCCATGGTCATCGCCGCCATGAACCCGGCGATCTCTTCGTGCTTCAGGCGCAACGAGTTGTCGCCGGTGTTACGCGAGACGATAACACCCCGCAGGGAGTACAGCCGTTCTCCGGGCTCGCTGAGCGGCTTCGCGGGCTCCTGGCCGCACGCGGCGGCGAAGAAAAGGATGACGAACAGAGCGGTCGCGCCTCGCATGCAGGGGAGCTGATTGTATGATCCGCCTCATGCTTCCTGAAAAAACGTTCGAGGGCCGCGTCGGCATCATCACCGGCGGGGCGACGGGGATCGGCAACGCCATCGCCCGCGAGGTGACGCGCCTCGGCGCCCGCGTCGTGATCTGCAGCCGCAAGGAGGAGAACCTCCAGAAAGCGGTGGAACAGATCCGGTCGGAGACCGGCCGGGAAGACGCGGCGTCGTATCACGTGCTCGACGTCCGCGACGCCGAGGCCGTGGAGGCGATGGCGGCGAAGGTCGACGCGGACTACGGCCGCATCGACTTCCTCCTCAACAACGCCGCGGGCAACTTCATCGTGGCGGCCGAGGAGCTCTCGGTCAACGGCTGGAACTCGGTCATCGGGATCGTGCTCAACGGCACGTTCTACTGCTCCAGCGCCGTCGGCAAGCGGATGATCGCGAAGAAGACCGGCGGTGTGATGCTGAACGTGATCGCGAACTATGCGTGGACGGGCGGCCCGGGCGTGATCCATTCCGCCTCCGCGAAGGCCGGCGTGCTCGCGCTGACCCGCACGCTGGCCGTCGAGTGGGCGCGCCACAAAATCCGCGTGAACGCCATCGCCCCCGGCCCGGTGCACACGCCCGGCGCCTCCGAGCGCCTTTTCCCCAGCGAGGAGATCGCGGAAGGGATCCGCAAGACCATCCCCCTGCGCCGCTTCGCGTCGCTCGAGGAGATCGCGCAGTCGGCGTCGTATCTGCTCAGCGACTACGCGTCGTACGTGACGGGCGAGAACTTCGTCATCGACGGTGGCCAGTGGCTGTCCGGCGCGGACTACTTCACGCGCCTCAAGCAGATGATGCCGCGCTGATGGGGCATCACTTCGCCAGGTAATCTAGCGCGACGTTCGCCAGCGCGCGCACGCCGAGCCCGAGCCCTTTCTCGTCCACATAGAACAGCGGCGAGTGATTCGACGGCGCCTGCTCCGGCGTCTGATCGGCGGGCCGCGTTCCGACCCAGAAGAACAGCCCCGGCACCTTCTGCTGGAAGAACGAGAAGTCCTCGGCGCCGAGGACGGCGTTGACGAGCTTCACGTTCGCGTTCCCGGCGGCGCGCCGGAGCGCCGGCACGCTGCGCTCCGTGAGCGCGGGGTCGTTGTACGTGATCGGATAGCCCGTCGTGATGGTCACGTTCGCCGTGGCGCCCGCGGCCGAGGCGATGCTCTCCGCCGTCCGCTTGATGCGCGCGTGGATGTCGTCTCGCATCTTCGCGTCCAGCGAACGGATGGTTCCGAGCATCTCCACTTCGTCCGGGATGATGTTGCTCCGCACGCCGCCGTGGATCGCGCCGACGGTGACGATCGACGGCGCGAGCGTCGAGTCCAACTGCCGGCTGGGGATGGTCTGCAGCCCCAGGACGATCTGCGAGGCCACGACGATCGGATCGACGCCCAGCCAGGGATACGCGCCGTGGGTCTGCTTCCCGCGCACCGTGATCTTGAACGAGTCCACCGCCGCCATCATCCCCTCGGGCCGATAGCCGATCTCGCCGACGGCGAAACGCGACGTGACGTGCAGCCCGAAGATCGCGTCCACTTTCGGGTTCTCGAGCGCGCCTTCCTTCACCATCAGCGCGGCGCCGCCCTCCTCGCCCTGCGGCGGCCCTTCCTCCGCGGGCTGGAAGATGAACTTGACGGTCCCGGGGATCTGCTCGCGCATCCCGGCGAGGATCTCGGCGACGCCGAGGAGGATGGCGACGTGGGCGTCGTGTCCGCAGGCATGCATGACGCCCACTTCCTGGCCGTTGTACGTCGTGCGCACCTTCGACGCGAACGGAAGGTCGACCTGTTCCGTGACCGGCAGCGCGTCCATGTCCGCGCGCAGCGCGACGACCTTGCCCGGTTTGCCGCCCTTCAGGAGACCGATCACGCCCGTGTGCGCGACGTTCTCCTTCACCTCGATGTTCAGCGCGCGCAGGCGGTCCGCGACGATCTTCGCCGTGCGCACCTCCCGGTTGCCGAGCTCGGGATGCTCGTGGATGTCGCGCCGCGTCGCGATGACGCTGGGCTCGACGCGCGCGGCGGCGGTGTCGATCTGCTGCTGCAAGGTCGCGGCGATGATAAGGGCAAGCACGGTCGGTATTGTAGATGCGCCTACAGGCGCGGCACCGCCGTCCGCAGTTTCTCCGCCTTGGCGATCAGCTCGTCGAACCACTCCGCGAAGTTCCCCTCGTTCTTCTCGCGCGCGAGGTCGCGCGTGCGCGTGGCCATCTCCACGAACTGCGCGATGAACGTGCGCAGCTCGTCCGTATGGCCCATCAGGGCGAGCGTGGAGGCCTGGTTCTCGATGGCCGTGAAAGCCTGCAGCGCCTGCGCGTACTCGTTGCTGAAGTGCTCGAATCGCGCGCGCGGATCGTCGGGGATGTTCGTCATGGTCGTTCGTTCTGCAGTTTATCCCGCTACAAACGTCACCGCGCCATCGCGCTCAGCTCGTCCACTCCGCGGATCACGCCTCCGCGCATGACGAACCGGACTTTGCGGAAGTTGGCGGTGTCCTGGGCCGGGTCGGCGGCCAGGAGCAACAGGTCGGCGCTCTTGCCCTTCTCGAGCGTGCCGGTGACCTCGCCGAGGCCTGCGGCGCGCGCGGCGGTGGCGGTCGACGCGACGATGACCTGCATCGGGGTCATGCCCGCCTTCTGCATCGCCTCCATCTCCGCGTAGATCGCGGGGCCGTGCAGCGTGAGCGGGTTGCCGGCGTCGGTGCCGGTGGCGATGGGGATGCCGGCGGTGACGAGGCGTTTGAGGTTCGCCGCGGCGATGGCGTGCTCGTCCGCGGTGCGTTTGGCGAAGGCCTGCAGCCGCTCGGCGGTCATTTGCCCGGCGTCGACGTTGGCCGTGGACGCGACCTTCGCGCGCGTCTTCGCGTCGACGCAGCCGTTCGGATCGTCGATCGCGGGCGCGGTGCGCTTCACTGCCGACTCGAACATGCGCACGTAGCCACCCACGACCGTGAGCGTCGGCGTCAGGACCGTGCCCTGCTGCTTTGCCAGAGCGATGAACTCGTCGTCCACCGGTTTGTCTTCGATGCTGTGTACCAGCAGCTTCGCGCCCGCGCGCACCGCCGCCTTCGCGCCGTCGAGCTCCGTCGCGTGGACGATCAGCGGCAGCTTCGCGGCGGCCGCCGCCTCGCCCGCGGCAGTGATGCCGGGGACGTTCGCGTCGAGGTACCAGACCTTGATCGCCTTCGCGCCGTGTGTGGCCAGGTAGCGGACGCCGTCGCGCGCCGCCGCCTCGTCCTTCAGGTGGATGAACTGCCGCTCGGCGGGCAGGTTCAGCCAGTGGTCCATCGTCGAGAGCAGCGGCCCGGCCGCGGAGACGTGCGGCGCGGCGCTGTCGTGCTCGAAGCGCCTCGCCAGCTCCGTCGTCCACGTGTAGCCGCCGACGTCGAAGACCGCGGTGACGCCGGAGCACAGGTAGGAGCGCGCGAACCGCTCCGGGTGCGCGCGCAGGTCCGCGATCGTCGTCGCGTAGGGATGGTCCTTCCGCAGGTCGAGCGCGTCCGGACGCCCGTCCGCCCAGCCGGTCTGCGAGAAGTGCACGTGCGCGTCGACGAGCCCGGGCGTGATCCACATGCCCCGCGCGTCGATCGTGTCGACGCCTGCCGGGACCTCGCACCGCCCCGCGCACTCGATCTTGCCGTCGCGGATGACCACCACCGCGTTCGGGACGGGCGCGCCGCCGCGGCCGTCGATCAGCGTCGCGCCGGTGATCGCGCGCGCCGGAGGCGGCGTGCCGAGGGGGGCGTTGATGGCGCCGGTGAGGGCGATCTTCCACCCCTGCGGCGTCTCCACGAACACGCGCTCGGAGAGCCCGGCGATCTCGTTCGCCCCGTAGCGCACGCGATAGCGGTACGTTCCGTACACGACGCCCGGCCGCAGCGGCGTGAGGCGCATGTCCGTAGCCTCGATCGTGTCCGGCCACGAGCCGCCGGCGCCCTTCGCGAAGTCCTCATAGCCGAGGGTGAAGCCGGCGGGGCCGAGGCGGACGAGCTTGTCGCTCTGGAGATAGAGCGAGACGTACTTCGCGCGGTCCTTGTTCCGGATCGCGGCGATGTTCTCCTCGAATACCCCGCGCGCGGCGCGGAGATCCGCCGCCTCGTCGCCGTGCAGCGAGACGACGGCGGCGAGCGTGCATACGATGGCCAGGAAGCGCATGGCGAAGATTCTACGCATCGGGTTGATCGCGGACACGCACGGCGTCGTGCACCCGCGCGTGCCCGAGCTCTTCGCCAGCGTCGACCACATCATCCACGCCGGCGACGTCGGCGGCGCGCACGTGCTGAAGACGCTGCGCGCGCTCGCACCGCTGACGTACGTCGACGGCAACAACGACGACGCCACCGGCGAGGACGTGCTGCGCTTCGAGCTCGGCGGCCTCCGCGTGCTCCTCACGCACATCCTCCCGCGCCCGGGGAAGCCCGCCCCGCGCGTCGTGCAATCGCTGCGCGAAGCCCCCGCCGACCTCGTCCTCTTCGGCCACAGCCACCTCCCCCACAACGAGCGCCTCGGCGCCGTCACTTGGTTCAACCCCGCCAGCGCCGGCCCGCGCCGCTTCGACTACCCGGTGTCGGTGGGCTACCTGGAGCAGCGCGGAAAGGACTGGAGCGTGACGCACGTCGCGCTGGACGAGCGGTCGGTGGAAGCGCTGAAGAAGCGCATGAACCAGCTGGCGGGGTGATCTGGAGTGCGGTTAAACCGAGTCGCGCTCGATCGCGCTCACCACATTCGCGAACTCTTCGACCGGCGCGAGACCGTCCAGTGCTTCGACGACGCGCCGCATGTCCAGCGCGACGTATTCGTGCACCAGCACGTTGCGAAAGCCCGGGAGACGTTCGAGCGCCAGCACGACTTCGGGCGGAAAGCGTGGGTCTGCACCGAGGTTCCGGATGGCCTCGGCATAGGTCTCGAAGCGCCGGTGGTGTTTCGCGGAAAGCTCTCCGGCGATGTCGATCACGAGCTGGCAGACGGTGAGGAGCGAATAGAGCACGTCGTTGTGCAGCGACAGGTCCTGCTCGAGTGCCGCGGCGCTCGTCACGCGAGGCCGAAGCTCGCGGAGATGCTGAAGATGGCGCCGCAGCTCCGCCAGCCGTTCGACGAGGAACGTCAAGCTTTCTCTCCCGCTGCCAGCTTCAGTGCGCGCATGCGCTCGAGCCACGGATCGATGTCCGCCGCAAGGAGCTGCGCGTCGCGGACGAACGCGTGATCGAGCGCGGCGTTGGTGCAGTAGATGCGCTCGCCGCGGATCACGATCGCCCGCGTGAGCTGCGGCGGAGCGTCGTTAAGAATCACCACGTCGGCAGTGCGGCGCGCGGCGTCGCTGAACCGGGTCCCGAGGAGCAGGCGGCAGTCGAACCGGTCGCGGTCCGTCGGGTACAGCGCGCGATCGAGCAGCACGCCGAGGTCGACGTCGCTCTCGGCGTGCGCCCGGTTCTCGGCCACGCTGCCGAAGAGATACACCGACACCACTCCGTCCATCGCCCGTGCGACGTCAGCGAGGCTCGTTCGCAGGTCATCCACGCGCGGGAGTTTACGCCGCTACCGGGCGGGGCACCGAGGCTGCCTCCCCACTCCAAACCCGGATCCTCGCCACGCCCCATGCTTATAATCGAAGTCCAATGCCCTTCCTCGAAGGTCAGCAGCTCGGGAAGACCTACCGGAACGCCGAGGTGCCGGTGGTCGTGTTCAGCGACCTCGACCTGGAGGTGGAAAAGGGCGAGATGCTGGCCATCGTCGGCCCCTCCGGCATCGGCAAGTCCACCCTCCTGCACCTCCTCGGCGGGCTCGATCGTCCCGATCGCGGCACGATCCGCGTCGACGAAAAGGACCTGAACCAGCTCACCACCGACGAGCTCGCACGCTTCCGCAACCGCAACGTGGGCTTCGTTTTCCAGTTCCATCACCTCCTCCCCGAGTTCACCGCGCTCGAGAACGTGGCCATGCCCGGGTGGATCGGAAGAGCGGATCGCGAGGAGACGTTGTACCGGGCGTCCGAGCTCCTCGCCGAGCTCGGATTGGCAGAGAGAAGTCGTCACTTCCCCAACCAGCTTTCCGGCGGTGAGCAGCAGCGGGTGGCCATCGCGCGGGCCCTTCTGGCCGACCCGGTGCTCTTCCTCGCCGACGAGCCGACGGGGAACTTGGACCTCGAAACGAGTGAAAAAGTGTTCGATTTGATGCGGCAGTGCCACAATAAGCGAGGGTTGACGTCCGTCATCGTCACGCACAACCCCGATTTGGCTGCACGCTGCGACCGGGTCTTCGAAATGAAGCCCGTCCTGAGTAAGACCGAAGGACAACAGCGGCACAACTGACATGTTCGAGAAATACAACGAGAAAGCCCGCCGTGCCCTCTTCTTCGCCCGCTACGAAGCGTCCAAGCTCGGATCCCGCGTCATCGAATCCGAGCACATCCTCCTGGGCGTGCTTCGCGAGGGGGAGGAGATCATCAAAGAGATCTTCTCCCGCTTCAACGTCAAGCCCGAACAGATCCGCCGCGAAGTCGAAGGCGACCGCCTGTTCGTCGACCGCATCTCGTCGTCCGCGGAACTGCCGCTCAGCGAGGAGTCGAAAAAGATCCTCGCCTACGCCGCGCACGAGGCGGAGTCGATGCTCCACCAGTACGTCGGCACCGAGCACCTCCTGATCGGCATCCTGCGCGTCGAGGCCTCCACCGCCGCGCGCATCCTCACCGCCAAGGGGCTCAACGTCTACGGCGTGCGCGAGGAAACCATCTCCATCCTCAAAGAGAGAGAAGCGGACAAGCAGAAGAAAGAGCTCCCCTTCCTCGCCGAGTACGCGCGCGACCTGACGGCCATGGCGCACTCGCAGCAGTTCGATCCGCTGATCGGACGCGAGAAGGAAGTGGAGCGGATCATCCAGATCCTCTCCCGCCGCACCAAGAACAATCCCATCCTCCTCGGCGAGCCGGGCGTCGGCAAGACGGCCATCGTCGAGGGACTGGCGCAGCGCATCGTCGACGGCAACGTGCCGCTCTTCATCGCCAACAAGCGCATCCTCTCCCTCGATCTCTCGCTGATCGTCGCCGGCACCAAGTACCGCGGCCAGTTCGAGGAACGGCTCAAGGGCATCATCAAGGAGCTGAAAGAGAACCAGGACATCATCATCTTCATCGATGAGATTCACTCGCTCATCGGCGCTGGTTCCGCGGAAGGGTCGCTCGACGCGGCGAACATCCTCAAGCCGGCGCTCTCGCGCGGCGAGATCTCCTGCATCGGCGCGACGACGATTCGCGAGTACCGCCGCTACATCGAGAAGGACCGCTCGCTGCTCCGCCGCTTCCAGGCCATCATCGTCAATCCTCCCACCGAGGACGAGACGCTGCAGATCCTGGAAGGGGTGAAGGAGCGCTACGAGACGTTTCACAAGGTCAAGTACAGCGACACCGCCATCAAGAGCGCGGTCTACCAGTCGAACCGCTACATCACCGACCGCTTCTTCCCCGACAAGGCCATCGACATCCTCGACGAGGCCGGCGCGAAGGTGAAGCTGCGCCGCGTGGCCGACACGCAGAACCTGCGGCGCCTCGAAGCCGAGACGCGCTCGATCGTCAAGGAGATGAAGAAGGCCATCTCGGACAAGGATTTCGAGAAGGCCGTGTTCCTCCGCGAGCGCGAGATCGAGCTCAAGGAAGAGATCGAGCGCTTCAAGGCCGAGCGCGAGATGGTCGGCGACGAGATGATGGAAGTGACGCAGAAGGACGTCGAGGAGATCATCAGCTCCTGGACCGACATCCCGGTCACCTCGATCGAGGCCGACGAGGCCGCGAAGCTGATCAACATGGAAGAGATCCTGATGCGGCGCATCGTCGGTCAGGACAAGGCCATCCGCGCCATCTCCCGCGCCATCCGCCGCTCGCGCCTCGGCGTGGCCTCGCCGAACCGCCCCATGGGCTCGTTCATCTTCCTCGGCTCCTCGGGCGTCGGAAAGACCGAAGTGGCGCGCCGCCTGGCGGAGTTCCTCTTCGGCTCGCAGAAGCATCTGGTGCGCTTCGACATGTCGGAGTACATGGAGAAGCACGCGGTGTCGAAGCTGATCGGCTCGCCCCCGGGCTACGTCGGTCACGAGGAAGGCGGGCAGCTCACCGAGCGCGTGCGCCGCAATCCGTATTCGGTCGTGCTGCTCGACGAGATCGAGAAGGCGCATCCCGACATCGCCAACATCCTGCTGCAGATCCTCGAGGACGGCATCCTCACGGACTCGCTCGGCAACCAGGTGGACTTCCGCAACACGCTGATCATCATGACCAGCAACCTCGGCACGCGGCACCTGGCGACCAAGGGACACATGGGCTTCCGCGAGAAGAGCGGCGACGCCGATCAGAAGTCGGCCGAGCAGCTCATCCACACGGAGCTCAAGCGCGAGTTCTCGCCCGAGTTCATCAACCGCATCGACGAAGTGATCATCTTCAACCCGCTCACCGAGAACGAGCTGCGCACCATCACCCAGCTCCTCATCGACGACGTCAACAACGCGCTCGTGCACAAGAACGTGCAGATCGCCGTCGACGACGCCGTCGTGCGCTGGCTCCTCGGCAAAGCCGGCGAGGAATCGAACTCCGGCGCCCGCCCGTTGCGCCGCGCCATCCAGCGCCACATCGAGGACGAGCTCTCCGAGTTCATGATCCGCCACAAAGACGCGGTGCCCGAACACATCGACTTCACCATGAATGGCGACGAGGTCGTGCTCGTTCCGCGCGTGGTCGAAGAACCGATCGCGAACTGACGAAATGTGGGGCGGGCTTTCAGCCCGCCCCTTTTTACATCAGCGTCAGTTCGAACTGCCCCAGCACCCGCTCGATCGGCGTCACGTAGCTGCGCGTGCTCTGGTTCCCGCCGATGAGGATCCCCACCGCGCGATCCGCCTCGTCGTACACCAGCGCGCCGCTGTCTCCGGACACGGAAAAGGGAAGCTCCGGCGGCGTGCCGACTTCGATGTGCAGGTCGAAGGTGTAGGTGCCGAAGCTCATGTCCAGCGCGATGTTGCTGATCGTCGAGAGCACGATGCCCTCGCGCTCCTCGCTCATCTGCCCGAACTTGAAGACGCGATCGCCTTTCAGAAGCTCGGTCGGCCGCACTGATGCGATGCGCCGTCCGTTGAACAGGCGCGGGTCGATGTCGTCGATGGTGAGGCGGGCGATGGCGGCATCCATCGCGTTTCCGCCCACGGGCTGCAGCGCTACGAAATCGTGCAGTACGCCGATCGTGCGGACTCCGCTGGCGCCCGCGAGCGGCTGCACGACGCCGTCGATTCCCACCTCGGCGTGGTTCTCCTGCGCGATGACGTGGTTCGCGGAGACGAGAAACCTCTCACCATTACGCCGCGCGAAACAGCCGATCGTGCCGGCCGGGCCGATGTTCGGCGCGCACGAGACGCCGGGCTGCACCGGCGAGACGGCGTCCTGCGGCCCGAGGCCGCGCATGCGACCGATGTATTCGACTTCGGCGTCCTCCGGGACGACGCCTTCGGCCCGCATCTCGTCGATGGCGCGCCACGTGGCGTCGTTGTCCGTCTGCACGCGCAGCACGACGCGCGTCTCGCCCTTGCCGAGCTCCTCGACGGCGATGGCGACGCGAACGTCCTCCGGCTGCTTCGCACTCTCCTCGGCCATCGTGCGGCCGGTGGCGGCGTGCCGCGTGCGGAGGTACTCCAGCGCCCGGTCATGAGTGGCGTATGCGACGTCGCGCTGCATGGCGTCAATCCTCGTCGAAGAGCTTGAGCGAGCCGAGGGAGAAGCTGAACGACGCGTACCACGAGCTGCCCAGCTCGTTCTTCAGCTTGATGTCGTCTTTCGTCGTTACGGGCGTGCCGATGGACTGTCCGTCCAGCGCCTTCACCTGCTGCCACGTCGCGCCGCCGCCGATGCGGAATCCGCCGAGACGCCAGGAGAGGCCGGTGAAGAGCGCGGTGTTGTCGGTGTCGGTTCCGACGCCGACTTCCACGCCGAGCACGCGCCGGTAGATCGGGTAGCTGACGAAGAGCGCCAGCATTCCGGAGCGCTCTTCCTCGTCGACCTTGGCGATGACGTTGCGGTTGTTTGCTTCGTCGCGCACCGCCCCGTACACCGGGCTGGCCAGTTGCGTGAACGTGGCCGCCACCGACATGTCGATCAGCGACGCGCTGAGCACGTCGCCCGAATAGCTGGAGGCGACGCTGTCGGGACGTTCGGCGAAGACCTTGTCACTGAACGGCGAAGACTTCTTCACGGTGAGCGTGCGCGAGCGCACCTTCTCCCACGCCACCGGGATCATGCCGTCCTGCACGACCACGAAGTCGGCGACCTCGGGCTGCGAGATGGTGGACGCCGGCGTTTTCGGGTT
>DASUSL010000522.1:0-4275 GCA_036375135.1 Thermoanaerobaculia bacterium | reverse complement strand
CGCGCGCGGGCGAGACGCCGCCCGCGCAGACAGCCGGCGAGGACGCCGGCGGTCCACTGGAATCACTCGTAGCGCAAGGCTTCCACCGGATCGAGCCGGGCCGCCTTGTACGCCGGGTAGATCCCGAAGAAGAGGCCGATCGAGATCGACACGGCCAGGCCGAGCAGGATCGACCAGAGCGGGGTCGACGTCGGCAGGAGCTCCATCGACCGGACGATCAGCGCGATCACCAGGCCGAAGGCGACGCCGATCGCGCCGCCCATTGCGGAGAGCGTCATCGCCTCCGTGAGGAACTGCTGCACGATGTCGCGGCGCACGGCGCCGATGGCCTTGCGCAGGCCGATCTCGCGCGTGCGCTCCGTCACCGAGACCAGCATGATGTTCATCACGCCGACGCCGCCGACCAGCAGCGCGATCGACGAAATGAACACCATCGCCAGCGTGATCCCGCCCGTGATCGCGCGGAAGTCGCCGATCAGCTTGTCCGGCGTCATGATCCCGAAGTCGTTCGGCTTGTTGAACGGCACCTTGCGGCGCACGCGCAGCACCGCCGTCCCCTCCTCGATGATCTTCGGCACCAGCTCCGGGCTTTTCGGCACCGTGGCGATGTTCACGCCGCGCTCGCGCTTGATGTCCGGGAAGTGGCTGTCGAACGTCGTCAGCGGCAGATAGACGTGCAGGTCGGTCGACTCGAACATCGACGACCCCTGCTTTTCCATCACCCCGACCACCATGTACTTGCGCCCGACGATCGTCACGATCTTGCCGATCGGATCGCTCATCGGGAAGAGCGCCTTGGCCACCTCGAAGCCGATCACCACCACCGGCGCGGAGCGGCGCACGTCCCCGTCGCTGAGGAAGCGTCCCTCGCCGACGAAGTGGTTGTTCGCGATCGGGTAGTCGTCGGTCGTGCCGATCAGCACGTCCGGCGAGCTCTGTTTGGCGCCGTAATGCACGTCGATGGAGACCTCGCCCGGGTACATGTAGCGCTCCGGCGACACGGCCAGCATCGACGGGCACTGCGCCTTCAGCGCGATCGCGTCCTCGTACGTCAGGTTCTTGCGCTGCCGTTCCGACTCGTCGCGCTCGCCCGGGCCGAAGCGCGGGTCGTACTTCTGGAACTGCACCAGCGTCGCGCCGAAGGCCTGGAAGTTCCCTTCCACCTGATTGCTGAAGCCCTCGATGAGCGACACCATCGAAATGACCGTGGTCACGCCGATGACGATGCCGAGGATGGTCAGCGTCGAGCGCAGCTTGTGCGCGGAGAGCGCGATGGCGGCGAAGCGCACGTTCTCGCGCGCGCCGAGGAAAAGGTCTCTCATTCGTACCTCAGCGCCTCCACCGGCGGCAGCTTCGACGCGCGCCAGGCCGGCACCACGCCCGCCAGCACGCCGGTGATCACCGAGATGGTCAGCGCCGTGATCACCAGCGACGGCCGCACCAGCGTCGGCATCGGACTGACCACCGCGATGACTTTGGCGATGGCCGCGCCGATCAGCACGCCGATGATGCCGCCGATGAGCGACAGCAGCACCGCCTCGGTCAGGAACTGCACGCGGATGTTCCCCTGCGTCGCGCCGATGGCCCGCCGCACGCCGATCTCGCGCGTGCGCTCCACCACCGACACCAGCATGATGTTCATGATCACGATGCCGCCCACCACCAGCGAGATGCCGCTGATCAGCGTCACCAGCGAGAACATCCCCGCGGTGATGCTCTTCCACAACTTCTGCAGCGCCTCGGCCGTGACGAGCTGGAACGGATCGTCGTCGCGGAAGGCCGTGCGCCGCTTCCCGCGCAGGATCATGCGCACCTCGTCCATCGACGCTTCCATCCCCGGCACGCCGTTCTTCGCCTTGATCACCAGCGACACGTCGTCCTCGCGGCCGAACTGCTTCCGCCACGTCGTGATCGGCATGTAGAGAATCGTGTCCTTGTTCTCCCCCATCACCTGCCCCTGCTTGCGCAGCACGCCGATGACGCGCATGGGACGGTCGCCCACGCGCATGAGACGTCCCATCGGGTCGAGCTGTCCGAACAGCTCGTCGCGCACGTCCGCGCCGATGATGACCACCGGCGCCGACCGCTGCTCCTCGGACGGCGTGAAGAAGCGGCCGTGCTCGATGTCGACGTTCTGGAGCTGGGCCATGTTCGACGTCACGCCGATCGTCTCGATGCGGTTCAGTTTCTGCGGGCCTCGCTTGACCATGGCCCGCGTGCCGTGCTGGGCGCCGACCATCGCGCAGAGGCCGCAGCGGTCGCGGACGTCCTCGTAGTCTTCCAGCTCGAAGCGCTTGCGCTTGATCGCCTCCAGCCACTGCTCGCGGCTGGTGATGATGCCGAAGCGCGTGGCCACGTAGACGTCGGGGTTGAGGTCGAAGACCTTCTCGGTGATGAACGCGTTCAGGCCGGAGATGATCGCCACGACCGTGACCACGGTCATGATCCCGATGATCACGCCGAGGAGCGTGAGGAAGCTGCGCAGCTTGTGCGCGCGCAGCGCGGACGCGGCGATGCGGAGCGTCTCCATCGCTACTCCTTCTTCTCGCCTTCCGCTTCCTTCTTCTCCTCGTCCTGCTTGCGGATCTTCGTCCCGTCCTTCAGCTCGCGTAGCGCGCGGAAGGGGCCGGTCACGATCTCCTGTCCGGTGGAGAGGCCGCGCACGACTTCCACGTTCGTGTCGCCGGCCAGGCCGGTGGTGATGGCGGCGAACTTCGCCTCGCCGTTCTGGTTGAGGTACACGCCTTCTTCGTCGACCGACTTGTCGCCGGTCTTCTTCTCACGCACGACCAGCGCCTGGATGGGGATGGCCAGCGCCTTGTTCCGCGTGCCGGTGATGATGTCCGCCGAGGCGGAGAAGCCGGGGCGCACGCCGGCCGGGGGATTCTCGAGCGTGATCTTCACCTCGAAGTTGATCGCCTCGGAGCCGGTGGTTCCGCCGAGTCCCGTGATCGGGCTGGAGCCCACCTCGGTGACGAGGCCGGAGAAGGTCTTGTTCGGATAGGCGTCGATGGTGACGGTGGCGCGCTGGCCGACCTTCACGTTCGGGATGTCGGTCTCGTCGACTTCCATCACCGCCTCGACCTCGCTCATGTCGGCGATGGTGAGGAGCTTCGTGCCGGGATTGTTCATCGTGCCGATGACCGCGACTTCGCCCTCTTCGACGGGCAGCGCGGTGATGATGCCGCCCATCGGCGCGGTCATGGTGGTCTTGGACAGCGTGTCGCGCGCGGCGGTGACGTTGGCCTGCGCCTGCCCGATGCGCTGCTGGATGGAGGAGACGTTGGCGCGCGCGGAGTCGAGGGCCGAGCGGGCGCGGTCGAGCTCGGCCTGCGGGATGATTTTCTCGGCGTAGTTGCTGCGCGCGCGCTCGAAGTTGCGCTCCGCCTCGACGAGGCTGGCGCGCGCGGCGTCGCGGTCCGACAGCAGCGCGCGCATCGAGGCCGCGGCACCTTCGGCCGAGGCGGCGAGCTGTTTCTGGTCGATCTGCAGGAGGAAGGCGCCCTTCTGGACGACGTCGCCCTCGCGGACGGCCAGGTTCACGATCTGCCCCATGACGTGCGCGGAGAGATCGACTTTGCGCTTCGCGTCGATGCGGCCGTTCGACGACACTTTGCTGACGATGTCCGCGCGCTCCACCTTGCCGAGCGCGACCGGCATCCCTTCCTTCCCCTTCGAACGGACGGAGGCGAAGACGATACCCGCGATCGCGAGCAGCACGATCACAGCGATGATGATTTTGGTTTTACTCATGCTGGGCGGTTTATACGCGGAAATGACTGTTACGTTTCATTCATCGGATGCGGAGCGCCGGCGTCCCGCGCCGCCACCCCCGGGGCGGGCGGCGAGGACGCCGCCCGGGCAGCAGCCGAGACGGCGGCGCTCCGCACACAGGTGGACCGCCGGCGTCCTCGCCGGCTGTCTGCGCGGGCGTCTCGCCCGCGCTCCGGGCGGGGCGGCGGGACGCCGCCCCAGACAGCCGGCCGGGAGGCCGGCGGTCCACTAGGTTTCGTCGGTGAGGCCGACCTTCCGCTTCACGGAGAACCACGCCTCGCGCACCTTCCAGAAGCGGCTCCGGCGCATGGCCTCGATCTGCGCGGTCAGCTCGGCGCGCTGATGGGCGACGACGCCGAGGTCGTGGCGCACGGAGGCCAGCTCCTGCGACTGCACCGCGAGGTGCTGTTCGAGGGCACGCGCTTTCTCGCGGGCCACGTGTCCGTTCAAGGAATCGAGCGTCCCGAGGAAGAGGATGCGCTCCTCGCCTTCGCGCGTGAA
>DASUSL010000521.1:0-9162 GCA_036375135.1 Thermoanaerobaculia bacterium | reverse complement strand
CGCGCGGGCGAGACGCCCGCGCGGCAGCCGGCGGGACGCCGGCGCTCCTCTGAGACTTTGAGACTTTGCGACTTCGAGCCTTTGCGACTCCGAAACCATGAGACTCCTCCTCGCCCTCCTCCTCACCCTCCCCGCCTCCGCGAGAGTCACCCGCGTCGACGTCCTGAAACGCGCCGACGTCGCCCACGGCTACGAGCGCATCGACGCGAAGGTGCATTTCGCCGTCGATCCGAAGAATGCGCACAACCGCGCCATCACCGACCTCGACCTGGCCAGCTCCTACGAGTTCGCCGCGGACCTGGTGATGCTCAAGCCGAAGCATGGCGGCAACGAGACGCTCTTCCTCGAAGTCCCCAACCGCGGCGGCCTGGGACGCTTCTCCGATCCCGCGCGAGACACCTTCCCCTTCGTCCGCGGCTACACGCTGGCGTGGCTCGGCTGGCAGTTCGACGTGCGCGACGAAGCGGGACGTTTGCGTTTGTACGCGCCCGTGGCCAAAGGGGTGAAGGGGAGAGTGCGCAGCGACTTCATCGTCGAAGAGCCGGTGCGTGAGCACACCATCGGACACTGGATCTCCGGCACCATCGGCGGCAAAGGCTATCCGGTCGCCGAACGCAAAGACGCGGTGCTCACCGAGCGCGATGACGTCGTCGCGCCGAAACGCGTCCTCTCGAAAAAGAAGTGGCGCTTCACCAGCGACACCACCATCGCCCTCGACGGCGGCTTCGTGCCCGGGAAGATCTACGAGATCACGTACACCGCCGCCGATCCGGCCATCGTCGGCATGGGGCTGGCCGCGGTGCGCGACTTCGTCTCGTACCTCAAGCACGACGACAAATCGATCCGGCACGCGTACGGCTTCGGCATCTCGCAGAGCGGCCGCTTCCTGCGCCACCTCGTCTACGAAGGCTTCAACGCCGACGAGGAAGGGCGGCAGGTCTTCGACGGCCTGCTCGTGCACGTCGCCGGCGCGGGGCGTGGCGGCTTCAATCAGCGCTTCGCCCAGCCGTCGCGCGACGCGCAGCCGCTCGTCCCCGCGTTCTATCCCGTCGACGTCTTCCCCTTCACCGACGACGGCCTGCTCGCCAAAGCGGTGGCCGGGAACGTGGTGCCGAAGATCTTCTACATGAACACCGGCTACGAATACTGGTCGCGCGGCGGCTCGCTGATCCACACGACGCCCGACGGCACCCGCGACGTCGACCCCGCCCCCACCAGCCGCATCTACGCGCTCCTCGGCCACGGCCACATCGGCGGCCCCTTCCCTCCCGAGAAGCCGAAAAACGCACAGTCGCTGCAGAACTTCCTCAACTACTGGCCGCTCACGCACGCGCTCCTCGACGCCATGGATGCGTGGGTGAAGAAGAACACCGCCCCGCCGCCGAGCCGCTACCCCCGCATCGCCGACGGCACGCTGGTCCGCGCCACGACGCCCTTCGCCTACCAGCCCTTCTCGTCCGAGTGGAGGACAGGCAATCCGGCCTGTCCCGACCCCGGCAGGCAGGATTGCCTGCCCTCCACCACCTACACCGCGCTCGTCCCCGCCGTCGACGCGAACGGCAATGAGCTGGGCGGCGTGCGCATGCCTTTCCTGACCGCGCCCGTGGCCACGTTCCGCTCCTGGAACCTGCGCGAGGCGGCGGTCGGCTTCCCGCGGTATCGCGCCAGCTTTCTCGGCTCCATCGTCCCCTTCCCCAAAGACAAATTGCCGCCGAAAGACGAGTACCTGGGCCGCTTCACCCGCGACACGCTGCAACTCGTCGAGGAGCGCTATCTCGTCAAAGAAGACGTGTTCGATCTGATCAAACGCGCCGGTGAGTTGTACGACTGGGTAGGCCGTGCTAGTTTGCCCGACCACCATGGCCGAGAGTAGTGACTACAAGAAGACCCTGAACCTCCCCCAGACCACGTTCGCCATGAAGGCGAACCTGCCGCAGAACGAGCCGCTGCGGCTCGAGAAGTGGCGCGGGATGAACCTCTACCAGCTCATCCGCGAAAAGTCCGCCGGCCGCCCGAAGTTCATCCTCCACGACGGCCCGCCGTACGCCAACGGGCGCATTCACATCGGCCACGCGCTGAACAAGACCCTCAAGGACATCGTCGTGAAGTCGCGCACGATGCTCGGCTTCGACTCTCCCTACATCCCGGGCTGGGACTGCCACGGCCTCCCCATCGAGCACGCCGTGAACAAGGAGCTCGGACCGAAGCGCGCCGACCTGTCGTCCGCCGAGATCCGCCGCGCCTGCCGCCAGTTCGCCGCGAAGTTCATCGACGTCCAGCGCGAAGACTTCGTCCGCCTCGGCGTCTTCGGCGACTGGGACCATCCCTACACCACGATGTCCTTCGACTACGAGGCCGACATCGCCGGCGCGCTGGGACGCTTCTTCGAGACCGGCGCGGTCTACAAGGGACTCAAGCCGGTGCACTGGTGCACGTACGACCAGTCCGCGCTGGCCGAAGCGGAAGTCGAATACCGCGAGCACACGTCGCACAGCGTCTACGTGCGCTTCCGTCTGACCGACGACGCGGTGACGTCGCTCGACCTGCCGATCGAGAAGCCGCTGTACGCGGTCATCTGGACCACCACGCCGTGGACGCTCCCCGCCAACCTGGCCATCGCGATGAAGCCCGACTTCGACTACACCATCGTCGAGCACGCGGACGCGAACTGGATCCTGGCCACGGAGCTCGTCGACGCCGTGACGAAGACGTTCGGCTGGACCGACTACAAGCCCGGCAAGGTCTTCAAAGGCGCGGCCTTCGAACATCTCAAATACCGGCACCCCTTCATCCAGCGCGAAGGTCTCTTCGTCCTCGGCGACTACGTCACCCTCGACGCCGGCACGGGCCTCGTGCACACGGCGCCGGGCCACGGCGCGGACGACTTCGCGACCGGCCGCCGCTACGGACTCGAGATCTACACCCCGGTGAACCATCGCGGCGAGTTCACCCCCGACGTCCCCTTCTGGGCCGGCACGCACATCTTCAAGGCCAATCCGCAGATCGTGCAGCACCTGCGCGATCAGGGCGTGCTCGTGCACAGCGAGTCCATCACGCACTCCTATCCGCACTGCTGGCGCTGCAAGAACCCCGTGATCTTCCGCGGCACCGAGCAGTGGTTCATCTCGATGGACGAGACGGGACTGCGGCAGAAGGCGCTGCAGGAGATCGACAAAGTGAAGTGGGTGCCGTCGTGGGGACGCGAGCGCATCTACGGCATGATCGAGAACCGCCCCGACTGGGTCATCTCGCGCCAGCGCCTGTGGGGCGTCCCCATCACCGTGCTCTATTGCGAGCAGTGCAACGAGACCGTGACCTCGCCCGAGCTGTTCGCGAAGGTGACGGAGGCGTTCCGCACCGAAGGTGCCGATGCGTGGTACGAGCGTCCCGCGTCGGACTTTCACGACCGGCCGTGCGCGAAGTGCGGCGGCACGAGCTTCCGCAAGGAGACCGACATCCTCGACGTCTGGTTCGACTCCGGCTGCTCGCACCTCGCCGTGATGAAGCGCCGCGAGGAGCTGACCTGGCCGACCGGCGTCTACCTCGAAGGGCACGACCAGCATCGCGGCTGGTTCCACTCGTCGCTCCTCGTCGCCACGGCCCTCGAAGGCGCCGCGCCGTACCGCGAGGTGGTCACGTGCGGCTTCATCCTCAATGAGGCGGGCGACAAGATGTCGAAGTCGGCCGGCAACGCGCTCTCGCCGCAGGACGTCATCAGGCAGAGCGGCGCCGACATCCTCCGCCTCTGGGTCTCCGTCAGCGACTACACGGACGACATCCCGTTCGGTCCGCAGATCCTGGCGCGTACGTCCGAGGGGTATCGCAAGATCCGCAACACCGCGCGGTTCCTGCTGGCGAATCTGAGCGACTTCGATCCGGCGACGGATGCTGTCCCGCTCGATCAGTTGCAGCCGCTCGATCGCTGGATCCTCGACCGCGCCGCGCGCACCGTCGCGCGCTGCCGGCAGGCGTACGAGGAGTACGAGTTCCACGTCGTCTACCACCGCGTGCTCGACCTCTGCACGGTCGACCTCTCGCAGATCTACCTCGACGCGTCGAAGGACACGATGTACTGCGACGCCCCCGCGTCGCCGGAGCGCCGCAGCGCGCAGACGGCGATGTACGAGGTGCTGCGCGGTTTCGTCACCTCCATCGCCCCGATCCTCTCGTTCACCGCCGACGAGATCTACGAGGCGCTGCCGGGCGAGAAGGAAGCATCGGTGCATCTCGCCGAGATCCCGAAACTGGAGTCGGCCCTCACCGCCGAGCAGGCCGAGGAGTGGACGCGGGTGCTGCGCCTGCGCGATGCGGTGCTGAGCGTGCTGGAGAAGGCGCGCGCGGCGAAGCAGATCGGGCAGTCGCTCGAAGCCGACATCCGGCTCGGCGGCAACGTCTCGACGTCCATCGACCTGGCGAAGCTCTTCATCGTCTCGCACGTCGATGTGTCGCCCGAGGTGGGTGCGGATCCGGTCGAGGTCGAGGGCTTCGGTCCGGTGTCGATCGCCTGGTCGCCCGCGCGCGGCAAAAAGTGCGGTCGCTGCTGGCAGTACCGCGAGGAAGTCACCGACGACGGCGGAGCGTGCGCGCGCTGCCAGAAGGTGATGGACTCACTGGCGCCGCCCGAGATCCCGACCGCCTGATGCGCTACGCCGACCTGCACACGCACACGTATCACTCCGACGGCACGCGCTCGCCGCGGGAAGTGATCGACGTGGCGGCGTCGCACGGGCTGTCGATCGTCTCGATCAGCGATCACGACAACCTGGCCGCGTACTTCGAGATCAAGACGTACGCGGATGCGAAGGGGATCACGCTGGTCCCCGGCATCGAGCTGTCGTGCGGGTGGGAAGGGGTCGACGTGCACGTGCTCGCCTACGCCTTCGACCCGCACGACGAGCGCATCGCGTCGCGCCTGGAGCGCTTCCGCCGGACGCGCGAACACCGCGGCCACGCCATCGTCGAGCGCCTCCGCGCCCTCGGCGTGGACATCTCCGCCGACCGCGTCGACCAGCTCGCCGCCGGCGGCGCCATGGGGCGCCCGCACGTCGCCCGCGCGCTCGTCGAGGCCGGCCACGTCGCCTCGGTGCAGGAAGCCTTCGACAAGTACCTCGGCACCGGCAAACCGGGCTACGTCGACAAGGAGCGCTTCGCCGTCTCCGAGGCCGTGGCGCTGATCAAAAGTGCGGGCGGGGTGACGTCGATCGCCCATCCCACGCTCTACCCCGACCACAACCGCCTCGTGCCGCTGCTCCTCGACGAGGGAATCGACGCCGTCGAGGTGCTGCACCCGCAGGTCGACGAGAACCACCGCCACCGCTACTCCAGCGTGGCGAGATTCCGCGGCAAGTTCACCACCGGAGGCTCGGACGATCACGGCACCGTGAAAACCTCCGAGACCCTCGGCACGATCAAAGTGCCCGAGTCGATGATTGGCCCCATCCTTGATCGCCTCCAGTCCTGAGTCCTCAGTCCTCAGCACTCAGCACTCAGCACTCAGCACTGACCCAATGCTCCGCCCTCTCTTCTACTCTCTTCTCTTCTTCGCGCTGGTCGGCGATGCGCGGGTGTTTCTGTTCGTGGCGAACCGCGTCGTCTTCGGCTCGCATCGCGAGGAGAAGTCGCGCTTCCACTGGCTGCTGTACGCGGTGCCGCCGCTGCTGCTCGTCCTGACGCTGCTTTTCTGGCCGCTGCACGGCTGGATCGCCGCCGCCGCCGACAACCGGCTCGTGGAGCGCATCGCGCCGGAGCGCGTGGAGAACATCCTCGGCTCGCTGCTGCTGGCGAAGATCGGCTCCGCGTGGCTCTTCATCGCCGCCGGCATCGGCGCGTACTGGATCCTCGACCGCTTCCGCATGCTCCTGCGCGGCGAGCCCGCGGTGGCCGGCACGCGCACGCTTCCCGGCCAGGTGGTCAAGCTGCGCAAGGCGCACATCCCGTTCGCGTCGCTGCGGAGGCTCGGCGCACACAACGACATCTACGACCTCGAGATCACGCGGCACGAGGTGTTCGTGCGCAATCTCCCGCCGTCGTTCGACGGCTACCGCATCGTCTTCCTCACCGACACGCACGTGGCCTCGTTCCACCGCCGCGCGTACTTTCGCGAAGTGGTGGCGCAGGCCAACGCCTTCGAGCCCGACCTCATCCTCCTCGGCGGCGACTTCGTCACCTTCGAGCGCCACATCCCGCTGATGGCGGAGCTGCTGCTCTCCGGCCTCGCCGCGCGCGACGGCATCTACGCGGTCCTCGGCAATCACGACTACTGGGCGAACGCGGACGGGGTCGTGGCCGCGATGACCGCGCGCGGCGTGCGCTTCCTCATCAATCGCTCGATCGCCCTGCGCCGCGGCGACGACGTCATCTCCCTGCTGGGCATCGACGAGCTCTATCGCGGCAAGCCCGATCTCGACGCCGCCTTCCTGCGTACCGACCCGCACGTGCCGTGCATCGGGCTCAGTCATCACCCCGACATCATCGACCTGCTGGACGACCGCCGTCTGGACCTGCTGCTCTGCGGCCACACGCACGGCGGACAGATCCGCTTCCCCTTCTTCGGCTCGGTGGTGGTGCCGTCGAAGCACGAGGCCCGCTACGCCGCCGGATTTCATCGCGCCGGCGACGTGTTGATGTACGTCAGCCGCGGCATCGGCGCCATCCCTCCGCTGCGCATTCTCTGCAAGCCGGAAGTGGCGACGTTCACGCTTCGACGCGATGACTCACAAACTCTCTGAAGTCTGGCCCGAACTGGAACGCGTGGCCCGCGCGGAGGGAGTGGTGCACCTCGGCGCCAGCTCGCTCGACGACGAGCATGCCTCCCTCTTCGCCGCCTGGATCGCGCGAGGCCATCACGCGACGATGGGCTATCTGGCGAAGAACGCCGCGGTGCGCACGAACCCGCGCGAGCGCTACCCGTGGGCGCGCTCGGTCATCTCCATCCTCGTCCCCTACTCCTCCGAACGCCCGCCTGCTCCCGCCGGCGCGCTGAGCCACCACGTCGCGCGCTACGCCCTCGGCGACGACTACCACGACGTCCTCGACCGCATCCTGCGCGCCTTCGAAGCCGCGCTGCCCGGCGTGAAGACGTGGCGCTACGTCGACACCGGCCCCCTCTCCGACCGCGCCTACGCCGCGCAGGCAGGCCTCGGCTGGATCGGCAGGAACGGCATGCTCATTCACGAGCACGACGGCTCGTACTTTTTCATCGGCACGCTGCTCACCGCGCTGGAAAACGACATCGCTACGGCCACGGTCGCGGACCGCTGCGGCGCCTGCACCGCCTGCCTCGACGCCTGCCCCACCAACGCCATCCTTGCGGACCGCACGCTCGACTCGGCGAGATGCATCAGCCACGCAACCATCGAGTCGCGCGACCCTCTCGGCGACCTCCCCATCGCCGGCAACGCCTTCGGCTGCGACATCTGCCAGGAGGCCTGCCCCTGGAACCGCGCCCCCGCCGCCCCCCACCCGGCCTTCGCCCCGCGCGACTCCTATCGCGCCACGCCCGTGACGGACCTCCTCCGCTACTCCCAGGCCGACTTTTCCGCGCTGTTCACGAAGAGCGCGATCAAACGCGCCAAGCTGGCGGGGATGCAACGCAACGTGGCCGCGTTGACAGCGGAGGCGGACCGAGGGATTCTGAAGACATGATTAGAAAGGTGACGGTCGAAGAACTGCGGAAAAGCCTCGACAAGGTGCTGTCGGAGGTCGAGTCCGGCACATCGATCACCATCGTTCGTGGCGGCCGATCCATCGGCACGCTCGGACCGACAATCGTGCAACGCGGCATGCGCTATCCATTCCGGGGCCTGGAGCCGGGCACAGGCTCGAAAGAGCTGGCCGATGAAGCCGTGCGGCTCCTGATCGAAGAGCGCGACTACGAACGGTCGGGCAAAAAGTACGGGTTGTGATCTCCGCCTACCTCGATGCGTCGGTCATCCTCCGCGTCGTGCTCGAGCAGGAGCCCGCGCTGCCGGAGTGGGGAAAACTGGAGCTCAGTCTCTCCAACGAGATCGTTCGCATCGAATGCATGCGCACGCTCGAACGCCTGAGGCACGAACGTAAGTGGAGTGAGGAACAACTGCGGGAGAAGCGGGCGGCGATGACGTCGTTCCTTCGCGCTATGGAGCTGGTGGCAATCGACGCCGGCGTCATCGTACGAGCATGTCAGCCGTTTCCGACGCACGTCGCAACCCTCGACGCAATCCACCTCGCCACTGCTGTCCTGTACGAACCCGTTCTTCCTCCGAGCGCACGCCCTCTCTTCTTCGCCACCCACGACCAGCAGCTCGCGCGCGCTGCGCGGGCGATGAACTTCGAGGTGCTCGGCGCGTGAGTCATGGCGAAACAGAGCCGGACTGCCTGAACTGCGGCAGCGCGCTGCAGGGGAAGTTCTGTCATGTGTGCGGGCAGAAGGCTTCGTCGGTGCATCTGGGGATGCACGACTTCGTGCACGAGGCGACGCACGAGTTTCTGCATCTCGACGGGAAGATCCTGCAGACGGTGAAGCTGCTCGTGGCGAAGCCGGGGGAGCTCACGCGGGAGTTTCTGGCCGGGCGGCGGGCGCGGTACATCTCGCCGGTGCGCGTGTATCTCACCTTCAGCCTGATCTTCTTCACCCTCGCCGCGCTGCTGCCGGGAGCGATGGAGGGAGTGGCCACGGTCAAGAGAACCGGGCTGAATCAGGACACGGAATTCGAGCGGCGGCTGGAGAGCGGACTGCAGAAGGCCGAGCAGGACAACGAGATGCTCGGGCAGGCCGTGCTGAAGAACCTGCCGCGCGTGATGTTCGTGCTCATGCCGATCTTCGCGCTGCTGACGTGGCTCTTCTACCGCAAGCAGCAGCGGCACTACATCGCCCACCTCTACTACTCGATCCACTTTCACGCCTTCGCGTTTCTGGTGATGACGCTGTACATGCTGCTGGCGCGGCTGGTCCTGCCGAAACCGGTGGCCGCGCTGCTGATCCTGACGTTGATCCCGTATCACTTCATCGCGCTGCGACGCGTCTTCGGCGGCTCGCGCGCGGTCACGTTCGGCAAAGGATTGGCGGTCGCCGCGCTCTACTGGATCATCGCGCTGACGGCGGTCATCGCCTCGGTGGTACCGGCCCTCATGGGCCTCTAAGCAGACCGCATTCACTCCGCCAACGCACAAGGGAACGACCGG
>DASUSL010000520.1:0-18138 GCA_036375135.1 Thermoanaerobaculia bacterium | reverse complement strand
TGCTTTCTGATTTCCGGTGCCGGCCTTCATTTCTGCTTTCTGCTTTCTGCTTTCTGATTTCAAGGTAGCCGGGTTGGGGGCGGACCCCCAACCCGACTCGGTCGTTACTATTGTTGCTGCGACGCGGCCGCGTGCGACACGTGGACGGCCGGTGCCGCGGGGACGGCCTGCATCGGAAGCGGCGACGCCGGCTGCAGCAGCGACTGCGCCGGGTCGTCCTGCCGCAGCATCGGGGCGAGTGCTTCCTCGCGCATCGCGTCGAAGACCGCCATGCTCTTCGTCCACTCGCTCGCGGAGGGAGCGCTCATGGCTACGAAGCCGGTGATCAGCGCCGGGACGGGCGTGGCCGCGTCCGGATCCTGACTGGGCGGCATGAGGTTCACATTCGCCGTGTGGATCGGGTGATAGCGATGCCACGTCGTGGTGTTGAACTGAAACAGTCCGCGACGCTTCGCCACCGGCGTGATGCTGCTGAACTGGTCGTTGATCATCTGGTAGATGCGCGGCGAGAACACGGAGGGGCTGGTCACCGTGATCGGGCCGTCGATGATCTGGTCGCGGATCTCGAACGGACGGTCGGGCGCCACCAGTGCCGCGATGCGCATGAAGCGTCCCGGCGGAACGGGCGGATTCGACAGCGCCATCTTCACGCCGTTCTTCGCCCAGATGTCGAACGAGATCGGGCCGCCCGTGACGCGCACGTCCGGCGGCGAGTTGTACATCTTGTTGTCGTCGACGTCGGCCGTCGAATACGGCGCCACGGCGATGTTGTCGATGATCTGCTGCCAGGGGTAGTAGTTGCCGGAGAGCTCGAAATAGTCGGTCGCGTTCAGGAAGGCGACGAACGTCGGCTCCGACACGTCGGCCGCGCCGAGGGCGAAGGAGTCGCCTTCCTCACCGACCGTGCCGGTGTAGTAGACCTGCAGCATCACGTCGATGGCATCGAACGGCACCGGCGTGGCGAAGTTGAACGTCAGCTCCTTCGACTCGCCGGCGGCGATGGTGACCTCCTGCTCGTCGCTCACGCGGATCTCCGCGTACGGAAGGCGGAAGCTGGGGCAGGGCGGCGTCATCACGCCGTTGATCTGCTGCCACTCTCCCGACAGGTCGGGCTTGTAGCAGCCGTTGCGATAGAAGCGCGCGATCGCGCGGATCTTGCCGCCGGCCAGCGCCTCGCCCGGGGTGATGTTCTTCACCGCCGCGCGCATCTTCGCGAATCCCTGTCCGGCGGAGTGATCGGCCACGGCGTAGACGGTGGTGGCCGGCGGGGTCACCTCGAGCCGGCCGCGGAAGAAGTGATTGATGATGCCGGTGGAGTACGACACCGCGCGCTGGACCAGTTCCGGATGCACGGCGTCGAAGTTGAAGCGGTTCAGGTCGAACAGCCGTCCGGTCAGCACCGGCCCGATGCCGGGGAGGACGTATTTGACCTCCAGTCCCTTCGGATGCAGGTCCTGGTCGAAGATCGAGAGCGTCGAGGCGCGCTGCGTCATGGGCGTCGAGTACATGGTCATCGTGCAGTTGATCTCCGGATCGCTGCACAGTGACTGGATGCCGGCGGGGATGGACGCGCCGAACAGTTGCGCGGGCGTGTAGTTGGTCGCGCCGCCCGGCTGCGGGTTCGAGTACCAGAGGCTGGTGTTCACGTTGCCGAGGAGCGAGAGGGTGAAGTTCGTCCCCTGGCTGACGAAGTCGCGGTTCACGCGCTGGGCGATGCCGGTGCCGGAGCTGTTGGCCCAGAAGTCCGTCTTCTTCTTGAACTCGGGCGAGCCGGGGAACATCGGCGTGGCCGACATGGCCAGCATGCGGATGAAGTCCGCGCGGTCGCGGGTGTAGTACTCGTAGCGGCTGCGCCAGGACGAGATCCACTCCAGGTGCTGGTCGTGGCGCACGTGCTGCGGCTGCGCCATGTCCTGCATGTGATGGACGGCGTGGCCGAGGCTGAGCAGCATCGTGCTGACGGCGTTCTGACGCTCGCGCAGCGAGGCCGCGGCGCCCCCTTCGTTGAACGTCAGGCCGCGGGTGAGGAAATCACGCGCGTCGGGAAGGGAGCGATCGTGCAGGCTGATGAGCGGCTCGGTCATCCAGACCCAGGAGCGGATGCCCATGCCCCGTTCGTAGACGGGATCGTAGAAATGGTGCAGCGGGCGATTGCCGGAGTCCTCGTCGATCGCGCCGCGGCCGACGATGGCCCCCGCGGTGTAGAGAGCCTCTCCCGCCTGGATGTCCTGGAGCGTACCGGTGTAGACGAACGCCTGCCGGTCGATCGGCAGCAGGCCGAGGGAGTACATGATCGAGGGGTCGGTATAGAGCACCGATTTCTCGGCGGCGATGACCGACATGTCGTTGTGCGTGACGCGGTCGTTGTACGCGTACGCGGGCAGCGCCAGCGTTGCGGCGAGAAGGGTGAGCAGGAAGTATCGATGGATCTTGGTCATTGGTCGGGGTCCTTCCCTCACATCCCGTCGATGCGCCAGACGCCGTTCGCGTCGCGCAGGAAATAGATCAGGTAGAGACGCCTGGTCGCGCCGTCCATGCGCGTCACGGCGTATTCGGCGAGCCGGTCGCCGATCGACGACTGTTCCAGCGGCGAGTACGACGCCACGATCTCCGGCATGAACGGCAGCAGCGTGTCGAAGACGGGGCCGAACTTCAGCTTCCCGTGGTCGCTCAGGTAGCGCATGGCCGCGTCCTTGTTGCCGGCGGCCAGCGCGCCATTGAGGCCGCCCCAGAGCGCGCGGAACATCTGGTCCATCTGCGCCTTGTCGCGCGCCTCGATCACCACGCGCTGCGTGTAGATCGTGCCGTTGACGTTGAACACGAAGGTCGGGACGTGCACGCCCACCGGGTAGGTGAAGGTCCACTGCGTGTACCGGCCGGAGGGGAGAAAGTACGGGCCGGCGCCGTCGATCGTGTAGGTGATGTTGTAGATCAGCGGATTGCTGATGGTGTAGGTCACGTTCATCGGCCCGAAGCCGATGCTCGGGCTGGCGTCGAGGCCGATCGCCGAGCGCGCGCCGGTGGCGTTGACGGAGACGTTCTGCGTGGTGGTCGTGCCGTCGACGGTGGTCATGGTCACGGGGAGCGTGTTCGCCCCCGCGGTGAGGGGAACGAGGATCGCGAAGTTGCCGGCGGCGTCGACGGCGCCCGTGTACTTGTCGACGTTCACGCCGGAGTACGGCGGCGCGACGATGCGTCCGCGGATCACCATCGTGTCGCCGGCGATGGTCGCGTTCGGCGCGGGAGAGTCGATGGTCACGGAGAGGGCGTTGACCGTGATGGCCACGGCGGACGACGTGGTGATGCCGCCACGGTCGTCGGTGGCGCGCGCGGTGAGGCTGTGCGCGCCGGCGGGGACGCTCGCCAGCGTGGCCGCGTACGGCGGCGCGGTGACGGTCGCCTCGACGACGCCGTTGCGGAGGAACTCGACGCTGACGATGCTCCCGTCCGCGTCGGCGGCGGTGGCCGCCACCTGCACGGTGGCGGGCGCAAAGTACGACGCGCCGGCGGCCGGCGCGGTGAGCTGCACGGCGGGGAGCGCGTTCGGCAGGCCGACGGTGATGCTCACCGGGGCGGACGTGGTGACGCCGCCGCGGTTGTCGGTGGCCTGCGCGGTGAGGGTGTAGCTGCCCGCGCCGAGGTTGACGAGGTCCGCGCTGAACGGCGCGACGCCGTCGCTGCCGGCGGCGACGCCGTTGGTGAAGAAGTCGACGCGCACGATGGAGCCGTCGGAATCGCTCGCCGCCGCGGTGACGGTGAAGGATGCCGGCGCGGTGAAGGTCGTGCCGCTCACCGGACTGCTGATGGCCACCGACGGCGGCACGTTGGGCTTCTCGTAGACGTACGTGAGCGGCTTCGACGCCGTGTTGCCGGCGGGATCGGTCGCGGTGAGGGTGAACGAATTCGAGCCCTCGGTGAGCGTGACCGGGAAGCTGAAGCTCTGTCCCTGCGTGGTCTGGCCGTCCAGGGTCACGCTGGCGGTCTCGTCATCGACGCTGCCGGCGATCGAGAGCGAGGGCTCGCTGACGACCGTTCCGGACGCGGGAGTGACGTTGACGAACGACGGCGCGATCGTGTCGACGGTGAACGACGACGAGACGGTCTCGGAGAGGCGGCCGAAGCTGTCGCGCGCCTGCGCGGAGAAGGTGTTCACTCCCTGCGGCAGCGGCGTCGACGGCGTGAACGACGCGCCGCCCGTGGACGCGTCGAACGCGAACGACGAGCCGGTCTCCATCCCGTTCAGGAGCGCCGTCAGGGTGAAGGTGCTGAAGAAACTGTTCGGAAATCCGCACGGCGTGCTGCTGCACAGCGCGTCGTAGCCGACGCGCAGCTCCGGCGTGGCGTCGTTCAGCAGCGCGCCGTTTTCGGGAGCGACGATCGAGACGACCGGCGTGATCTCGACGGGCGTGCGGCCGATGGCGATGGTGAGGACGTGCGGCGCGGCCGGGAAGGCCGCCGCCACGGTGCCCGCGGCGGTGATGCGGGTCAGTCCGCGCTGGTGCCCGACCCACGCCGCCTGGCTGGCGAAGTCGAAGAGGAGCGTCTGCGGATTGGCGATGGTGAAGTCGCGCAGGTCGCGGCTGACGCGCGGCGTCGCGTCGCGGCCGTACGCGAACAGGCCGTTCTGCCCGATGGCCCAGAGGTCGCCCGTCTGCAGGTCGACCGAGATGCCGGAGATCGTCTCCGGCGCCAGGATCGACGCGAGCGTGTTACCGGGATCGTCGAGGCTCAACCGGACGAGGTCTTTCTCGCCGGCCAGCCAGAGGGCGGCGCCGGAGTCGTCGAGGGCGAGCTGCCGCAGCTTCTGCGCGACAGGGACGCTGCGGAGCAGCGCTCCCGACGCGGCGTGCTGCTGCAACGCCGACGAGCCGAGGATCCAGAGGCTGCCGTCCTGCGCGACCGCGAGATCGCGGGCGCTGACGGAGAGCGTCTGCCGCAGCGCGCCGGTGGCGTCGAAATGCAGGATGCGGTTCTCGAAGGCGGCCCAGACGCTGCCGTCGTTCGGGTTGAGCACGAGGTGGCGCGGCGCGCCGAGTGCCGTGCCGAGGTCGCGCAGCGCGACCTGGAACTGGAGGACGCCCTGCTCGCTGAGGCGCGCCAGACGCTCCTGGGAGAGCGTCCAGAGCAAGCCGTCGGTCGCGCTGACGGCGATGCCGACGGTGGGCTCGAACGGCACGGTGGCGGCGACCTGGTTGGAGGCGGTGTCGATCCGGTGGAGGCCGTCCTTGTCACCGAACCAGAGAGATGCCGCCGAAAGGGAAACTGCGTGGATGGCGATGGCAACACCGAGGACAAGCCGCAGCCATGCGGACCTGTACGACCTGGTCATTTGTAGGGGATCTGCCTTTCCTATGGAATTCGCGCAGTGTCGTCGAAGCCACTGAAAATGTCCAGTAGGTTTTGGACAAAAATGGCAGCATTCGTGGCCGTGCTCGAGAACGACCGGATCCAGTTCGAGCACGGCCGCATCGACACCGGCGGCAGGCAACACATGGTGGAGTCTTTCGCGCGCGTGGAACGGCGCGGAGACGAGCTGGGATGTCCCGTGTCACGGCTCGCGCTTCGACACGCGGGGCGAGGTGTTGAACGGACCGGCCACGTCGCCGCTGCAGCTACAAACCGCGGACCTGGACCGCGGCGAGTAGCAGACCGAAGCCGATGATCCACGCCCACTCGCCGACGTTTCCGGAGAGCCGGACGACTCCGAAGTGCACGGCCAGCGCGATGACATAAAGCACGAGACAGATGATCCAGGTGATTTGCTTCGGAGCTTTTCCAGTGCCTCTCGCCATCAGTTCCCCCTGCCGCACTTGCACATCGGCGTCGCGACTGTACTCGATTTGCGGAGAGGCACCGTCCGATCTCGCATACGCTGCCTGCATGGAAACCGCAGGGAACGAACGCACTCCGGCTCGCGTGCTCTCGAATGTCTGTCTATCTCTGCTGGTGATGGTGTGTGCCGGATGCCGGGCGCCTGCGCATCCGCCGGCCAGCGCTCCGGTGCCGGCCGCGCCTGCGACCCTGCCTCGGGAAGCATTCACGCATCCGCCCGAGAAGCCGCACGATGCAGACGCCCTGTACTTCACGTTCGATCAGCTCGAACACTACTATCGCGTGCCTGGCGAGTTCACGCATCGCCTGACGGGCGACGAGTACGGCTTCGAAAAGCTGTCGTTCATCATCACGGAGACCCACGCCGGCGGAGGCCCGGGCCTGCACGTTCATGACGTCGAGGAGGCACACATCCTGCTCGAGGGTACCGCTCGGTATCGCGTCGGAGAAAAGACGTTCACGGTGCAGGCGCCGTACGTGGCGAAGGTGCCGCCCGGCATGCCTCACACGTTCGTGAACGCCGGACGCGAGCCGTTCCAGCTCGTCGCCGTGTTCGCGTCGAACCACCCGAACACGAGGAGAATCGGACCGAACCCGCTCCTCGCGGCGCCGCCGCGATGACGTCAGGGTGAGGCTCACTGCTGCGCGCGCAGGACCGCTTCGCTGCCTTGGCAGTTCTCTATTACGCTGACGTCGTATCGGCAGAGGCGGAACGAACACGTGACGATCGACTCCGCAGGCATGCCGAACAGGCTCGCGCGCATGCGCGCCGAATGGAGACCTGGCCGACGCGGAAAACTCCCGACCTGCAGGCGCACGACTGACCGACCGTCCCGTTCATCCGAATACGGCTGGGTGCGGCGGAACGTCGCGCCCAGCGTTCACGCCCGCGCGGAACTCTCAGGAGCCGCCGCGAGCGGCGACCGCGCGCAGCGTGGAGCTACTCGTCTGTTGCGTCGACCGTGTCCGTACTGGAACGCGACTCCGCCACCAACTGATACCCCAGACTCCCGCGGCTCACCAGCCGTCCCGGGCCGAGTTTCCTGCGCACGCTCTTGATGCGCGACTCCACCGTGCCGCGTCGCGCGCCGAGGAGCTCGACCAGCGTGTGGATCGAGACGGGGGTGGGGGCGTGCTGGAGCAGGACGGCCAGCAGCTCCGCTTCGCCGCGCGTGAGGTCGTGTCTCGTCGCGCCGGTGCGGACGCGCATCTCCGCGATCGAGATCGACGCAGCCTCCTTCGGCTGCGGGGTGCGGCGGAGGACGCTGTGGATGCGCGCTGCCAGCTCGCGTGCCGAGGTCGTGCGAGCCACGCAGTCGTCCGCGCCGCTTTCCAGCGCGGAGGCGCAGTCGTGGCAGACCACGATCAGCGGCGCGAGCGTGCTCGCCTCGCGATAGAAGTCGTCGCCGGCGTCGATGCCGACGATGGCCAGCGCGCAGGCGCGTTGGCGCAGGCGCGCCAGGGCCGCGCCGGTCGTGGGGAACGTCTCATAGCGAAGGCCCGCCGTCGCCACCGCCTCCTGCCATCGCGCGCACTGCACCGCATCCGATTCGATGATGGCCACGGGTCGCATGGGGCGTGAATGTAGGAGCGCCGGGTGAAGCCGGCGTGAAGTCGCGACGCGTGCGGTGTGAATTGAGACGAGTTCACGCGCGGTGACGCGTCGCTTTACGCGCGGTTTACACGCTGTGCAATCGGGACGCGCGGCCGAAGCCTAAAACCGTCCCAACATGACGAAGCTGCTGCACATCCTCCTTCTGTTCACCCTCACCGTCAACGCACAGACCCTCGGCAGCGCCACCGTCGCCGGCGCGGTCAAAGACGACAGCGGCGCCGCCATCCCCGGCGTCACCGTCACCGCCACGCGCGACGGCGGCGCGCCCGGCGTCACCGTCACCGGCAGCGAGGGAGAGTTCCGCATCGACGGACTCACGCCCGGCGCGTACACCATCGAGGCGGTGCTCGACGGCTTCCAGCCCGTGCAGTCGAAGGTGAAGCTGACCACGGGGCAGAAGCTCGACGTCGCCTTCAAGCTCGTCCCCGCATTCGGCGAGACCGTCGAAGTCACGGCCGAGACGGCAACCGTCGGCGAAGTGGCCATCCTCGAAAGCCGCCGCCAGGCGCCGGTAGTGAGTGACTCCATCTCCGCCGAAGAGATTCGCAAGACCCCCGATTCCAGCGCCGCCGGCGTCGTCGAGCGCCTCACCGGCGTGACGCTCCTCGGCGACAAGTACGTCTTCGTCCGCGGCCTCGGCGAGCGCTACAGCGGCACGACCATCAACGGCTCCACGCTCCCGACCACCGAGACCGAAAAGCGCGTCGTCCCCCTCGACCTCTTCCCCGCCAAACTTCTCGACACCGTGAACGTCGTCAAGACGTACACACCCGACAAGCCGGGCGACTTCGGCAGCGGCGTCGTGGAAATGACCACCACGCAGTTCCCCAGCTCCGCCACGATGAAAGTCACCCTCGGCTCCTCGTACAACAGCGGCGCGACCGGCGAGAACGTGCGCCGCTACGCCGGCGGCCTCGATCGCTGGGGCCGCGGCGGCCAGCCGATGTCGTCCGCCATTCCGGCGGACTTTCTCAAGCGCCGCAGCATCCTCGATCCGAGCGGCTACAGCCCGCAGGAGCTGGAGGCCTTCGGCGAGGCGCTGGCCGGCCACTGGACCGGCCGCTCGACGTCCGCCACGCCGGCCACCGATTTCGCACTGACGTACGGCAACACCTTCGGTCCCGTCGGCGTCGTCCTCTCCGCGGTCTCGAACCACGGCTACGACGTCATCGAGGAAGAGCAGCGCTTCTTCGGCTTGGACGCCGGCGGCGTGCTCGTCCCCTCCAACGACTACGACCTCACGCTCGATCGCGAGACCGCCAGCGCCGGCTTCGTCGGCAACGTCTCGCTGCGCCTCAACGACCAGAACCGCATCTACCTGAACAGCGTGCTCACGCGCGACGCCACCTCCGAGGATCGCTATCAGGAAGGGCTGCAGACCACGACCGGCGGCTTCATTCGCGACTACCGCGTGCGCTACCAGCTCGAGGAGATCTTCTCCACGCGGCTGCGCGGCGATCACAACCTGAGCGGCCCCGGCATGGGCAGCCTCGTCGAGTGGAGCCTCGCCCACTCCAGCGCCACTAACGACTCCGACCTGCGCGAGAACATCTACCGCGAGGGAGACGCCGGCGTGTACGAGCTGCAGACCGGCTTCGCCGAGTCGGGCAAGGTCGAGTACTTCGGACTCGAAGACGAAGTGCAGCAGGGCGGCCTCTCGTACACCACCTTCTTCGCGCCGCAGCGCTGGTCCGGGTCGCTGAAGGGGGGCGTCGACCGCCTCCGGCGCGTGCGCGACTTCGGCGCGCGCCGCTTCCGCTTCACCACCGCGAACCAGGTCGGCCTCGACCTCACCGGCACGCCCGACGAGATCTTCACGCCGGCGAACATCGGCCCGAACGGCTTCGAGATCCGCGAGGTCACGGGCGTCAACGACGCCTACGACGCGGAGCAGGCCGTCGACGCCGCGTATCTGATGGGCGACTTCACGTCGGGACGCCTGCGCGTCATCACCGGCGCGCGTTACGAGAGCTCGAATCAGATCGTGACCACGTTCGATCCGTTCGACGTCGAGAACGCCGTCGCGTCGAGCAACGAAAACCGCGATCTCCTCCCCTCGCTCAACGTCGTCTGGCAGCTCGCCGCGCGCACGAACCTCCGCTTCGGCTACGGACGCTCGCTCAACCGTCCGGAGTTCCGCGAGCTGAGCCCGTTCACGTTCGTGGAAGTCGCCGGCGGACGCTCGGTCGCGGGCAATCCCGAACTGCGCCAGGCCACGCTGGACGGCCTCGATCTGCGCTGGGAGACGTTCCCCGCCTCGGGCGAAGTGATCGCGGCCAGCGCGTTCTACAAGAAGATCGACTCGCCGATCGAGCGCGTCATCGAGCCGACCACCGACCTGCGCCAGTCGTACATCAACGCCGACGAGGCCACGCTGTGGGGCCTCGAGCTCGAGTACCGCCGGCCGGTGGCGCGCCACTGGTCGGTGAACCTCAACTACGCGTACATCCAGTCCGACGTGACGATGGGCGCGGAGCCCAACCGTCCGCTGGAAGGGCAGTCCGACCAGGTCGGCAACGCGGCGCTGCAGTTCTACCAGCCGCAGTGGGGCACGATGCTCCGCCTCCTCGGCGCGTACAGCGGCCAGCGCCTGACCGAGGTCGGGGCGTTCGGCCTGCCCGACATCTATGAAGGCGCGTTCACCTCGTTCGACGTCGTGCTCTCGCAGAGCCTCGAGGCGTTCGCACGCGGCGTGGAGCTGAAGCTCGCCGCCACGAACGTGCTGGACGAAAAGCGCGAGTTCACGCAGGGCGGTGTCCTCCAGCGCCGTTTCGACCCGGGCCGCAAGGTCAGTCTCTCGCTCAGCTACACCCCGTTCTGAAGTCCAACACAGGAGATCAATCAATGAGAAAACTTTCGTTTCTTCTGGCCATCGTGTGCCTTGCCGCGCCGCTGTTCGCGCGCGACTGGGCGAAGCGCGCGGCGCTGCTCGACACCATCGACGCGGCGCAGCTCGCCGACGTCAAAGGGCCGCGTCCCGTCGTCCTGCTCGAGACCAACTACTACACCTTTCTCCCCGGCGAGCCGCTGCAGCTCCGCCTGACCGTCAACCCGAACGGCTACGGCGCGCCGGTGACGATGTACCTCTACCGCGAGAACCGCACCACGGGCGAGCGCCGCTACCACAACCTCGCCGGCGGCCTGCTCGCCGCGGGACAGCAGGCCGATCTCTTCGGCTCCACCGCCACGCCGGTGCCGGTCTTCACGCCGGCGCTGAACGACTTCGTCCTCTTCGGCTCGTCGTCCGATTCGTCGGCGCTGAGCTGGGGCGTCAACGGCGCGCTGGGCGGCTCCATCGCCACGCCCGCGAACGAGACAGGGCTGCATCAGTGGGTCATCGAGCTGCGCGACGCCGCGGGCAAGCGCGTGCTCTCGCGCTCGAACGCGATGTACTCGTACGTCACCGAGAGCGTGACCGTCACCGGCACGATCACCGCTTCGACGACGTGGACCGCGAACAAGCGCTACGTGCTGAACAACTTCGTCGGCGTGGCCGCGCCGGCCACGCTCACCATCGAGCCGGGCACGGTCATCTACGGCGCCGGCACGACGGCCACGCTCTTCATCCAGCGCGGCGCGAAGATCATGGCCGACGGCACCGCGCGCCGCCCGATCATCTTCACCTCGCCGCAGCGCGTCGGCAGCCGCGCCCAGCGCGACTGGGGCTCGCTGGTCGTCCTCGGCAGCGCTCCCGTCAACTCCGGCGAGCCGACGCTGGAAGGGCTTCCTTCTGAAGCCGCGTATCGCTACGGCGGCACCAATCCGAATGACAACAGCGGCGTGCTCCGCTACATCCGCCTCGAGTTCGGCGGCTTCGAGATCTCGACCGGCCAGGAGATCAACGGCCTCACGCTGGCCGGCGTCGGCAACGGGACGGTCGTCGACTACATCGAAGTGCTGCACAACAAGGACGACGCCTTCGAGTTCTTCGGCGGCACCGTCAACGCGAAGCACCTGCTGGCCATCGCCTTCGCCGACGACGGTCTCGACTTCGACAACGGCTACTCCGGCTCCATCCAGTTCGCCGCGCTGATCAAGCGCGCCTCGAACGACGAGGACGACGGCAACATCCTCACCGAGTCCGACAACCACCCGCAGACGTTCACGCTCACGCCGCAGACCAACCCGCGCGTGTACAACGTGACCGGCGTGCGCGAGAGCGGTCCGCGCGGCAACTACGGCTTCGTGCTGCGCCGCGGCACGGCGGGCAAGTTCTACAACACCATCCTGACCGGCAGCCGCCGCGCGCCGGTGACCGTGCGCGACGACGCGTCGTTCAACGCCATCGGCGCGGGCGAGCTCGCGGTCAACCACTCGCTCCTGCACGGCAACTTCACCGACTCCGGCTTCACCGGCAGCGACCGCGCGCAGCAGACGCGCGACTTTCTCTTCTCCACCATGACCCGCAACCGCAACAGCGATCCGATGCTGGCCATGGGGGAGGCGACGCTGCTCGACACGCTCATGCCCGACCTCATGCCGCTGGCCGGCTCTCCCGCGCTCGACGCCGACTTCGTGGCCGTCCCGCCGGACGACGGCTTCCTCCAGCCGGTCGACTTCATCGGTGCCGTCGGCCCGGGCCACGACTGGGTGCTCAGCGGCTGGGCCAACTTCTCGGACAACTAAGAGGACGACATGAAAAAGCTCGCCATCCTTCTCATTCTTCTTTTCTCTCTGTCGACGGCCGCGCTCGCACAGTCGTACAGCGCGCAGCTCACGGGCGCCGCCGAGACGCCGGCCGGCGATCCGGACGGCGTCGGCTTCGCCGTGGTGACCATCAACGGCACGACGCTGAACTACACCGTCTTCGTGCAGAACATCGCCACGCCGACCGACGCGCACATCCACATCGGCGCGGCCGGCACGAACGGCGGCGTGGTGGTCCCGTTCAACGTCAACACGTTGACCAACGGCACGACCACCATCTCGCAGGAGCTGGCCAATCAGCTCAACGCCAATCCCACCGGCTACTACGTCAACGTGCACAACGCCGAGTTTCCCGGCGGTGCGGTGCGCGGCCAGCTCGCGCGCGCCGAAGGCGACGGCTCGCGCGTAGCCTGGCTGCCGGTCATCGGTAAGGTGGCGGGGCAGGCGGGGACGAACTTCGTCACCGACATGCGCATCATCAACAACGGCGGCAGCGTCGCGAACGTGACGCTCGACTTCTTCCCGCAGAACGCCGCCGGCAACAGCGCGGCCTCGGTCACGCGCACGATCACGGTCGTGCCGGGCGAGCAGAGAGTGCTCGACGACGTCATGCTGGCCACGCTCGGCGTGTCGGGCGGCCTGGGCGGCGTGAAGATCACCTCCGACCAGAACGTGCTCACGACCGCCCGCGTCATCAACGACCTGCGCGCGGAAGGGAAGGGCACGGCCGGCTTCGCCTTCGATGCGGACGAGACCGCGGAGACGAGCGGCACGATGCCGTTCCTCGCCAACAACGCCGACTATCGCACCAACATCGGCTACTTCAACCCCGCCTCGACGCCCGTGACGGCGACGTTCGTCGCCCGCCGCGCCTCGGACGGCGCGGTCCTCGGCTCGAACACCATCACCATCCCCGGCTACGCCATGTTCCAGCAGGCCGCGTTCGGCCTGATCGCCAGCGTCCCTGAAGCGAGCCGCGGCCAGAACGACTTCTACGTGACCTGGACCGCCACCGCCCCGCTCTTCGTCTACGCCTCGGTCACCGACAACAAGACCGGCGACGCAGTGCTCACGCGGTAATCCTCACGACGCCCCCGACCCTCTCCCCGCACCGCGGGGAGAGGGTCAGGGTGAGGGGGCGGCGCAACGAGTTCCGCCGCGTCTATAACGGCGAGTGGCCGTACGCCAAGGAGAGGCGCGGTGCTTGTACGCCCTGCTCGGATCGTTCAGCACGTAATGCAGGCAGTTCGGCTGCCGGGCCCGTGCCACCTTCACACGAGGTTAGTCGGCGTTTTTTTTCGCTTCGCTACCGCAAGCAGCTTTTCCAGGTCTGCCAGATCTTTCTGTCGACCAGCTGCCGAAATTGGATTGAGAATGTCAATTCGGTTTGGCGGGTGACCCAACTGCAGATTCGTTTCGGCTCGAGCAGGTCGCGTTCGGTGATGTTGAGACTACCGAATCCGAATGCGCTCAGCACCGTGAGTAGTCGCCGTACATTCGACGGCGACATTCGTATGAAATGTCGCCCGTATAGCGAGGGTGACCATGAAATGCCACGGCATGGCCACCGACCAGGAGATATTCAACGTTGTGAGAGTTCAATAATCCGATGAACTCTTTCAAATCTGCTTGCAGCTTCGCCAAGCGTGCTCCGATGTCGTTCGATCAGTTCAAGGAGGATATCGAGACGCTCCCCGGGCGTGAGGTCAGCGTAAAACTGGTCGTCAGCCGCGTCGCCATCTTGAAAACTACTGAACATCTGGACGACGCGTTTCATCGAGCGGAAACTGTACCACGATGGACGGTAGCGAGGCCGGCCACTTCCCGCGTTGCGTTCGACGCGCTGCGCCGCATGGCCGGCATCGCCCGCCGCTGGGACGTGCAGGAGATCGCCGCCGTCGCCACCAGCGCCATCCGCGAGGCGCCCAACGGCCGCCGCTTCATCGCCGTGGCTCAGCGCGCCGCGGGGATCAAAATCCGTGTCATCTCCGGCGAGGAGGAGGCGGACTACATCTACCGCGCCGTGCGCAAGGCCATCGACTTCCACGGCGGCACCGCGCTGGTGATCGACATCGGCGGCGGCAGCGTCGAGTTCATCGCCGCGACGGCGGAGGAGGTCTTCTTCACCGGCAGCGAGCCGCTCGGCGCGCTGCGGCTGGCGCAGATGTTCGACCTGGACCGCGCCGCCACCGCGGCCATGGTCGCGGACTGCCGCGCGCACGTGCGCAAACGGCTCAAGGCATCGCTGGCGCACGTCTCCACCCTCGGCTTCGACTTCGCGGTCGGCACCTCCGGCACGATCGTCACCCTGGCCTCGCTCGCCGCCAGCGGCGAGACGATGGCCTCGGGGCTGAAGTGGCTGTCGCGCAAACGTCTGCGCGAGCTCATCGGGGAGCTGGCGCCGCTCGGCGTGGCCGAGCGCGCGCAGACCTTCTCGATCGACGAGCGCCGCGCGGAGACGCTCCTGGCCGGCGCGATCGTGCTGGACGAGATCATGCGCCGCCTGGAGATGCAGCAGTTGCGCGCCTGCGACGCCGCGCTGCGCGAGGGCATCGTCGAGGTCGTGCTCGACCGCCTGCGCGAGAAAGAGGAGAAGGCCACCGGGGGCAGCGTGCGCCGCTCGTCCGTCCTCGCCCTCATGGAACGCAGCGACGTGGAGCGCGCGCACGCGATGCACGTGGCCCGGCTCGCGCTGCGCATCTTCGACCAGACCCAGGAGCTGCATCGCTTCCGCATGGGCGAGCGCGAACTGCTCGAGTACGCGGCGCTGCTGCACGAGGTGGGGATGCACGTCTCCTATCAGGACCATCACAAACACTCGTACTACCTGATCAGCCACGCCGGCCTGCGCGGCTTCACCGGCGATCAGGTGGCGGTGGTGGCGAACGTGGCCCGCTACTTCCGCAAGAGTCCTCCCGACGAGAAGCACGAGAACTTCGCGCAGCTCTCGCCGTCGCAGCAGGAAGTGGTGCGCAGGCTGGCCGCGATCCTGCGCATCGCGGACGGCCTCGACCGCGGCCGCCGCCGCACGGTGCGCGACGTCGCCCTGCAGGTCGACGACGGTACGGTGACGTTCCACGTCCGCCTCCGCGGCGATGCCCACGTCGACATCGCCTCGGCCTCGAAACGCGCCCAATACTTCGGAAAGGTGTTCGAAAAGCATGTCGAAATCGAAAGCAGCCCCCACTGACGCCGAACGCACCATCATCCTGCTCCGCCACGGCATCGCCGAGGAGAAATCGGCTGACGGAACGGACGAGGCGCGCAAGCTGACCGCGGAAGGACGCGCGCGCATGCGCGAGGTCGCACGCGGTCTGGCCGAGCTCTTCCCGAAGCTCGACGCGATCTACACCAGCCCGCTGATCCGTGCGGTCGAGACCGCGCAGGCAGTGGCGAAGGCGTACGGCAAAGAGGTGAAGATCCACACCGCCGACCAGCTCACGCCCGGCTCGGATGCGAAGGCGTTTCGCGCGCTGCTCGCGGAGGCGCCGCACCGCCGCGCCGTCTACGTCGGCCACGAGCCGACGCTCACGAGCTTCTTCCTCGCTCTCCTCGGCGTGCGCAAGCCGAAGGGCGTGGTCGAATTGAAGAAGGGCGGCTGCTACGTCGTCACCATCGCCGCGGACGGCGCGGTCTCGCTGGAGTACGTGCTCGCGCCGCGCGTGCTGCGGCGGCTGCGCTGACGCCGTTACGTCAACGTCGTGAATCTTCGCCGCCATTCGAGGGGACACGTTGGGGGAACGCCCGCATCGTCCGCAGTCGCTCGACTCCGGCGACGCACGCCATCGTGTTCCCCGGACCGCGCGACCGACTCCGTTGCATTGAGAAGTCAGCCCATGCCGTGCGACTTGGCTAAGGGCGCGCTTGCTTCACCGTCCAGAGGCCCTTCACCAGCCATTCAGTGGGCCGTTTCATGCTGGATATCGCCGCAAATCGCACTAGTTGAATCTTTGACCAGTCCGACGATAGCCGCGCAAGACGCGCCTCCCTCGAACCGGCAAGCAATAACTGCTCGCGCATCCGTCGGACATGTTGCATTCGGATCCTCCTTGAACGACATGGCACCCGCACTTCAACTGGCACCTCATAGGTATCAACTGCCTGGTCACGAACCTCCAGAGCATCCACAACTGCGCTCGTTAACTGTTGGCGGGTGAGGCGAGACGTGGTGAGCGGCGTTAAGCGTATGCGTAACCACGTGAATATACTCGCCTGAGGGGCCGCACGGCGCTGAGGGTTAATCCGTAGAAATGCACGATCCCACCGCTCAGCCATTGCACTTGTATGTGCCCACGCTACCAAGCCGAGAAGCAGAAGCGCCGCTGCTAGAGTGCCGTACACTTGGAGATTACGTTCTGCGTTCACTTCAGAGACGATATAGCTGACATGACTGGTGGCCACTTCATTCTCGAGGACACGCCAATAGACGTAGAACGGAAGCAGGAAAGCTAGACGCCACACCGGAGCGACTAGCGGCCGTGGCTTCCAGCGCGCCAACGTGGGTGGCGAGTTGAGCATTTGTGTCATGGCGAGTGCATGGTAAAGAAGATTCGCACGGCTTCCTCCATGAGCGCTTTTCGCGCCATCCTCCTCACATATCAGTCGTACTTTGTAGAGCGCCAGGTACAAAGTTTCGTGTTCACGCGCAATCGCCGTCACTGACAGGATCATCAGTAGCGTCAGCGCCAGGCCGCCGACGAGTGGCAAGTCGTTCACGTCCATTGCGACACCGGGAAGTGGTGAGGCCGCGAACACCACACGGGACGCAAACTGCTCGACGTATTCACTGCGCAAGTCTTTTAGACGTTCGAGGTCACCGCCGGCAACCTCCTGCGGAATCGGCTTGATGTTTCCGTCTTCGCGCACGTATCGGTACCATGCATCCAGCCGACGACGTGGCCAGCTGTCGGCCGCGATGTTGTGGTACACGGCGAACACCAGCACCGTTGTAACCGCGACGAAGTACAGTAAGTTGCGCGCTCTGTCTGTAGATGTGCGCAGTGCCACTACATATTCGTCAGGACCGCCTGCGGACGTTTCCATAGCTCCGCCTCGTTATGCAACAGCGCAACGTCTATCACTAGAGTTTCTTATCCGGCGACGGTGGCGGCGAGACCCTTGTGATGTAGTCGCTCTCTCGACGAACCGATGTTACCGTCCCATCAGGCGCGCGCGTTTCGTACGTGTCTACATAATGCGCTTGATGCGTGATCTTCCAAAGACGCGCAACTGCCACCGCGACAACGAGGACACCGATGCCGATGGGAACACCATGGGCCTCGGCATTTTGATACTTCAGCAGCGGAATGTTCACCCCGACGTCTACGAGAATCACCCCGACACCGGCGGCAACGAGAGCGATGACGATCAGAAATTTGAGAAATGCCGAGAAGCGCATTCATTCCTCCTCCGAGGTGCTCGTCAGCCTCTACAGAGCTTGGGAGCCGGCTCACGATCATCCTCGGAACCAGAAACTCCAGGTCCAGCTGTATAGGAGTGACTTTACGGTGCGTCTCCCTACCCTATGACCAGAAGTGGTGCTTCTTCGCGCAGCGGCACCGCGCGGCGCCCAAGCGCGTGAAGTGCAATGCCAACGATGCTGTGCGCTACGTCGCGTGTTCAGCGAAACCACATCGCTGGAGGAGCCGTAATGCCATCGCCGGGCGCGTCATGATCACTGTATCCCCGTTGGTGAGCCACTCGTGGCGCGCTCTCACATGAGTCGCCGAGCGGATGAACGAGTCATGGACCACGAGCTGATCGTCGGGCCGTTTACCCTCAGATGAGACCACGCGACGCGACGCGGGCGCCGACCTGAGGCGCGTTCGCTTTACGACGGTGACTGCCGGCCGGAAACAGTCGTCGCAAGAGTTTCGCCTTCGTCGCGACCGGGCGAAAGGGTTGTCGGCGTCGGACATCGTGGTCGCCACCGGTGGAACCGTCCCGCCGGCCGGTCCCCTTCTTTACCCGCCCTTTACTGCACATGCACGGTTGCACCTCCTGGCCGGTCCAGGATGCATCCATGCAACTGTTCGCCACCCTCG
>DASUSL010000519.1:0-6918 GCA_036375135.1 Thermoanaerobaculia bacterium | reverse complement strand
TGATGATGTCGGAGAGGATGAGGCGCGCGAGCCGGCGGGCCTCGTCGTATTCACGCGGCTCGATCGGCGCGTCGACCATGTCGCCGACGTCGGGGAAGAGCTTGTGGATGATCTGGCGGAACTCTTTCTCCGGGATCTGCTCTTCGATGTACTCGTCGGCGCCGTAGAGGTTCGTCGGATTCGCGCGGAAGCGGTTGGCGCGGAAGAGGGCGCCGATGAGGATGACCCGCGTCTCCGCCAGCGACGGATCGGCCTTGATCTCTTCGGTCACTTCGACGCCGAGCATTCCTTTGAGGTAGACGTTGACGATGACCAGGTCGGCACGGGTGCGGCGCGCGAACTCGAGCGTCGGCACGCCGGTCTCGAAGTACTGCACGTCGAAGCCGAGGCGGCGGAGGTGCTCGCCGAGGAACTGGCGGAAGGGGCGCGGCTCATCGGCGATGGCCGCGACCCGGCGGCGCGGGATGCGCACGGTGCCGGCGGAGGTCTTCGGCTTGAGGACCATCTGGTACTGGCAGCGGGGACAGACGACGCGGACGGCGGACGTCAGCGGCGTGGCGATGGCGGCGCGAAAGACGGAGCCGCAGTTTTTACAGGTCAGATCCATGGGAGTGGTCGAGTAGCTTGTCCAAATCGAGAAGGATCGTCAACGCGCCGCCGGTGCGGAAGACGCCGCGGATCGACTCTTCGAGCTCGTTGGTGTGAACGACCGGATGCGGCTCCACGCCCGCGCGGGCGAGCTTGACCACGCGCAGGACGCGGTCGACGACGAAGCCGACGGTCTCTTTGTGAAAGTCGATGACGACGATGCGGGTGTCGGGCGTCTCCGTCCCCTGCGGATGCCTGAGCTTCTTCCGGACGTCGACCAGCGTGACGATCGTGCCGCGCAGGGAGATGATCCCGACCACGGACTCATCGGCGTTGGGGATGCGGGTCACGGGGCGCGGCGTGACGATCTCGACGATGCGCTCGATGTCGACGGCGTAATGCTCGCCGGCGATGGTGAAGGTGAGGAGCTCGAGCTGGTCGGTGGGGGCCTGCTCGACCTGCGTGGTGGTGATTCCGCGGCGCTTTCCCGCATTTTCCTTGAATCGCTCGAGCTTATCCAGCGGAGCGCCGGCGTCTCCGCCGGCTGCAATGGCGGCGTCCCCGCCGCCATGGGGCGGGGGCGGAGGCGAGGACGCCTCCGCGGCAGCCGGCGGGACGCCGGCGCTCCCCGGCGCCTTCTTCGCCTTCTTGCGGATCTTGGCCAGATCAACCATGCGCCGTCCCCAGCGGACCGCCGGCGTCCTCGCCGGCTGCCCGGGCGGCGACCTCGCCGCCCGCCCCGGGGGTGGCGGCGCGGGACGCCGCCACAGCAGCCGGCGGGACGCCGGCGCTCCCCATGCGGTGCTCGCGGGCGGCCGAGGCGATGCGCGGCGCATCCACCGACTCGGCGTCCTCGCCGAAGGCGTCGAGCAGCGCGGTGGTGCAGAGCGTGTTGATCAGCCGCGGCACGCCGCCGCTGAGGGCGTGGATCTCCTCCATCGCCGCGGCGTCGAACGGATTGCGGCCGCCGCCGGCGACACGGATGCGGTGCTCGATGTACTCCACGGTCTCGGCCAGCGACAAGGGACCGAGAGAGTAGCGCATCCCGATGCGCTGCCGAAGAGGTGCGTAATGCTCGCGCTCGAGGCGCGTCTCCAGTTCCGGCTGCCCCACCAGCACGACGCTCAGCAGATTCTGATCGTCGAGCTGGAAGTTGGTCAGCAGGCGGATCTCGTCGAACGTCGCCTTCGAGGGGATGAGCTGCGCCTCGTCGATGATCAGCACCGGCTCGCGCTTCTGCTCGTACAGCTCGAAAAGCTTCGTGTGCAGCTGGTCGACGAGGTCGTTGCGGAAGCGCGCCGGCTCGAGCTCCAGTCCTTTGGCGATCGACTTCAGGAGCTGCATCGGCGTCAGCCGCGGGTTGATCAGCAGCACCACCGGACGGGAGTCGCCCACGCGGTCGATCAGCGCGCGGGAGAGCGTGGTCTTGCCCGAACCGATGTCGCCGACGAGCAGGGCCAGCTCTTTCTCATCCACTGAATACTCGAGCCGCGCCAGCGCCTCGCGATGCTGGCGGCTCTCGTAGAGAAACGACGGATCGGGCGTCTTGCCGAACGGTTTCGCGGAGAGGCCGAAGAACTCCTCAAACATGCGCGAGCGCCCTCGCCTCGCGTGCGCGGCCGCCGAAGTGGTCGATGAGCGTGCCGACGTCGACGACCAGCACGATCTCGCTCTCGCCGATCTCCGTCGCTCCCGCAATGCCGGGAATCGTCTTCAGCCGCTCGCCGATCGACTTGATGACCACTTCCTGCTGCCGCACCAGTGCGTCGACGAGGATGCCGACGATCTTCTCGCCGGCGCGCGTGACCACCACGAACCACTTCGTGTCGGGGCCGTGGTCGCGTTGGTCCTCGATGTGGAAGGCGTCGGCCAGGCGGAGCAGCGGCAGGGTGAAGTCGCGCAGCGTGAAGACCTCGCGCCGCTCGACGGTGCGGATGTCGCGCGAGTAGATGCGCAGCGACTCCTCGACCGACGTCAGCGGAATGGCGAACTTCTCCCCGCCCGCGTCGACGATCAGCGCCTGGATGATAGCCAGCGTGATCGGCAGCGAGATGCGGAAGGTGGTCCCCTCGCCGACGCGCGTCTGCACGTCGATCGTTCCCTTCAGCTCCTGGATGTTGCGCTTGACGACGTCGAGGCCGACGCCGCGGCCGGAGATCTCGCTGATCTGCGCGGCCGTCGAGAAGCCGGGCGTGAACAGCAGCTCCGTGGCGCGCTGCGGGTCGACCGCTTCCTTGTCGCCGATCAGGCCGCGGCTGACGGCCACTCTGCGGACCTTCTCCGGGTCGATGCCGCGCCCGTCGTCGGTGACGTCGATGACGACCGAGTTCCCCTGCTGATACGCGTTCAGCGTGACGCGGCCGACGGGGTTCTTCCCCCGCGCCCGCCGCTCCTCCGCCGGCTCGATGCCGTGATCGAGCGCGTTGCGGATGATGTGCATGAGCGGGTCGGTCAGCTCCTCGACCATCATCTTGTCGAGCTCCGTGTCCTCGCCGCGCAGGACGAGCTCGATCTCTTTGTTCAGCTCGCGCGCGAGCTTGCGCACGGTGCGCGAGAGCTTAGAGTAGATCTGCCCCACCGGCACCATGCGGATCTCGATGACGGACTTCTGCAGCTCGTTGAGCTTGCGGTCGAGGTTGCGGGAGATCTTCCCCAGCTCGTGCGAGGTCATGCGCGCCTGCTGCGCGGTCATGGCGCGCTGCAGGGCCTCGAGCTGGGTCTTCTCGATGATCAGCTCCCCGACGATGTTCATGACGTGGTCGAGGCGCGCGATGTCGACGCGCACGGTCTGGGAGAGGCTGCGCAGGGAGACTTCTTCTTCGACCGGCTCCACCGGCGCGGGCGCTTCGACCCGCGGAGGGACCGCGGGGCCTTTGCGCAGCGAGCTCACGACGGCGTCGGGCGCCAGCGCCTGCACGGCGGCGACGTTCAGCATCGAGCCGTAGAGCAGGCGGAAGGCGATGCCGTTGATGTTGCCGGTCGGCAGCGCGGGCAGTGTGGAGATGACTTCCCCCGCCTCGCTCAGCGACTGGGTCAGGACGCGCAGGCGTTCGTCGAAGTCGGAGAAGTCGAACGTCACTTCGACGGAGAGGATCTCTTTGCCGGCGCGTACGTTCTCGAGGAGGCGGTGCTCTTCGTACTCGGTGAGCGACTTGAGGGCCTGCTCTTCGATGGCCAGCTGGCCGAGGACGTCTTCCTGCTTCTGCTGCGGCTGCTGGGTGACGACGGCGTGGATGCGGCTGGTGAGCGCGGTCATGTCGACCAGCCCCGCCAGCGAGGGGTCGTTGATGGCGATGACGAGGCGATTGAGGCCGTCGACGGCGTCGAAGAGGAGGTCGATCAGCTCTTTGGAGAAGCCGATCTTCCCCATGCGCAGCCGGTCGAGCATGTCCTCGAGGCTGTGCGAGAGCTCGGAGATGTCGCCGAAGCCGAGCATGCCCGCGAGACCTTTGAGCGAGTGGACCTCGCGAAAGATCTTGTTGACCAGCTCGGGACGGACGTTCTGCCCCTGGCTCTCGAAGTCGACGAGATCCCGCGAGAGCGTGTCCAGCAGCTCTTCAGCCTCGGAGGTGAATTCTTCCCGCGCGCGATCGTCTTCTCTGGCCATGCGGACGCTGCGCGCCATTCTAGACGACCGGGAGACGACGGGAGCGCCTCCGGCGGGCCGGCGCGGCCGGCAGCGCTGGTTGGCCCAGCCTGAACGCACGCCTGTCGCCTGAAGCACGCGTCTCGTGAGCGGCCGTGCCTGAGTCAGCGCTGCCGGTCGCACCGGCCGGCCCGCCGGAGGCGCCCCCGTCGTTCCCGGTTGGAAGGCAACATATTGTTACGCCTACCCCCTTGCGCCCGGTCCGGGTGTAACATCCGCATACAATTCCGACCGGCAGGCTTGGGCTGCCGGTGCCTCGTACGGGAATGCGAGGCGGCCGGGGGCGGCGTTTTTCCAGTAGGGATTCCGACTACGAAGGAGGGGGTATATGCGCCGGTTTCGAGCAATCGCCATCGCGGCAGTGGTCGTCTTTGCCGCCGCGCCGGCACGATCTGATGCGCCCCTGCCGGCGGCGCTGCAGGTCCTCGGCACCGTCACCAACGCAGCGCGCCCCGTCTCCAACGCCCTCATCATCGCCCTCAACCTGCAGGACCTCCAATCCGTCCAGACCTACTCCGGCAGCGACGGCAAGTTCAGCCTCCCCACGCTCCGCCGCGGCATCTACAAGATCATCGCCGTGAAGCAGGGCTTCGTCCCCGCCATCACCACCGTCATCCCGACGCGCAGCAGCCACCGCGTCGCGCTCCGCCTCGACGAAGAGAAGAAAGCCCGACGCGGCTCGGGCCAGGAAATCTGGGAGCTGCGCGGATCGCTGCCGCCCGACGTCCTCCGCGACCTCGAGGCCATGCTCGCGCCGACCGAGCTCGTGTCGTACGAGATCCCGCGCTTCAAGGGAGAGCTGGCCACGCTCACCGGCGTCACGAACCAGCCCTCGAATCCCGCCTACGCCCACACCGCCCTCGGCGTGCAGACGCGTCTCGGCGACTCGTGGCAGGTCGGCCTCCGCGGCAACATGCAGCGCTTCGAAGACCCGACCGACGACGTCCGCTTCGGCGACGCGCTGGCCGAGTCGAGCGTGATGTCGATGGAGCTCCGCTCCACCGATGACCAGTCGTACAAGATCGCCTCGACCATGAGCTCCTGGACGTACGCCGACGTGCCGGAGAGCGACCGTCAGGCCGACGTCCGCGCGCACAACTTCGAGTGGCGCAACGGCCCCGCGCGCGTCCAGGTCCGCTACTTCGAGCAGGACAATCTCTTCGGCGACGCCAATCGCTCCAACCTCATCGAAGTGGCCGGCGCCGTGCCGGTGATGCAGACCCGCCGCAACGACCTCGGCATCGCCCTGCGCATGAAGCAGGAGTCGATCCGCGGCTCGTCCGACATCTTCCGCACCGCCGACGTGGCCGCGAACGGCACCGTCGCACTGGTCCCGTCACTCATCGTCCACTACGGCCTCGACAGCCGCATCGGCATGCACGGGCAGGAAGGCGCGCCGCGCGCGGGCGCCGAGTGGAAGCTCACCAGGCACACGTCGATCATCGGCTCGGCGATGGTGAAGGTCTTCGACCGCCAGAACGACACGACCTTCCTCGCGCTGCCGAGCATCGTCTACTGGTCGGAGGATGGAAGGGCGCTGCCGAAGTACACGTACACGTTCGGATTCGTGACCGGTCCGGACGAGGCGAACCGCTTCTCCGCGATCGCCACCGTCTCGGAAGTCGATCAGGCGCTGCGAATGATCTTCGCGGACGAGCAGAACCAGTTCTGGGACGGCCTCGAGATCGACGCCGGCGACGTGCGCCGCGACGTGCGTCTCGCGTACCGCAGGCAGTTCGGCAACGTGCTGGCGGTCGACGTCGCCGCGACGGCGGGCACCGCCGCGCAGCGCCGCGACGCGGTCGAGCCGCGCGAGAAGGTCTACCTGACGGGCGACCTGCAGTCGACGTTCAACCCGACCCGCACGACGCTGGCCGTGTCGTACCGCGACGTGCAGCAGCCGCGCGACAACGCCGGAGCCGACTATCACTCCGAGCGCATTCACCTGCGCATGGCCCAGTCGCTCTATCTGCCGGTGGACATCAAGCTGCTCCTCGGCCTCGAGCTCGCCCGCGCGGAGAACTCGCCGTATCTCCTCGACACCCTCGCCGCGGAAGGGCAGTCCAAGAAATACATCGGCGGCCTGGCCCTGAACTTCTGAAGCCTGAGCGGACCGCCGGCGTCCCCGCCGGCTGCCGCGCGGGCGTCCCGCCCGCGCACGCGTGACCGACGGACCGCCTTTCTTCGTACACTCCCCACGTGACGAAGCCCACCCCGGAACAGGTCGCGAACGCCGCGGGCAAGACGCTGCCCGACGTCATCGCGCCCCATCTCGCCGTCCTCTTCTGCGGCATCAACCCCGGCCTCTACACCGCTGCCGTGCAGCAGCACTTCGGCCGCCCCGGCAACCGCTTCTGGCCCACGCTCCACCGCGCCGGCTTCACCCCGCGCCTCTTCCATCCGTCCGAACAGCACGAGCTACTGAAACTCGGCTACGGCATCACCAACGTCGTGGCCCGCGCCACTGCCGCCGCCGACGAGCTCACGCGCGACGAGCTCCTCGCCGGCGGCAAGACACTCACGCGCAAGGTCCTGAAGTTCAAGCCGCGCTATCTCGCCATCGTCGGCATCGGCGCCTACCGCACCGCCTTCCAGCGCCCGAAGGCGAAGCTCGGCCTGCAGGAAGAGACGATCGGCGAGACCAGGATCTGGGTGCTCCCCAATCCGTCCGGCCTGAACGCGAA
>DASUSL010000518.1:0-3965 GCA_036375135.1 Thermoanaerobaculia bacterium | reverse complement strand
AGCTGCGCGAGCTCGCCCACCGTTTTGCCGTGGCGGATCGGAATCGGGTGCCAGCCGGTGAAGTTGGTCGTCCCCTCGAGCGCGGGACCTTCGACCACGTCGCCGATCGGGTTCACCCGATCGAGCACGATGAACCCGATCTTCGCCTCGGCCGCCGCTTCCATGGCCAGGCCCATGGTGGAGATGTAGGTGTAGAAGCGCGTACCGATGTCCTGCACGTCGAAGACGAGCGCGTCGAGGTTGGCGAGTTGTTCCGGCGCAGGCTTGCGCCGTTCGCCGTAGAGGCTGAAGACGGTGATGCCGCGGTACTGCTCGTCCGCCACTTTGTCGTCGAGCGTGCCGCGCAGGCCGTGCTCGGGGGTGAAGATCGCGGCCAGCGTGACGCCGGGCGCGCTGCGCAACAGGTCGACGGTCGGGTTGCCGGTGCGGTCGATGCCGCTCTGATTCGTGATCAATCCGATGCGCAGGCCGCGCAGTTGTTCGTAAGCGCTGGAGTGGAGGACGTCGATGCCGTTCTGCGCATCGCCGCCGCCGACGACGTGTTGCACGCGCCGCGCGCGCGGCTCGTAGCCGAATGCCTCGCCGACGAGATTGCCGAGCTGCTTCTGCAGCGACACGACGCTCCCCTTGCCGTCGGGATGCACGCGGTTCGAGAGAAAGATGTAGAACGAGCGCGACGCGGGGTCGATCCAGAGGAAGCCGCCCGTCCATCCCGTGTGGCCGAACGAGCCTTGCGGGAAGCGGTCGCCGCCGGGGCGCGAGTAGGCGGAGTCGAGATCGAAGCCGCCAGTCCTGCGGATGGCCACTGCTTCCGGCGTGATGTCTCTGGCGAGGAGCGGATGCGTCATCGCGTGTCTGGCGAAGCGCGCGAGATCTCTCGCGTTGGTGAACATCCCCGCGTGACCGGCCACGCCGCCGAGGGCGCGCGCGGTGGGGTCGTGCACGACGGCGCGGAGGCCGTTCTCGGTCGGCGCGATGCGCGTGCTCGGCGACGGTTTGAAGGTCGTGTCGCGCATGCCGAGCGGCGCGAAGACGTGCTGCTTCGCGAAGGTGTCGAGCGGCTGGCCGGAGACGCGCTCGACGATCTGGCCGAGGAGCATGTAGTTGACGTCGGAGTAGCGGAAGATCGCGCCGGGTGCGTTCTTCGGAGGCTCGTGGATGGCGCCGCCGGGCGTGGTGCCGGGACGGAGACCGGAAGTGTGCGTGAGGAGATGGCGCACGGTGACGCCGGCGTCGACGTACTCGGGGAGATACGTTTTCACTTTCTCGTCGAGCGCGACTTTGCCCTGCTCGACGAGCACGCCGATCGAGGAGGCGGTGGCGACGGGCTTGGTGATGGAGGCGGCGTCATAGATCGTGTCGGTGGTGGCGCGCTCGGCGTTCGGCACGAGCGCGCGGTTGCCGTACGCGCGGGTGTAGACGCGGCCGTCGCGCTCGATCCAGAGGACGCCGCCGGGGATGCGCTTCTCGGCGATGGCCTGCTCGATCGCATCGTCGATTTGCGGGAGCTGCGGCGACTGGAACGTCGTCGCGCAGGCGGTCAGCAGCAGGAAGAGGATCGGGAGGAGGCGTTTCATATCGTGACGGGAAGCCTTCCGGTCATTTCGAACTCGCCGCGGATGGCCTCCATGGTCGCGCGCTGCAGGATCGGCTGCACGCCCCAGGCGCAGACGAAGGTGGAGACGTCGCCGAGGTCGCGGAGGATGTACGGGCTGCCGAGGGAGACGGCGATCGTTTTCTTTGCGTGTTTCTCCGCGAGTTGCTTCGCTTCGTGCGGAACGGAGAGGTGGCCTTTGCCGGATCTTGGCCTGATCCCGAGGAGGAGCACGAGGACATCCGCGGTGTCGGGATTGCCTTCGTCTTTGAATTCCATCGGGTCTTCGCTGAAGGTGCAGATGGCGACGTGCTTTGCCTTCAACGGGAGCAGGCCGCTCGTGTCGCGCACGAGGGTGATCGATCTGCGGGCGATGAACGTAGGGCGGGCTTCAGCCTGCCCGCCCCGCCCGAGGGGCAGGCTGAAGCCTGCCCTGCGTATGCGCTCGTAGGCTTCGTCGATTCTCTGCATGGCCAGTCTGCCGGTTTTGACGGCGGCGAGCACGCCGGCGATGGCTGCGTCGGTGTCGGCGGAGTAGAGCACCTGATCCACTCCCGCCTCGAGCGCGCGTACCGCGGCCTCGCCGGGATCGAAATGCGCGGCCAGGCCGCCCATGTCCATGGCGTCGGTCATCACCAGGCCGTCGAAGCCCATGGAGCGCAGCAACGAAACGACGGGCGCGGACAGCGTGGCGGGCATCGTTCCGCCCTGCGTGACTTCGTGATGGGCGGTTCCCCACACGTTCTCGAAGGAAGCGCGCACGGGCACCGGCGTCGAGTCGAGGGCAGGCACGCCGAGATGCCCGAGCATGACCGAGGCCACGCCGGCGTCGATGGCGGCGCGGAAGGGGACGAGCTCCACCCGCTCGAGTCGCGCGCGGTCGACGTCGAGCACCGGCAGCGCGCGATGGGAGTCGACGTGGGTGTCTCCGTGTCCGGGGAAATGTTTGGCCGTGGCCAGGCAGCCGCCGTTCTGCGTCCCGCGCACCATGGCCGCGACGTAGCGGGCCACCTCGTGCGGATCCTCGCCGAAGCTGCGCGTGTTGATCACGGGATTGAGCGGATCGACGTTCACGTCGCACACCGGCGCGAGCACGTGATTGATGCCGACGGCGCGCGCCTCCTCCGCGGTCACGCGCGCCTGCTCCTCCGCCAGCTCGACGGAGCCGGTCGCGGCGAGGGCCATCGCGGGCGGCCACCACGTCGCGTCGGTGAAGCGCATTCCCATGCCCGACTCCAGGTCGGCGCTGATGAGGAGCGGCTCTTTCGCGATCGATTGCAGCTCCGCGTTCGCGCGGCGGGCCACGTCGGTGGTCGACTCGAACCAGATCACGCCGCCGACGTGGTTGTCACGGACGTGGCGGACGACGTCGTCGGTCAGAGCGCGCGCGGGGACGGAGAAGAGGCGGCCGACTTTTTTGGTGAGGTCCACGTGGTCTCTCGCCTCTCAGTTTATCCCGCGCGTAGACGCGGGATCTCCGGTGCACTCACCGCAAGCGGCACCCGAGATCCCGCGTCTACGCGCGGGATAAACTGGTGGGAAACCGCGAAACGACCATCCCCACGCCGAACGTCACCACCGAACCCACCACCGCGTACCACGGCCAGGCCACCTTGGTCAGGAACGCGACGGCGCTCACCGCCATGAGGCCCGCGACCATCCCGGCCAGCGCGGAGGAAGTGCTGGCGCGCTTCGTCGCGCCGAGGAAGAAGACGCCGAGGATGGGGCCGTTGATGAGGCCCGCCACGGCCAGCGTGGTGCCGAGGGCGGAGCGCGTGGTGTGCTGCAGCGCCACGCCGAGGGCGATCTGGGCGACGCCGGCCAGCACGATCACGATGCGCGAGAGCTTCATCGCGCGCGCCTCGTCGCGCGGGCGCATGAGGTCCGCCACCACCGTCGCGGCAATCGCGCTCAGCGACGACGACATGGCCGCGGCCAGGATCGCCGCGACCACGAGTCCCGAGAGTCCGGGCGGGAGATCGTTGGCGATGAAGTGCGGGAAGATCTGATCCGACGCGGTGACGGGCGCCTTCGCGCCGTAGAACGCGTAGAGCAGCACGCCGATGAAGAGGAAGCCGGCGAACTGCACCAGCACCACGAACCCCGAGGTGATGACCGCCTTGCCGGCGCTGCGCGGGCGGTCGGTGCAGAGGTAGCGCTGCACCATGTACTGATCGGTGCCGTGCGTGGAGAGCGTGAGGAACGTGCCGCCGATGAGGCCGGACCAGAAGGTGTAGGTCTTGGTCAGGTCGAAGGCGAAGTCGAAGACGCGGAACTTCTGCGCCGCCGCACCGGCCGCCATGACCTCCGCGAAGCCGACCTCGTTCAGCAGCACGACCATGGCCGCGACGGCGCCGCCGATGTAGATGAC
>DASUSL010000517.1:0-3943 GCA_036375135.1 Thermoanaerobaculia bacterium | reverse complement strand
CGTCCCTGCTCGAGCTGCAGGCGCATGAGCGTGCGATGCACGACCTCCTGCGACGGATCGAGCGCCAGCAGCTTCGCGCCGGCCTCGCCCGCCTCTTCCCACCATCCCGCGCGGATCAGCGCCGCGAGCAGGTTGCCGAAGATGGCCGTGGCCGCGCGCTGGCACGACAGCCGCCGCTCCGCCACCCACGCGTCGAACGCCGGGATGCCGGCCGTGAAGTTCGCGAGGAGATCGCCGCGATAGACGTCCGCCGCCTTGCGGATGGAGTTCAGCGACGGCGCGGCGATGAGGTCGTTGAAGCGCTGCACGTCGACGTCCACCACTTCGCGGTTGAACGCCACCGTGTCGCCCTCTTCCTTCAGCACCTCGGGCGGCAGAAAGCGCAGCGCGTAACGGAGGTCGCGCACGAGCTCGCGCACGTGCGTGGCCGCGCTTTCATCGCCGAAGAGGAGACGTCCGATCTCGCGGATGCTCGGCCTGTTCTTGAGCGCGAGATAGACGATCAGGGCCTGGGTGCGGCGGTTCCCGATCGACAGCGCATTGCCGCGATAGTCGACAGCCGACACGTCGCCCAGGAGGCGAATCGAAAGGAGGACCATTTCGGACGGAAATAAGATTACCACTTTCCGCCGGTAGAATCGCGTCAGCCCATGCCTTCATCCACGGATCCCATCGTCATCAGCGGCGCCGGCGTGTTGAGCCCGAACGGCGCCGGCCGCGAAAACTACTTCTCCGCCACCATCGCCGGCCGCAGCGGCGTCCGCACCATCACGCACTTCGATCCCGGCTCGCTGCCGTGCCGCATCGCCGGCGAGGTCGACTTCGACCCGACGCGGTGGGTCGATGCGAAGAACATCCGCCACGTCTCGCGCGTCGTGCCGATGGCCATCGCCGCGACCGACGAGGCGCTCCGCGACGCAAAGCTCGATCCGCTCGCGCTCGACCTCGAGGCGCGCCGCAACATCGGCGTGATGCTCGGCTCGGGCGGCGGCGCGGTGGAGTTCAGCGAGCGGATGTACGAGCTCTGGTACAAGGGCGCCGCGAAGCAGGCCTCGGTCTACTCGGTGCCGTCGGGCACGATCGGCACCATCGCCTCCGAGATCTCGATGGCGTACGACCTCCACGGCTTCAGCCACCTGATCTCGACGGGCTGCACGTCGTCGACGGACGCCATCGGCTACGCGTACCGCAACCTGAAGCTCGGCGTGGCGGACATCATCGTCACCGGCGGCGCCGACGCGACGATCACCGAGGGGGTGCTGACGGGCTTCTGCATGATGCGCATCGTCACGAACTCGTGGAACGAGGAGCCGGAGTCGGGCTCGCGCCCGTTCACCCGGAACCGCGACGGCTTCGTCCTCGGCGAGGGCTCCTGGATGTTCGTGATGGAGCGCGCGTCGTCGGCGCGGGCGCGCGGCGCGCGGATTTACGCCGAGGTGGCCGGCTATGCGTCGACGTGCGACGCGTACCACCGCGTGCGCATGGACGAGACGGGAGAGGAGCCCGCGCGGGCGATGCAGCTCGCGATGAAGGACGCCGGCGTCGACCCGAGCGAGGTCGATTACGTGAACTACCACGGCACGTCGACGGACCTGAACGACCGCATCGAGACGCGCGCGGTGAAGCTGGCCTTCGGCAGGCACGCCACGCGCCTCGCGGGCTCGGCGGTCAAGTCGATGATCGGACACCCGCAGGGGGCATGCGGCGCGGCGGGCGTCGCGGCGACGCTGATGGCCTTCCGCGACGACGTCCTGCCGCCGACGATCAACCTCGACACGCCCGACCCGGAGTGCGATCTCGACTACATCCCCGACCTCGGCCGGAAGAAGCGCATCGACGTGGCGGTGTGCAACACGATCGCCTTCGGGTCGAAGAACTCGGCGCTGGTTTTACGGCGATGCTGACTCCCCCCCGCATCGAATCCGACGAGATCCTCGACGAGCAGAACGCGCCGCGCGCGGACGTGGAGCGTTCCCTGCGCGACCTGCGCAACATCAATCGCTGGGCGGGCGGCATCGGCATGTATCAGAAGATGGTGCGCCGCTTCGCGCCGCGCTCGATCGTCGACCTCGGCGCCGGGACATGCGATCAGCTCGAGTCACTCAGCGGCGTGCCGCTGCGCGTGGGGATGGACTTCAACCTCGCGCACCTCGCCTACCTGCGCGACGGCTCGCGCGTGCATCGCGTGGTCGGCGACGCGCACCGGCTGCCGTTCCGCGACGGCGCGGTGGATCTCGTCACGTCGTCGCATTTCTTTCATCATTTCTCGCCGGACGAGAACCGCGACCTTCTGCGCGAGTCTCTGCGCGTGGTGCGCAAGGGCGTGGCGGTGACGGACACGCGCCGTCACTACGTGCCGCTGCTGTTCATGGTGGTGCTGGGCTGGCTGCGCGTCATCGGAAGGGTGACGGCGCTCGACGGACCGGCCTCGGTGCGGCAGGGCTACACGCTCTCCGAGGCGCGCGAGATTGCGCAAGGGATGGGCGCGGCCAGGTGGGAGCTGCTGCGGCGGTGGCCGTTCCGCTGGGCGATTCTGCTGTGGAAGTAGCGATCATCGGCGCCGGTCCCGCGGGATCGACCCTGGCCGCGCTGCTGGCCGCGCGCGGCGTTGCCGTGACGATCTTCGACCGCGACGCGTTTCCGCGCGACAAGCTGTGCGGCGAGTTTCTGTCGTACGACGCGCTGCCGGTGGTGGAGTCGCTGGGCGTGTCGCTCGACGGCGCGCCGCGCATTTCGCATTGCCGCGTGGTCGGCGCGCGGGTCTACGAGTTCGACTTTCCGCACGAGGCGCGCGGGATCTCGCGTCTGTTGTTCGATGACCTGCTGCTGCGTACCGCGATTGCGCGCGGCGCTGTCTTTCGCACGGCCACGGTCTCGGAGTTGCCGTCGGCGAAGGTGATCGTCGGTGCGTGGGGACGCTGGGGACGCTTCGACCAGCAACTGCATCGCTCGTTCGTCGGCGTGCGCGATCGCAACTTCGGCTTCAAGCGCCACTACCGCGGCCCCGCTCGCGACTCCATCGATCTCTACGCGTTTCCACGCGGCTACCTCGGCGTGAACGCCGTCGAGGGAGGCATCACGAACATCTGCGGACTCGTTCACGCCAGCCGTCTCGCGGGGCACAAGGGGCGCTGGGACGCGTTCGTCGAGACGCTGCGTGCCGAGGAGCCGCGGCTGGATGTCTTGTACGGAGAACACGAGCCGGCGCAGGAGCACTTTCTCTCCTCCGAGCCGGTCATTTTCCGCGCGCGCTCCGCGGTGGAGGGCGGCGTGTTCATGATCGGCGACGCCTCGGGAGTCATCGATCCGTTGACGGGGAACGGCATGGCCATGGCCGTGCAGTCGGCGCTGCTCGCCGCGCCGCTGATCCTGCGTCTCGTGCAACGGCCCTCGGAGCGCGCGGAGATCGAGCGCGAGTATCGCGAGCGCCATCGCGCCTTCTTCGCGCCGCGCATCCGCTGGAGCCGCGCCGTCGCGGCGCTGCTCTCGCGTCCGCGCCTGCTCGATGCCGCGCTGCGCACGACGCGCAGCGCGCGCATCGGCGAGACGCTGCTGCGAAGGACACGCGCGTCGAGAGAGGAAGTGTCTCGCCTGGTGCACGCCTGGGCGGGCTGAAGCCCACCCCACATCCGCCCCCAACGCGTCGCACATGCCAAATGTGGGGCGCGGCTTCAGCCCGCCCAATCGCGCAAACACGACGAGCCCGCCCCCCCCCCGCGTCGCACATGCCAAACGTAGGGCAGGCTTCAGCCTGCCCGATCGCATCGGCGAGACGCTGCTGCGAAGGACACGCGCATCGAGAGAGGAAGTGTCCCGCCTGGTGCACGCCTGGGCGGGCTGAAGCCCGCCCCACATCCGCCCCCGCGTCGCACATGCCAAACGTAGGGCAGGCTTCAGCCCGCCCAATCGCGCATACGCGACGAGTCCGCCCCCCCGCGTCGCA
>DASUSL010000516.1:0-4667 GCA_036375135.1 Thermoanaerobaculia bacterium | reverse complement strand
CCTGCTTCTGATGCGCAACCTTCTGCGCGAGTTCGGCTTTGAGCCGGTGGCGGCAGGCAGCGGCGCGCAGGCGCTCGATGAAGTGCAGCGCCGCAAGCCCGACCTCATCCTCCTCGACCGCAACATGCCCGGTATGAGCGGCGACGAGGTGCTGGCCGCGATGCGCAGCCAGGAACTGCTCTCCGCGGTGCCGGTGCTCATGCTCACCGGCGAGCCGATGGACCCGGACGAGATCCGCCGCCTCGGCGCGAACGCTGCCGTGCTCAAGCCCTTCGATGTGCCGGCGCTCGTGCAGATGATCCGCTCTCATCTGAACTGAGCCGACTCACGCCCAAGGGAACGACCGGGGGCCTCCGGCGGGCCGACACGGTCGGCAGCGCTGGTTGCCCAAGGCTGACGCACGCGACTCGCCTTGCGCACGGCACTGGCGACCGCACGTGCACGAATCAGCGCTGCCGGCCGCGTCGGCCCGCCGGAGGCCCGTCGTCGTCCCCCGTGAATGCGCCGTCGCGGCCGGATGCGTTCACAGTCTCACTGCGATAAAGTGCGCCGCTCGGAGGATCCTGTGATTCACGAGTCTGTCTCGTCTCTCAGCAACGCGAAATCCGTCGACGACCTGGTCTACACCGCCGTCTTCAGCAGCGACGCTGCCGCGAAGGCCGAAGCCCGCCGGCAGATCCATCTGCGCGCGCGGCAGGCGGGCGCGGTCCCGTCGTCGATCTACGAGCTCTATCAGGCCATCGGCCGCGGCGAGGTGACGCGCAAGTTCACCGTCCCCGCCTTCAACATCCGCGCACTGACCTACGACGTCGCCCGCGCGCTCTTCCGCGCCGCGATGAAACACAACGTCGGCCCGTTCATCTTCGAGATCGCCCGCTCCGAGATCGGCTACACCGAACAGCGCCCGGGCGAGTACGCCGCGTGCGTCCTGGGCGCCGCGCTGGCCGAGGGCTACAAGGGACCCGTCTTCATCCAGGGCGATCACTTCCAGGCCAGCGCGAAGAAGTGGGCCACGGAAGAAGGGAAAGCGGCGGAGATCAAGGCGCTGGAGTCGCTGATCGACGAGGCCATCGCCGCCGAGTTCTACAACATCGACATCGACACCTCGACGCTCGTCGACCTCTCCTTCCCCACGCGCGACGAACAGCAGCGCACCAACTACACGTACACCGCGCACTTCACGAAATACATCCGCGCGCGGGAGCCGCAGGGCATCCGGGTCTCCATCGGCGGCGAGATCGGCGAAGTCGGCAAGTACAACACGCAGCCCGACGAAGTGCGCGCCTACATCGACGGCGTGCGCCGCGAGCTCGGCGGCGACCCCGGCATGGCCAAGATCTCCGTGCAGACCGGCACGTCGCACGGCGGCGTGCCGATGGCCGACGGCAGCATCGCCGAGGCCAAGATCGACTTCGACGTGCTGCGCGAGACCACGCGCATCTGCCGCGAGGAGTACCGCGTCGCCGGTTCCGTGCAGCACGGCGCGTCCACGCTGCCGGAGACGGTGTTCAACAAGTTTCCTGAGAGCGACGCCGTGGAGATCCATCTCGCCACGGGCTTCCAGAACATGATCCTCGATGCCGAGACGCTCCCCGCGTCGATGAAGGACGAGATCCGCCGGTTCTGCTTCGACCACTGCGCCGACGAGCGCAAGGACGGCGAGACCGACGAGCAGTTCGTCTACAAGACGCGCAAGAAAGCCATCGGCCCGTTCAAGCGCCGCATGTGGGAGCTCGACGCCGCGACGAAGGGGCCGATCATCGAGGCCATCGAGAAGAAGTTCGAGTTCCTGCTCGAGAAGCTCGCCGTGTACGACACGCGCGATCTCGTCGACCGCTACATCTCCACCGACGCCGCGCTCCCCGAGTACGCCGCGGCATCGGCCGAGCTCACCGCCGCGGCAACCGTCGACCCGAACGAGGGGGAGTGATGGACATCCAGGCAGGTCAGTGGCGCGGCACCGCCCGCACGTGGCTCGACCCGGAAGGCGAGCCGATCGTCAGTGACTTCGCGGCCACCGTCGCGCCCGTGCTCGACGGCAAGAGCGTGCGCATCGACTATCAGTCGAAGATCGACGAGAAGCGCGCCGACGGCGTGATGCTCATCGGCAAGGACGTGGCCACGCTGCGTCCCTGCCTGACCATGGTCGACACGTTCCACACCGGCGGCCACGTGATGAACTTCGCCGCCGGCGACGACGGCGCCTTCCTCGGCGCCTACGCCGCCGGAGAGGAAATGTGGCGCTGGCGCATCACCGTGCACACCGGCGAAGAGCTCCGCTTCGAGCACGTCAACATCCATCCCTCCGGCCAGGAAGACCGCGCCATCGAGATCATTCTCCGGCGCGTTTCCTGACCCAGTCCGGCAGCAGCGCGATCCGCTCCAGCACTCCGAACTCCTTCCCCGCGAGCGCCTCCTCGTCGAGGCGCTCGTGCGCCCACGTGAGCTCGTAGGGAACGTGCACCGCGTGCCCGCCCGCCTCGAGCGCGGGGAGCACGTCGGAGCGCAGCGAGTTGCCGACCATCACGAAGCGCCGCGGCTCGACGGAGTGGCGGCGCATGATGGACGCGTACGTGGCGGCGTTCTTCGTCGAGACGATCTCCACCGCGTCGAAGAACTCACCCAGTCCCGAGCGCGCCAGCTTCGACTCCTGATCGAAGAGATCGCCCTTGGTCAGCAGCATCAGCTTGTGGCGTCCGGCCAGCGACTCGATCGTCTCGCGCACGCCGTCGAGGAGCTCCACGGGATGCTGCAGCATCTCGTGTCCCCACTGGATGATCTTCTGCACCTCGGCCCCCGTCACCCGCGCCTCGGTGAGCTCGATGGCGGTCTCGATCATCGAGAGGATGAAGCCCTTGATGCCGTAGCCGAAGTGGCCGAGGTTCTTCATCTCCGTGGCGAAGAGCCGGTCGCGCACCCACTCCGCGGGATGGTAGGCCGCCAGCATTTCGGCGAACTGCGCCTCCGTGGCGTGGAACATCGGCTCGTTGTGCCAGAGCGTGTCGTCCGCGTCGAACGCGATCACGTCAATCATGGGTGCGATCGTATTAGCATTCGCGCCCATGCGCAGAATGCTGGCCGTCATTCTCCTTCTCCTCTTCTCCCTTTCTCTCTTCGCGGCGGACGACAAGCCGCCCACCACCGCGCAGGCGCTCGAGCTGGCGCGGCTGTGGCTCGACGCGCAGCGTGCGTACGAGGGAGTGCCGGGGATGTCCGCCGCGATCGTGCACGATCAGAAGGTGCTCTGGAGCGGCGGCGTCGGCCAGGCCGATCCGGCGGCGAAGAAGCCGGCCACCGCGGAGACGCTGTACAGCATCTGCTCGGTGTCGAAGCTCTTCACCAGCGTCGCGGTGATGCAGCTCCGCGATCAGGGGAAGCTCTCGCTCGAAGATCCGATCGCGAAGCATCTGCCGTGGTTCACGATCAAGCCGGCGGAAGGGGGACGCGACGCGACGATCGCCGGTGCGCTCACGCATTCGGCGGGACTGCCGCGCGAGTCGGATTATCCGTACTGGACCGGCGAATTCGATTTCCCGACGCGTGAGAAAGTGATGGAGCGCGTCGCCGCGCAGCAGGCGCTCTACCCCTCCGACCGCTACTTCCAGTATTCGAACCTCGGGCTGACGCTCGCGGGCGAAGTGGTGTCCGCGCGCTCGGGACAGTCGTACGACGCGTACGTGCGGAAAAACATCCTCGAGCCGCTGCAGCTCACGAGCACCTACACCGAGGTGCCGCTGGACGAGAAAGGCAAACGCCTGGCGCAGGGCTTCAGCGCGAAGCGGCGCGACGGCACGCTCGCGCCGCTGCCGCTCTTCCAGACGCGCGGCATCGCGCCCGCGGCCGGCTTCGCCTCGACGGCGAACGACCTGGCGCGCTTCGCCATGTGGCAGTTCCGCGCGCGCGACGCGGCCAGCGATCCGGTGCTCGACCCGCGCACGCTGCGCGAGATGTACCGCGTGCACTGGGTCGATCCCGACTGGGAGACGCACTGGGGCATCGGCTTCTCGACATGGAAGGAAGGCGACAACGTGTTCGTCGGACACGGCGGCAGCTGTCCTGGATTCAAGACGTCGTTCCGCTTGCAGCCGGACAAGAAGCTCGGCGTGATCGTCCTCGGCAACACGAGCGGCGTGAACACCGGGCTCTACTCGAAGGCGATGTACGACCTCGTCGCGCCGACGCTGAAGAACGAGACGCTCGAGACGCCTTCGTTGTCCGCATACACCGGCTCGTACAACGAGTTTCCGTGGGGCGGAGAGACACTCATCGTCGCCTGGGGCGACGGCCTGGCGGCCGTGTCCGTCCCGACGACGACACCGATGAAGGACCTGGACCGGTTGCGCAAGACGGGCGAGCACACGTTCCGGCGCGTGCGCTCGGACGGGACCCTCGGCGAGGAAATCCGCTTCGAAGTCGGTGCGGATGGCCGCGCCACGCGCCTCTGGCAACACAGCAACCCCTACCCTCGTCTATAGGAGTGCGGCGGCGGCAGCCGCCGCTTTGGTACGCGTGCCGAGCACCGCTCCGTAGCACCGTTACCAAAACGCCGGCTCGCCGCCGAAACGTCTAGGAGTGCGGCGGCGGCAGCCGCCGCTTTGGTAAGCGTGCCAGGCACCGCTCCGTAGCACCCTTACCAAAGCGGCGGCTCGTCGCCGCCGCACTCCTAG
>DASUSL010000515.1:0-4559 GCA_036375135.1 Thermoanaerobaculia bacterium | reverse complement strand
GAAGAGGTAGCTTTTTTCGAGGAAGCGGCTTTCTTCGAGGAGGCAGAAGCCTTCTTCGAAGAAGCGGCTTTCTTCGAGGAAGCGGCCTTCTTCGAGGGAGCGGCTTTCTTCGAGGGAGCGGCCTTCTTCGACGAGGCTTTCTTCGAGGATGACGAAGCAGCCTTCTTCGATGAAGCAGCAGCCTTCTTCGACGATTTGCCGGACGGACGGGCTTTCGCCCGTCCGGGTCGGGCTGAAGCCCGACCCACATTGGAAGCCCGACCCACATTGGAAGCCCGACCCACATTTGAAGCCCGTCCGATGTTGATCACTTCGATGTCGGTGTCGTCCGCGTCGCGCACCGTCACTTTGCCTTTCGCCTTCCTGCGCGGAGAGGTCGTCTTCGACGACTTGCCGACGTTGAACAGCGCCAGCTCGACGTCCTCGTCGTCCTCGGCGATGACGATGTCGCGCTTCTTGCGGCGCGAGGCGGCCACGGCGGCGACGGCCGCGGCGGCGAGCGCGGTGCCGGCGGCGACCGCCGTCGCGCGCTGGCGCGACACGCCGTACGTCAGCTTCAGCGGCACGGTGGCGGTGTGCAGGAGCGTCGTCCCGGAGTACGAGACGTCGATCTCGAGGAGGAGCACGTCGATGCGCGCGTTGCGCTCCACCACGAGCTGCCACGGCAGCAGCACGTCGCGCTGCTCTCCCTCGTTGAATGCTTCCGTGACCGTGATGCTCTGCCCGCCGGTCAGGAAGCTGATGCCCGGCACGGTGATCCGGAAGGTGACGTCGACCGGCTCGTGATGCTCGCTGAGCACCACCGGGCCGGAGCGGCGCAGGGGTCCGATGAACTGATTGCCTTTACGTGTGAGACGGAGGGTCTCCGGGAACCGGATGAGGCGAACGATCGTCGGTGCGTTGTCCATGCTGACCTCGCCTGCGAAAGTCGGTCCAACCCCATCGTTCCGCCTCTCCGTACAACGAGTCGGCACGCGCCTCCTCGCCGTTGGCCTCCGCGAGGACGCCGTACAGATAGAGCGTTTCGGACAGGAGCGGATCGGGATCGGTGTAGTCGTCGCGGAAGCGCGTCTCGAGCAGCTCCACGTTGTCGCGATAGAGCCGCAGCGCCCCCTCGGTGTCGCCCGCGCGCAGGAGCACGTACGCGAGGACGAGCGACTGGAACTCCTGGATCTGCGGGAACTGCGCGATCTGCGTCTCCATGAGCTGGCGCGCCTCGTCGAGGTCGCGCCCGAGGTGGGCCAGGGAGAGGGCGATGCCCTCGCGCGCCGAAGGGTCGGTCGATTGGCGGTACGCCGCGATGGCTTCTTCGTAGCGGCCGAGGAGCTTGAGCGCCTCGGCGCGATGGAGGAAGTCGTTCGTGCGCGCGGCTTCCATCGCCGCGTCCTCGTAGCGGCGCATCTGGATGAGCTGTTGCGCGTTCGTGATCGGCTTCTGCACGAGCATCCAGGCGGCGAGCCATCCGATCAGCGCGATCGCGATGAGGATGGCCCAGAACCAGATGCTCATCAGCGCGCTGGCGGTCTCCGAGGAGTGGTGGCCGGCGCCGGCGCCGGTCCGGCGGGCGGCGGCTGCGTCGACGTGGCGGTCGCGGGAGGCGCCGGCGGCGCGGGCGCGATGGCTCCCCGCTCGACGATGAACGTGCGCATCCGCTGCGGCTGTCCCTCGTACGGGAAGTCGAGCTCCGGCATCGGCGCCGGCGCCGCGGTGCGGGTCTGATTGGCCATGTCGGTGATCTCGGTCAGCGGCACGGCCGGCGAGTTGGCGACGGCGACGTCGTTCCGCCGCGAGATGATCTGGTGGATCCCCGCCAGCACGACGAACGCCAGCAGCAGACTGCCGATGATGACGAGGCCCTGCCGCTGCCGCGCGAACTCGAGCACGCTCTCCGAGGTCGAGATCTCGCGCGGGTGGAAGACTTCCTGGAGGATCGCCTGCGTGTCGACGACCTTCTCACCCGTGGCGGGATCGGACCCGCAATAGGGGCAGACTTTGGCGGCCGCGTCGATGGCGCGGCCGCAGCTTGCACACGTCCCGTTCGTCACGGCCGGAATCTTATGTCAACGGTGTACGGAGCTGCCACGGCGCGGCCGTTCTCCGTCGCCGGCTTGAAGCGCCACGTCTGCACGGCGCCGATGAGCTGCGCGGCGTTCCCGCCCGTCAGCATGCGCTCGATGTCGATGTTTTTCACGCGGCCGTCGGAGCCGACCATCAGCCGGAGACGCGCCGTGCCGTTCGCCGCGATGCGCGGGAGCGGCTGGTACTGCGGGATGGGACGCGTGCGCACCGAGGCGTCGCGGACCGCGCGCGGCGAGCCGCCGTCCTGCTGTTGCTGCGGCAGCGTGCTCGAAAGCGGCCGGCGCGCGAGCGACGCGGTGCGCTGCACCGGCGCGCGCTGCTGTCCCTGCGCGTACGCGGGACCGGTCAGCGAGCGCGGATCGACGAGCACGGTCATCTTCTTTTTCTTCTCTGCTTCCGCTCTCTTCGCGATCTGCGCGTACTCCTCGGCGGAGACGGCGGTGGCGTCGGTGCGGGCGTAGTCGTTCGCCGCCTGTCCCGGCGGCGGCACGATCGGCGCGGTGGTCACGGGCGTCTGGTCGATGCCGCCCTGTCCGGCGGGCACCAGCGGCGTGTCGGCGCGCTTCTGCTTGAGGTTCTCGACGTTGTGCTCCTGCGCCTGCTCCACGAGCGACTCCGGCGCCTTCTCCGGCGCGCCGTCGCTGTTGATCACCATCCCGATGAGGAAGGCGCAGACGAGCATCACGGCGATGCCGCCGCCGATGGCGATCATCTTGCGGATGTTCATCTCCTCGGGCGGCTTGTAGTTCGCGACCTCGGTCGGCACGGCTGCGGCCTGGTCGGGCGGCGGCGGGACGTGAGCCTGGTCCCAGTTGCAGTACGGGCATCGGCCGGCCATCGTGTCGATGGTGCGCCCGCATTTCCGGCATGGTGTGCGGTCAGTCATCGGAGGCTCTTTTGTGCAACCGACGTACCGTTCCACCAGGCCACGCCGTTTTCCGTGAGCGCGAAGGCGCCGGGCGCGACGTTTCGGGCGATGACCGCGCTCTTTTTAGAGGTGACGTGGTAGAGCGTGCCGCTGCTGGTGTCGTAGGCGATCCAGACTCGGCCGCGCGTCTCGATGCGGTCGACTCCGGTGGGCAGCGCGGCGTCGCGGCGTCCCCGGGAGAGGCCGAGGAATCCACGGATGAAGCCGCGCGCAAAGGCCTCGGCCACGGATTGCCGCGTTTCCGTGACCCAGACGCGCTTCGACGACGGATCGGCGACGGCGAGCATGCTCCCCGCGATGGCCAGATCGACCGGTACCGCTCCGACCCGGACTTCCGCGATCTCGCCGTTGCGCACGCTGCGCACGAGCGCCTCGCGCGGATAGGTGAGGTAGACGGTGTCGCCGTCGACCTCCATGTCCGACGCGAACGGCGCCACGCTCATCGGCTTGCCGCCGATCTTCTGCAGGGCGCCGGTGGCGCGGGAGTAGAGCCATGCACCTTTCATTACATCGGCCGCCACTTTGAGGTCTGCGCCGCCGAGGCGATGGAGGATGCCGGCGTCTCGGGCGAGGATGTAGAGGTCGTTGCCGATGAAGCTGGCCGCGGCCGGTGTCTCCGCGGTTTCGATGCGCCGCGCGTCGCCGCTCTCGAGGTCGACGATCACCGCCTGATTGTTGAGCGCATCGAGGACGACCACGTTCTCGTCGTTCGCGGCGATGGCGGTGGCGTGCTGCACGCCGTCGACGGTCCACTCGCCGGCGAGCTCGATGCGGTGGTCGTGGGCGGTGACGATGCCTTTCGGGGTCGCGGTGAGGACCTGCCCATGAATCGCGACAGCGATCTGGACTGCGGCAGCGAACGCTGCCGCTCTCCAATGCGCAGGCGACAGCTTGCGCGAGCGCGTTCGAGAGCGGCAGCGTTCGGCGCTGCCGCTCTCGAACGTAGGACAGGCTTCAGCCTGTCCCTCCGGTGCAGTCGCGCACTTCTTCGCGAGCGCGGGACAGGCTGAAGCCTGTCCTGCGTTCTGAGACAGCCTCCGATCGCTGCCGCGGTCCGGACGCTGGCGCGTTTTCATGGCCGTACCTCTTCCAGCAGGAGGATCCCGTTCTCCGCCACGCCGAGGATGCGGTAGGTGATCGTGCCGTCGGCGACGCCGCGCACGGGGACGCCGTCGATGGTGCCGGCGGCGACGGTGCTGGTGAACGTCGCGGCGTCGAGCATCGCGCGCTGTTCGGAGGTGAGGCGCTCGAAGGCGTCGCTCAGGGCGCGCAGCTCCTTCGCCGTCGGCGACGGCGAGGGAAGCGTGAACGTGCCCGCTTCGGCCTCGCGGCGCAGGCGCAGCAGTGTTTCATTCGCGGGAAACTGCACCAGCATCGCGTCGAGCAGCGCACGCGCTTCGCGGCGGTCGCCGCGCTCGAGCGCGGACAGCGCGCGCTGCATGGCGGTCGCGGGTGCGATCGGGTTCCGGCGGTATTCGCGGATGAGTGCAGGCGAGAACGGATTCGCCTCGAACGCCTCGGCGTAGAGCCGCGCGCGTTCCTCGTCGGAGGA
>DASUSL010000514.1:0-8998 GCA_036375135.1 Thermoanaerobaculia bacterium | reverse complement strand
CCCCGCCCCACATACGTTATCTCACCTGGCCGCGACGGTGCGGCCGCCGCCCCTGGTCGACTCCTCGATCGCGCCCCAGCGCGCCACGTAGCCGCGCGCATCCACATGGATGTACGGCCCGTGCGCCGAGTTCGCGTGGTACACGCCCGCGCCGCCCTTCAGCCAGCCCCACTCCTTCGACTCGTCGATCGACGCGGCCACTTTCAGCAGGAAGCGGGCGTCATTCGTGTCCGTGCGGCCGTCGCGGTTCACGTCGTCCATCTTCCCGTCGGCGTTCTGGTCGATGTAGATGTCCATCGCGTCGCCGTAGAGGTGGCGCGAGTAGCCGGTCTCGTTGCCGATCTTCGCGTTGTAGTACGGCGTGCGGTAGCCCGACATGATCGTGAAGCGGTCGAACTTCAGGTTGTGGCGGATCAGCAGCTCGTGCTGCAGGATCTCCAGTTTGACGAGCGCGTCCGTGCGCAGCACCAGGAACTTCGTCGTCCCGTCGAGCTTGCACTGGAAATCGCGCATCCGATAGTGATCGGACACCCAGAGGTCGTCGTTGTGATCCGCCAGGCGGACGAAGCCTTTCGGACGCTCGTACTGCTCGAGACCCTTCAGCGGCTGCGCCGCGTACTCGCCGATGCGGTAACCGTCCAGCTTGCCGTTGCGCATGGCCGTGTACGGCACCACGTTCACGAGAGTCAGCGTCAGCTCGCGGCCGCCCATGCGGACGCGGGCGTAGCCGGCGGCGTCGCCGCCATCCGAGTACGCCACCACGTTCCCGTTGACGATGCGCACGTCGAACGACTGCGGCGCTTCGAGGACCTCTTCCGCGCGAAGAGCATCGATGCTGAGTGTGTTCGTCGCCTGCGGCACCACCGGCACGAAGACGCGCGACACATAGTCGGGCAGCGCCTCCAGCGAGATCCGGGTGCCGGCGTCAGCCGCGTACATGGCGGGCGCGAGCGTCAAAGCAGCGAACAGCAGAACAGCGATTCTCGTCACGGAGTTGGTCATCGTATTGAAAAAGCTCCTTGGTTGTGGATTGAACGCGTAGGAAAACAGGGACGCGTCACAACGTCATTTCGACTACAGTAAATTGGAATTGGAGACGAGTTTGATCAAACCCATCATCGGAATCGGATCGGACATCCAGAGCCCGAAAGGCAAGCGCGAGCTTTCCTTCGCGTACATGACGTACTGCGAGGCAGTGCGCCGCGCCGGCGCCATTCCGCTCGTGATTCCGCCGCAGCCGGAGAACGCCGAGGAACTGCTGAGCCGTCTCGACGGCGTCCTGCTCGCCGGCGGCTTCGACTGCGATCCCGCCGTCTACGGCGAAGAGTGCCACCCGAGCTGCGAGCGGATGGACACCCGCCGCCAGGAGAACGACCTCGCCCTCGCCGCCGCCGCGCGCCGCCACAACGTCCCCACCCTCGGCGTCTGCCTCGGCCTGCAGGTGATGAACGTCGCCGCGGCCGGCACGCTCATCCAGGACATCGAGTCGCAGCACGACACCGAGATCCGGCACGCCAGCATCCCCGAGGATCGCGCGCGCCACGACGTCATCATCGAGCAGGGGACGCACCTGGCCGGCATGCTCCCGGCCACGGAGCTCAACGTCAACTCCTCGCACCATCAGGCCGTGAAGACCCTCGGGCAGGGGCTGCGCGTCACCGCGCACGCGCCGGACGGCATCATCGAAGGGGTCGAGGACCCGCGGCATCCTTTCTATCTCGGCGTGCAGTGGCATCCCGAGGACATGACGGGGGAGGAGAGCGCGTCGTCGCTCTTCGGCGCGTTCATCGAGGCGGCGCGGCAGCACGCGCAACAGCGGGCGGCGGAAATGTCACCCGTCGGCGTCAGTCGATCGGAATAGGGGTCTCGGAGCGGCCGTTTCGAGCGGCTTGGAGGCCCTCTTGACACGACGACTGATTCTGACCGCCGCGCTGGCACTCGCTGTCGCTTCACCGACGTTTGCCGCCGGTCCGTGGCACAAGTCGATCGCGCCCGCGCAGAAGATCGCCAAAGAGAAGAACCAGCTCATCCTCGTCGACATGTTCGCCGAGTGGTGCGGCTGGTGCCATCGCTTCGAGCGCGAAGTCTTCCCGGCCGAGGCCTTCCAGAACGCCACCGACGACATGGTGCTGCTGCGCCTCGACACCGAGGACCAGAAAGAGGGGACGCAGCTCGCGCGCCGCTATCAGGTGTCGTCGCTGCCGACTTTCCTCCTCCTCGCGCCGGATCTCTCCGTCGCCGGCGTGATCCGCGGCTACGCCCCGGCGCCGCAGTTCGTGCAGATGCTGAAGGAGACGCGCGACAAGTACAGCGCGTTCCAGAAGCGCGTGCAGAACGAGGCCTCGCTGGCGAAGGACTACAGCGGCCGCCTCGAGCTGGCCAAGGAGTTCATCACCCGCAGCGCGTACGACCAGAGCGAGCCGCGCCTGCGCAAGCTGACCACCGAGAAGGGCGTCCCCGCCGCGGTCCGCGACGAGGCGTTCTACCAGCTCGCGGTCTCGTACGCGATGCAGCAGAAGTTCGACCAGGGCGTGAAGACCGTGCGCGACCTGAGCGCCGTCAGCAAGACCGGCGACGCAGTCGAGAAGGCGCGTCTTCTGGTCGGGCAGATCTACCTCCAGCAGGGCAACCTCCTCGGCGCGCGCAACGAGTTCCGCAGCTTCAAGAAAGAGTTTCCGAAGTCGCCCCTGGTGAACAACATCGACGCGGTGCTGCCGGACATCGAGCGCCGACTCGCGGGACAGTAAGTTGAAACGGGCCGTAACCGCACTCGCACTTTCCTCTCTCTTCGCTCTTCCTCTCTTCGCGCAGTTCGGATTGCCGGGCGCCGATGAGCCGCCCAAGGCGTCGATCGAAGGCGCCGTGCACAAGCGCACGGGCGACGACGTCGAGGGGACCATCACGGCGAAGATCGCCGAGGGGTGGCACGTCAACTCGAACAAGCCGCTCGAGGAGTTCGCCATCCCGACGGTGGTCGAGCTCGACCCCGCGACCGCGGAACTGGTCGAGGCGCGCTACCCGCAGCATCAGATGAAGGCGTTCGAGTTCTCCGGCGGCAAAGAGCTGGCGGTGTACGACGGCACGTTCCCGATCGGCTTCCGCGCGAAGCTGAAGCCGGGCGCGACGAAGATCACGGCCACGCTGAAGTATCAGGCCTGCAGCGATCGCGTCTGCCTCCCGCCGAATACCGCGACGGTGGACATCGATCCGTCGAAGCTGGTGCCGAATGTGGCGACGGGCTTCAGCCCGTCAGGGCGGGCTGAAGCCCGCCCCACATCTTCCTTCACGCCACTCACCGCCGCTCCGCAGGGCGGCGACCGTCTGGCGCAGGCGTTCGCGTCGCGGGGACTGCCGATCACGCTGGCGCTGCTCTTCGTGGGCGGGCTGGCGCTGAACCTCACTCCCTGCGTCTTTCCGCTCATCCCGATCACCCTCGGCTTTTTCTCCATGCAGAGCGACGGGCGCCGTTCGCGCCGCTTCGCGCTCTCGCTGATGTACGTCGTCGGCATCGTCACCACCTACACCGTCCTCGGCGTTCTCGCGGCGCTGGGCGGGAAGATGATCGGCGCGTGGCTGCAGCTGCCGGCCGTGCTGATCGGCTTCGCGCTGCTGATGCTCGTGCTGGCGACGTCGATGTTCGGCGCGTTCGAGATCCAGCCGCCGCGCTGGATCGCCAACCGCTCGTCGGGACGCGCGGGCCTGGCCGGCGCGCTGACCATGGGTCTGGCGATCGGCATCGTGGCCGCGCCGTGCGTCGGACCGGTGGTCATCTCGCTGGTGACGCTCGTCGCGCAGCTCGGCGATCCGCTGATCGGCGGGGCGATGTTCGCGACGCTCGCCTTCGGACTCGGCTTCCCGTACCTGGTCATGCTCAACGCGCTGCCGCGTCCCGGCGAATGGATGGTCACGGTCAAGAAGGGGATGGGCTTCGTGCTCATCGCCATGGCCGTCTACTTCCTGCGCCCGCTGATCGGCGAGGAGGCGTTCCGCTGGGGCGTCGCGGCGAGCCTGCTCATCGGCGCGATCTTCATCTTCGTCTCGAGAACGAAGGGGGCCGCGATCCTGCGCTACGGCGTGGCGGTGCTGCTGCTCGTCGCCGGCGTGGCGTTCGCGATCCCGAAGCGGGAGCTGGACGGCGTGAAGTGGGCAAAGTACGAGACCGCGGCGCTGACGACCGCGCGCACCTCCGGCAAGCCGGTGGTGATCGACTTCTACGCCGACTGGTGCCTGCCGTGTAAGGAGCTCGACGAGAAGACCTTCACCGACGACAAGGTGAAGGCGGAGCTGGACCGCTTCACGCGCGTGAAGGCGGACCTCACCGTCGCCGGCGACGAGAAGACGAAGCAGCTCACGCAGCAGTACAAGATCGTCGGCGTCCCGACCATCGTCTTCCTCGACGCCTCGGGACAGGAAGTGCCGGGCACGCGCCTGACCGGCTTCGAGACGGCGGACAAGTTCTTGCAGCGCGCTCAGGCCGTGAAATGAAGACGCTCACCGGCAAGCAACGCCAGTTCCTCAAAGGCCTCGCCCACGCTCTCTCGCCGATCGTACGCGTGGGGAAGGGCGGCGTGACGGAATCCGTCATCGCCGAGACGCGCAAGTCGCTCGACTCGCACGAGCTGATCAAAGTGCGCATCGACGTCGACGAGAGCGCGGAGCGCAAGTCGCTCGCCGAACGCCTCGCCACCGAGACGGATTCGCACATCGCGGGATCGATCGGCAAGATCGCCATCCTCTACCGCGAGCGCGACGAAGAGCCCGAGATCAAGCTGCCCGTTTAGGAGTGCGGCGGCGCCCAGCCGCCGCTTTGCGAGCGGGCCGTGCGGGCGCTTCCCTTCGGAGCGATGCAGGAACAGCGCGATCGCACGTACATCGGCGATCCTCCAGCCCTCGATGTGCAGCGCGGCCGGGAGACTTCGTTCGTTCAGTGCAGTTCCTTCGCGGCGATGTAGGAAAGCGGCAGCTCGTCGCTGCCGCACTCCTAGACTAGCGCTTGGGGGAGCCGCCGCCGACTTGGGCGGGCAGGGCCACCGCGGATGCGGCCACGACGCGCGTGGGTTGCGTCGCCGGTTGCGGGGTGGCGGGCTTGGGGGGCTCGGGGAGGCGGAAGACCCAGGTCGCCTCGACGCGCTTGCCCGTCTTCACGTCCGTGCCCCAGACCACCGCGCGGTGCACCTTCGACTTCAACGCCGAGATGCCGTCGCGCACGGCGATGCTGATGGCGCCATTGCGCGCGTCGTAGCGGTAGGGGACGGCGGAGCCGAGGCTGAGCAGGGCCATGCCGACGGAGCGGGGGTCGAGGTTCTGGAAGTTGGGGATCTTCGCGGAGACCGTAGTCACGCTGGCTTCGACGACGCCCGGCTTCGGGGTCACTTCGGCGACCTGCATCGGCGTGGCGCCGAGGTACTTGCGGAAGTCGGCGAAGTCCATGCGGTCGTCGATGACGAAGCGCTTCATGCGCAGCGGGTCGCTTCCCTTCCGCACCGGGCCGAAGTCGCAGGTGAGTGCGGCGGTGTAGCCGGCTTTGGCCGTGGCGGCGGCGACGCGGTCGTCGTAGTCGCCGTAGGGATAGGCGATGAACTGCACGCGGCGGCCGGTCTCCTTCTCCAGGATCTTCCGGCTCTGCGCGAGCTCCTTGTACAGCCACTCGCCGTACTCCTTGTCGCTCTTGGAGCGGTGCTTCCGCTTGGTGAGGAACGGATGGGTGAGGGAGTGGCTCTGGATGTCGACGCCTGCGTCGCTCATCTCGCGGATCTGTTCCCAGGTCAGCGCGTTGTGCGTCTTGCCGATGATGTTCGGATAAATGAATACGGTGAACGGAAATTTGCGCTTCTGCAACTCCGGGAACGCCTCCGTGTAGGTCGAGCGCCAGCCGTCGTCGATGGTGATGACCACCGCGTTCTTCGGAATCGAGGCGCGCTTGCCGCTGACGTATTCATAGAGATGGCGCAGCGGGATGACGTTGTAGCCGGTCATCTCCAGGTAGCGGAGATGCTGGCGGAACGTCTCGCGGTCGATCTGCATCCGCGGCGCCGCGGGAGTCTCGACGATGTGGTAGCAGAGCACCATCGCCGTCGGTTGCTGGTCGGCGTCTTTGGCGCGCGGCGCAGCGGAAAGGGCAACGGTGAAGAGTACGAGGATCCAGGCCGATAACGCGCGCCGCGCGGTCATGATGCTCCCGTAATGACGAAGATCGAAAAACGTGAAAGTGCGCCGCTGCAAAGTCGTTGCCGAGGAAGCTACCGCGGGTCATTGTACGGGAATCCCCGGCAGGATTTGACGGTTCCTCGCCCCTGAACTACAGTCTGCCCCTCATTTCCGGAGGCATTTTCTTCCCATGGATCGTCAACATCGACATGATTTGAAGCACGACAAGTTCGTCGACGAGATCGGCGCGCTCTCCGTGCGGGCGAAAGCCAACCAGCGGCTCCTGTTCCTCCTGGCGGGCGCGCTCGTCGTCATCGCGGCGCTCGTGTACGGCATCTTCTTCTACCGCGGCAACCGCGAGGCGCAGGCGCAGCAGGCCCTCGCCGCCGCCATCGAGACGAACGAGGCGACGATCAGCGAGACCAAGCCCGCCAACGTCACCGGCCAGTGGTTCAAGACCGAGACGGAGCGCAGCGCCGCCGCCGAGAAGATGTTCCGCGACGTGCAGACGCAGTACTCCGGCACCGACGCCGCCGACATCGCCGGCCTCTACGTCGCCCGCGCCGAAGTGGCCAAAGGCAACGTCAAGGCCGCGCGGCCGCTCTTCGAGAACTTCGTGAACGAGCACGGCGGCGACAACGTCCTCGCCGGCGCGGCGCGCTTCAGCCTCTACCAGCTCCGCATCGAGAACGGTGAGGCGGCCCAGGTCGCCACCGAGCTCAACGCCGAGCTGGCCAAGAGCGAGCCGGTCCTCCCGGGCGACTCGCTGCTGATCCTCCTGGCGCAGGCGTACGACGTCCAGGGCGACCTCACCAAGTCGAAGGAAGCCTACCGCCGCATCACCACCGAGTTCCCCGAGTCTCCCTACGTCGTGGAGGCCGCACGGCGCGCGAGCTGATCGCGCAGTACGTCCTCTGGACGGTCTTCGCCTTCTGGGTCGTGGCCCTGGCCACGACCCTGATCAACCTCCTCGCCGTTCCCCGGCTGCGCTCGCAGCAGCCGCGCCGTTTTCCTCGCGTCTCCGTGATCGTCCCGGCGCGCGATGAAGAGCGCGCCATCGAGCGCACCGTCCGCGCGCTGCTCGCGCAGACCTATCCCGAACTGGAGATCATCGTCGTCAACGACCGCTCGGTCGACCGCACGGGCGAGATCCTGGCCGGCTTTCCCGCGATCACCGTCGTCGACAACGAGGAGCCGCCGCCCGGCTGGCTCGGCAAGCCGTGGGCGCTGCATCAGGGGAGCCTGCGCGCGACGGGCGAGCTGCTGCTGTTCGTCGACGCGGACGTGATCTATCAGCCGGAGCTCGTCGCCGCGGCGGTGACGCACATGGAAGAGTGCGACGCGGTGCTGCTGTCGCTCTTTCCGCACTTCGAGATGCGCGGCTTCTGGGAGCACGTGACGCTGCCGAACCTGTCGGTGTTCGCGTTCACCTTTCTGCCGCTCTGGCTGGCGAACCGGAGCCGCATCGTGCATCTCGCCATCGGCGGCGGCCCGGGCAATCTCGTGCGCCGCGACGCCTACCTGGCCGCGGGCGGCCACGAGGCGCTGCAGGGCGCCGTGGTCGACGACGTGGGGCTGGCGCGCCTGATGCGCCGCGACGGACACCGCACCGAGGTGGTGCGCGCGGAGAAGTACGCCAGCGTGCGCATGTACCACGGCCTGCGCGAGATCGTCGACGGCTTCACGAAGAACTCTTTCGCCGTCTTCGACTACAACTACGTCGTCGCGCTCCTGACGCTCCCGCTCGCCGCGATCTTCCACCTGCTGCCGTTCGCAGTGGCACTGATCGGTAACCGGGTCTCCCTGGCGACGGTCGCGCTGATCGTCCTGACGCGCCTGCTCCTCTTCCGCTCCTTCGGTTACAGCCTCCTGAACGCGCTCCTCGGCCATCCGCCGATGATCGTCATGTGGTGCGTGATCCTCGTGCGCTCGATCTGGAGGACGGGCATCCGCCGCCGCGTGCACTGGCGCGGGCGGACCTACGACGCCGGCCGCACGAAATTCGGCGCCTGATTCGGGCGCCCGGCGAAATATGCTAGATTCCTCACGGTTGTACGGCTGTCTATGTCCAAACCCGCCGAACGATATGCGCAGATTCTCGACCAGATCGTCGGCCCGTTCGACCTGAGTCACGACTTCGGCCGCAAGCGGGCCTACGAGGCCGCGATCGAGTACGCGCGCCAGCAGCTCATCGACGACCCTCACTGCAACGACTTCCTCCTGGCCGCCGCCAAGCGGCTCGACTTCGCTCCGATCACGCGCGAGATGCTCGAGGGGCGCGTCAAGCTTCCGAAGGAAGCGTGGCTCGACCTCTGGATCTCGGATGAGGACGACGAGGTCGCACTCACCGGCACGCGCGAAGGCATCCAGTACCTGATCGACCTGCTCACGCAGCTCCGCGACGCCACCGATCCCGAGCAGCACATCCACCTCGACCGCGGCGCGCTGCCGATGACGGAGAACTCCGCCAACCTCGTCCTCTTCAAGGAAGACGAGAGCTGGTTCACGGGCGTGGGCGCCGAAGGAGTGCAGGACTACCCGCAGCGCGAGATCGACCCGAAGTCGATCTACGCCATCCAGTTCATCCACTATCCGCCGGACGACCTCCCCATCAGCGCGCACCGCCTCTACCGCGTCCTGAAAGTGGAGGAGGAGAGCGGGCAGCCGGCGAACATCAAGGAATTCGGCGACGGCACCGAGAACCGCTACTTCCGCTTCACCTTCATCGCCGACAACGACGAGCGCTTCACCTACACCTTCCACCTCGACGATCCGGCCGTGAACTACTTCACCCACCGGGAAATCCTCTCGCTGGCGATGAAGTCGGTGTAACGCCCTTCTCCCCTCCGCG
>DASUSL010000513.1:0-2586 GCA_036375135.1 Thermoanaerobaculia bacterium | reverse complement strand
GACAACTCGCAGCTCGCCGTCGTGAACTGGTGGCAGCAGGACTTTGCGCAGGACACGAGCGGCAAGTTCCTCTACGTCACCGAGGGGGACGACGTGTGGTCGCTGTCCCCCGCGCCGGTGTGGGCGGAGCTCGACCGCTTCGAGTGCCGCCACGGCATCGGCTCCACGACGTTCGTCGCCGAGCGCAACGGCATCACCAGCCACTGGACGCTCTTCGCGCACGAGTCGGACACCGTCGAGCTGTGGATCGTGCGCCTGAAGAACACGCTCACCGCGAAGCGGCGGCTCAAGCTGACCGGCTACCTCGAATGGGTCTGCGGCGTCACTCCCGCGCCGCGCCGCGAGTTCCACAAGCTCTTCATCGAGACGCAGCGCGACGGCAATGCCGTCTACGCCTGGAACCACATGTGGGACGTCGGCAACGCGGAGTGGGGCCACTGGAACACCGATTTTCCGTACGTCTGCGCGTTCGGCACGACGGCCGAGGTCACCAGCGCCGAAGGCGAAAAGTCGGAGTTCCTCGGCCGCAACGGGACGCTGCGCGCGCCGGAGGCCTTGTCGCGCCGCGACTGGCGCGGACTCTTCGGCCGTCACTACGATCCCGTGGCCGCGCTGCGCACCGCCGTCGAGCTGGGACCGGGCGAGGAGAAGACGATCGGCTTCACCGTCGCCGTGGGGAAGTCGCGCGAGGAGTGCGCGTCGTTGCTGCAGCGCGACGTCGAATCGATGACGCGCGACCTCGCGGCCGTGAAACAGTCGTGGAACGAGCGCCTCTCCACGCACCGCCTGGATGTGGTGCGGACTTCAGTCCGCAACGCCGAGGGCGGGCTGAAGCCCGCCCCACGCGGGCTGAAGCCGGCCCCACGCGGGCTGAAGCCCGCCCCACATTTCGACGCCTTCATCAACGACTGGACGCGCTATCAGGCCATTTCCGCGCGCATCTGGGGGCGCGCCGGCTACTACCAGCAGTCGGGCGCGTACGGCTTCCGCGACCAGCTCCAGGACTCGCAGGTCTGGCTGACCATCGACGAGCGGAAGACGCGCGAGCAGATCAACCTGCACGCCGCGCATCAGTTCGCGGACGGCTCGGTCTATCACTGGTGGCACCCGCTCTCCGAGCAGGGGCACATCACGAAGATGACCGACGACCTGCTCTGGCTCGGCTTCGTGACCGCCAACTACCTCAAGGAAACCGGCGACTTTTCGATTCTCGGCGACACGGCGCCGTTCCTCGACGACGCGCACGCCGCGCCGCTCGAAGAGCACGTCCGCCGCGCCTTCGAGCGCGTCTTCCAACGCACCTCGCCGCGCGGCCTGCCGTACATCGGCGCGGGCGACTGGAACGACGGACTCTCCGCCGCCGGCCTGCGTGAGAAAGGCGAATCCGTGTGGCTCGCGCATTTCCTCGCGGGACTGCTCGCCGACTGGAGCGAAATCGCGAAGCGCAGCGGCCGCGCGGAGTTCGCGCGCGGCTACGACGCGCGGCGCGAGACGCTCGTGGCCGCGATCAACGAGCACGCGTGGGACGGGGAGTGGTACTGGCGCGCCACGCTCGACGACGGCTCGTGCATCGGCAGCCGCGAGAATGAGCGCGGCCGCATCTATCTCAACGCGCAGACGTGGGCCATCCTCAACGACGTCGCGCCGCCCGACCGCGCGAAGGCCTGCATGCGCGCCGTGCGCGAGCACCTCGTGCGCGAGTCGGGCGCGCTGCTCCTCGCTCCCGCGTACGACACGCCCGACGAGCGCATCGGCTACATCACCCGCTACGCGCCCGGCCTCCGCGAGAACGGAGGCGTCTACACCCACGCCGCCACGTGGGCCATCGCCGCCGCGGCGAAGGCCAAGGACGCGGAGCTCGTCGGCGAGCTGCTGACGGCCATCGACCCGACGAACAAAGATCCCGAGCGCTACTGGGCCGAGCCGTACGTGCTCCCCGGCAACGTCGACGGCCCCGACTCGCCGCTCAACGGCCGCGCGGGCTGGACCTGGTACACCGGCTCCGCCTCCTGGCTGCACCGCGTCGTCGCCGAATGGGTCCTCGGCGTGCGCCCGACCTGGGACGGCCTCCTCGTCGATCCCTGCCTCCCGCCGCAGTGGGAGCGCGCGAAAATCACGCGCCCGTGGCGGGGAAAGGCCCTCGAGATCGAAGTGACCCGCGACATGAACCCGCGCCTGATCTAGGAGTGCGGCGGCAACAGCCGCCGCTTTCCGAGCCGCCGCGAAAAGCGTGCACGTTTGCGGCGCATGGCACGCTCACCAAAGCGGCGGCGTGCCTCCGCACTCCTAAACGCTGGCCGATTTAGGAGTGCGGCGGCGACAGCCGCCGCTTTCCGAGCCGCCGCGAAGAGCGCGCACGCTTGCGGCGAATGGCACGCTCACCAAAGCGGCGGCCGTGCCGCCGCACTCCTGAACGCTGGCTTTCCGAGCCGCCGCGAAGAGCGCGCACGTTTGCGGCGCATGGCACGCTTACCAAAGCGGCGGCTGTGCCGCCGCACTCCTAGACGCTGGCGTGTCGGATGACGTCGGCGTAGAACTTTCCGCTGTCTTTCACCGTGCGCTGCTGCGTGGCGTAGTCGACGTGCA
>DASUSL010000512.1:0-2132 GCA_036375135.1 Thermoanaerobaculia bacterium | reverse complement strand
GTCGCAGACGCGCGTGCATCTCTTCGCGGACGACCACGTCGCGCCGCGCACGCCGCGCACGCCGAGCGGCTGGCTGCGGCTCGAAGGGGTCACACGCACCAACCTCCACAACCTCCGCGTCGACTTTCCCCTCGGCGTGCTGACCACGGTCACCGGCGTCTCCGGCTCCGGCAAGTCGAGTCTCGTCAGCCAGGCGCTCGTGGAGCTCGTCGCGGGGCACCTCGGGCACGAGCTCGATGCGGACGACGACGAGCACGAAGTGGCGCGCTCGGAAGGGCACATTGTGTCGGGCATCGAGAGCATCCGCCGGCTCGTGCGCGTCGACCAGCGTCCCATCGGACGCACGCCGCGCTCGAACCTGGCCACGTACACGGGCCTGTTCGATCACGTGCGCAAGCTGTTCGCGTCGACGAAGGCCGCCCGCGCGCGCCGCTACGATGCCGGCCGCTTCTCGTTCAACGTGGCCAAGGGACGCTGCGAGACGTGCGAGGGGGAAGGCTTCGTGATGGTGGAGCTGCTGTTTCTCCCGAGCGTCTATTCACCCTGCCCCACCTGCCACGGCTCGCGGTACAACGCGAAGACGCTGGAGATCGACTATCGCGGGAAGAACATCGCCGAGGTGCTGGGGATGACGGTCGACGGCGCGTCGGAGTTCTTCGAGGAGGAGCCGCCCGTCCGCCGCTCGCTCGACGTGCTGCGCGAAGTCGGCCTCGGCTACCTCCGTCTCGGGCAACCGGCCACGGAGCTGTCCGGCGGCGAGGCGCAGCGCATCAAGCTCGCGACGGAGCTGCAGCGCATGCAGCGCGGCAACACGCTGTACGTGCTCGACGAGCCGACCACCGGACTGCATCCCGCGGACGTGGTGAAGCTGATGGCGCAGCTCGACCGCCTCGTCGACGCGGGCAACACGGTGATCCTCGTCGAGCACGAGATGCGCGTCGTCGCCGGATCGGACTGGGTGCTCGACGTCGGTCCGGGCGCGGGTGACGAAGGTGGACGGATCGTCGCCGCGGGTCCGCCATGCGATGTCGCGAAAGTGAGCAAGAGCCGCACGGCCGCATATCTGAAGCGCTGCGTGTGACAATCAGCGCGTGGTCCCTCACTACTCGTTCTGCCGCTCCGTGCTGGAGCAAATGCGCACGTATTCGCTCCACGCCGACGGCATCGTCGTCGAGGGTGGCGACATGACGCCGCGTACGTATCTGTGGGAAGAGATCCGCCGCGTGCATCTGAAGTACGAGCACACGAAGCAGCGGGAGTATTACCAGTGCTTCATCCACACGACGAGCGGGCGGCTCGATCTGCGGCACGTGAGCTACGTGAGCTTCGCAAAGTTCGAGGACCGGCGCGCGACGTACACGCCGTTCGTGAAGGCGCTGCTGGCGGAGGTGGCGCGGCGTCCGGGCGTGGAGCTGAAGGCCGGCTCGATGGTGAACTTCATCGCGGCACTCATCGGCGTGCCGCTCATGGCCGGGCTGGCGTGGCTCTGCTTCTCCCTCGGCCGCTTCGAGCTGGCCATCTTCGCGGCGTTCATCGGCGGGATCGCGCTGCTGATGATCCCGCGGTCGCGTCCGCGCAAGCTCGATCCGCTGAATCCTCCCGACGATCTGCTACCACCGCCTGCGTAGCTCGTGCGCGTGGAAGAGCTGCGCCGCGGCGAGGAGCAGCAGCGCGCTGCCCGCGTACGCGGCGATGATCGCCGGAGTGGCGGTGCCGAACCATCCCGCGAAGTCGAACTCGGGACTGGCGCCGCGATCCTGCACGGCGATGTACCAGAACGAGAGGAAGCCGACGATGAACGTCTTCGGGTTCGCGCTGACGATGCCGAGCATCGTCGCCGCGGCGGTGATGAAGACGATGCCCGCGAGCAGCGCGACGGTCATCTGCGGACGCGTGCGGATGGCGCAGGCCAGCGGCACGCCGAGGAATGCCAGCGCGACGAAGAGAGAGGAAGAGAACTTCCAGAAGACGAAGCGCTCGCGGAGATGCGGCGCCGCGAAGATCAGCGCGGACGTGCCGGCGCGTTTCTCGCGCGAGGCGATGTCGGCGATGGCGATCGCGCAGCCGGCGGTGGCCAGCGGGAGCACGCCGGTGAAGAGCGCCTTCGCGTCGTCGGCCGCCAGCGCGGCGAT
>DASUSL010000511.1:0-2577 GCA_036375135.1 Thermoanaerobaculia bacterium | reverse complement strand
AGCCCGCCCCACATGCAACCTCTTTCCGGGTTATGCACCGCGGGGAGAGATGGTCAGCGTCCCCGGGGGATCGGCGGCACTCGTCGATCAGCGCGCGTACAAGCAGACCGTGGTGGATGGCTACGATCGCATGCTCGGTCTGGTGCGGCCGCTGCTGCGGCTTCCGAAACCGGGAGCGGCACTCAACCACGCGTACGTCACGCATTTTCAGGCCGAGGATCCGCACGCACTCATCTGCGCCATCCTCGAAAAGGCAAAGGGTTTCGACCACGTGCTGTTCGGCTTTACCGAGGGCGATCCGCATCTCGAGATCGTGCGGCGCTTCAAGCCGGTCGAGTACCGCAGCAGCATCTACACCGTCGCCTTCGACGACGGGGACGACTTCCATGAGCGACTCCTTGCACGACCTCGCGCCGTCGACATCAGCGCGCTCTAGCGTCATCCGGCGCGCCGCGCTCACGCGCCGCGACCGCGACGCCATGTTCGCGCTCTACACGACCTACTTCGCGACCACGGACCGCGTCACGTTCGAGCGCGACCTCGCGGAGAAGGAGTGGGTGATCCTCCTCTGCGACGACGACGGCCGCATCGACGGCTTCTCCACGCTCATGCGCTCGCGCGCCGGCGAGGCCACGGTCTTCTTCTCCGGCGACACCATCGTGGCGCGGCATCGCTGGGGGACGTTCGACCTGCCGCGGCTCTGGGCGCAGCACGTATTCGCGCACGCGGACGCGAACACGTACTGGTTCCTCATCAGCAGCGGCTGGCGCACGTACCGTTTCCTCCCGCTCTTCTTCCGCGACTTCTATCCGCGCGACGCGTCGATGAAGCCGCTGCTCGACATCATCGCCGCGGCGAAGTTCGGCGATGCCTACGACGCGCGCACCGGCGTCGTGCGTCTGGCCACGCCGGCGCCGCTGCGCGAGGGCGTCTCCGATCCCGAGGCGCGCATGAGCAATCCGCACGTGCGCTTCTTCGTCGAGGCCAATCCCGGACACGCGGACGGCGACGAGCTGGCCTGCCTGGTGCGCGTCGGCGTCGACAACCTCACCTCCGCCGGACTGCGCATGATCGGCAGGCGCTGAGATGCGGCTGCGCTGCGCGGCGGCGAACGGGTTATGGCTGGCCTCCGCCGCCCGCGACGCGCATCGCTTCCGCGCCAACCTTCACCGCGTAGCCGACGTGCAGCAGGGGATGATCGGCAACGTCGCCGAATTCCGAAAGCGCCACGAAATCGCGACCTGGGCCGAACGTAGGACAGGCTTCAGCCTGTCCCTCCCGGTCGAACGCTGGGTCCGCACCAGCGGCTCCACCGGAGTGGCCAAGGACATCCCCTACACCCGCGCCCTTCGCCACGAATTCGACCGAGCCATCGCCCCCTGGATCGTCAACCTCTTTACCCATCACCCGCGCGCGTTCGCCGGCGAGGCGTACTGGTCGATCTCGCCCGACGCCGAGTCCGACGAAGAAGTCCTCGGCCCGATCCAGCGCCGCCTCGTGCGCGCGGTACAGGCCGTGCCGTCCAACGTGCGCCTGACGAACGAGAATTTTCGCGAGGAGACGCTGCGTCACCTCACACGCTGCCGGACGCTGTCGCTCATCTCCGTCTGGCACCCGAGTTTTCTCGACCTGCTCGTGGGCGATCTCGACACCGAGGCCACGTGGCCGAAGCTGCGCGTCATCAGTTGCTGGGCGGACGCGAATGCGGCGAACGCCGCCGCGGCGCTGGCGAAAAAGTTCCCGCACGCGACGATCCAGCCGAAGGGACTGCTGTCCACCGAGGGGTTCGTCACGATTCCGTACGACGGGGAGAACGTGCTCGCGTATCGCTCGCACTTTTACGAGTTCCGCGCGGGCGAGGACGTACGGCTCGCACACGAGCTGGAAGTGGGGCAGCGCTACGAAGTCATCCTCACCACGGGCGGCGGCCTGACGCGTTATGCGACCGAAGACATCGTGGAGGTGACCGGCTATCGCGAACAGGCCCCGGTGCTGAAGTTCCTCGGCCGCGCGAACCACGTCTCCGATCACTTCGGCGAGAAGCTGCACGAGATTTTCGTCCGCGAGCGCCTCGAGCTCGCGCTGCGCGACACGCCGCACACGTTCGCCATGCTCGCCTGCGACGGCGATGCGTACGTCCTCTACCTCGACAGCGACGCCGAGGTGCCGCTCGAGACGATCGAGCAGTCGCTGCGCGAGAGCTACCACTACGACCTGGCCCGCCGCCTCGGCCAGCTCCAGTCGCTGCGCCTCATGCGCGTGCACGACGGCGCGGCCACCTACCTCCGCGTGAAGAGCGCCACACAGATCCTCGGCGCTGTGAAGATTCCTGCTCTCGATCGAGAGCAGGGATGGAGCGAGCGGTTCGTGAGCGTGGGCTGAAGCCCGCCAAACGCAGGACAGGCTTCAGCCTGTCCCGGAAGGTACGAGGCAGGTGGCTGCGGCCTGGCGAGTGCCGGGCAGGCTGAAGCCGCCCTACGCTTGGCGCGCGTAAGGCGCGGACGGCCCCAAACGTAGGACAGGCTTCAGCCTGTCCAGGAGGGTGCGAGGCAGGTGGCTGCGGCCTGGCGAGCGCCG
>DASUSL010000510.1:0-7434 GCA_036375135.1 Thermoanaerobaculia bacterium | reverse complement strand
TCCCTTGTTACCGCCACTGCCTTGACAATCCCGTCCCACAAGCCTATTGTACTAGTTGTCTATGACAACGGCACAACAGGTGTTCCGCCTCGACTCCTCGACGGGCGTGCCGTTCTACCGGCAGATCATCGATCAGGTGCTGCTCGCCGTCGCGGACGGGCGCCTGAAGCCGGGAACGCAGCTTCCTACGGTCCGCCAGCTCGCGGTCGACCTCTCGGTGAATCTCAACACCATCGCCAAGGCCTATCGCGAGATGGAGATTCGCGGGATCGTCCAGACCCAGCAGGGCACGGGCACGTTCATCGCCGCCCGCCAGGGAGCGCGCACGCGGGAGAGACGCAAGGCGCTGCAGGACCTCGTCGACCGCACCATCGCCAACGGAGAAGCGCTCGGCATTCCCATCGAGGACATCGTCGAAGCGCTCGCAGAGAGGGCCGAGAAAGCCCGAGGGAGGCAAGCATGATCATTCCGATCACGAGTGTGGTGAAGAGGGACAACGCGACTACGCCGGATGCCGACGTCCGCGGCGGCGCCCGGCGTTACGTCAACGGCGTGAGCGCCGCTGTGTGCACCATCCTGTCGCTGGCGGGAGTGGCCTTCCTCGCGGCGGGGATGCCCATCGCGTCCATCGCAATGTGGGTGCTGGCCATGGTCGGACTCTTCGGCATCAAGGTCGCGAACCAGTGGGAGAAGGCGGTCGTGCTGCGCTTCGGCCGGTTCCAGGCCCTGCGCGGGCCGGGCCTGTTCTTCGTCATCCCCATCGTCGACGAGATCACGCACCTCATCGACCAGCGCGTGCGCGTCACCGACGTCACCGCGGAGTCGGCCCTCACGCGCGACACGGTTCCCGTCGACGTCGACGCCATCGTCTTCTGGACGGTGTGGGACGCGCAGAAATCCGTGCTCGAAGTCTCCGATTACTTCGTGGCCATCGCCCTCTCCGCGCAGACGGCGCTGCGCGAGGCCATCGGCCGCGCGGAGCTGGCGGCCATGATCACCGAGCGCGAGCGCCTCGGCGACGCGCTGCGCCGCATCCTCGACGAGAAGACGAACGCGTGGGGCATCACCGTGCACTCGGTGGAGATCCGCGACGTGAAGATCCCGCAGGCGCTCGAAGATGCGATGAGCCGCCAGGCGCAGGCGGAGCGCGAGCGCCAGGCGCGCATCATCCTCGGCACCGCCGAGACGGAGATCGCCTCGCGCTTCGTCGCCGCGGCCGCGGAGTACGAGAGCCATCCCGCCGCGCTGCACCTCCGCGCCATGAACATGCTCTACGAGGCGCTGAAGGAGAAAGGCTCCATGGTCATCGTGCCGTCCAGCGCCGTCGAGACGATGGGCCTCGGCGGTCTGGCCGGCCTGACGTCGCTGGCGAAGCCGGGAGGAGCGACGAGCTAAGCAGCTGCACTCACTCGTTCCTTCGTGTTGGCGGAGCGCGGCCGTTAGCCGATCGACTCCAGGATCTCCTCGATCGTCGAGCGCCGGCAGGTGAACATCGGCGTGTCGCGCACCGTGTACTTCGACGACTCGGTCTCGCGCAGCTCCTGCACGAGATCGAGGAACTCGTCCGCGGTGTCGGACTCGAAGGCCACCACGAAATCCTGATCGTCGAGGCCGAACGAGTACGTCGTGTTGATCTTCACGCGCGGGTACTTGTGGCCGATGGCGATGTGCTCGTTCATGATCCGCTGGCGCTCGGACATCGGCAGCAGGTACCAGTCGCGCGTCTTCACGAACGGATAGACGAACAGGTACGGACGCTTGCCCGGCACGATGCGCAGGCGCCGTCCTTCCTGTCCCTCGTGCACGTGCTCGTCGACGTACTGCGAGTGCTTGGTCATGGCTAGGAACGAGTGCGGCACGTCGAGATAGCGGCCGAGGATGGAGCGGTTCATGTCCGCGACCATGCGCTGGAACGGGTCGAGGTCGTAGCCGATGCGCCAGAGCATGAAGTCGACGCCGGCCTTGAGGCCGACTGTCGTGTAGGGGAGCACGAACATCGGCCCCTGATACTTGGTCACGATCTCCGCGAGCTCGCGCCGCGCCTGCGTCCGCACGTCGTCGGGCAGCGCGCGGAAGGCGCGGTCGACGCTGAAGAACATGAAGTTGACGAACTGCCGCGCGTTGGCGGGACGGCTTTCGGCGGCGGGCTGAGTCTCGGATGCCGTAACGGTGGTCATGACGAACGATTCTATATCGCGTACAATCCCGCAACGGTCCCGTCCACATGTCCCGACCTCTCCGTGCGCTGTCCGTAGCCGCACTCGTGGCGCTGACGTTTTCAGCGCACGCGCAGACCACGCTCCGCCGCGTGCCGGTCTTCCGCACCGGCCTCACCTCGGAGAGCGTCGGCGGCGCGAACATCGTCCTGCACAACGTTCATGGCCCCTCGGTCCACGAGATCGTGAGCTGCAGCAACGGCGCGGCATTCGCGTTCACGAAAAGCGGCAGCGGCTACAAGACGGTCTGGTACACGGGGCCGATCGGTTGCGCGGCCGTGGCCGCGGGTGACGTCGACGGCGATGGCGCGGCCGAGGTCGTCGTCGGGACGGCGCCCGGAAGCGTCGCGGGGAGCGTGCGGATCTACTCGCCCGACCGCCCCGGACCGCAGCGTGCCACGGTGACGCTGCCCGGCACCGCGCAGGTGACCGACGTCGCCATCGGCAACGTCGACAACGACGCGCAACTGGAGATCGTCGCCCTCAGCAGTGCCGACGCCTACGTCTACAACGCCGCCACGCTGGCGCTCGAGTGGACCGCTACCGGCCGCGGCGGCACCTCCGTGGCCATTGCCGACATCGAAGCCAACGGCCAGAACGAGATCCTCGTCAACGGCTCGCAGGGCCACGTCCTCGACGCCGTCACGCAGACGCTGAAGTGGGGCTACGCCGGCGGCTTCGGCGCGCACATGGGCGTCGGCGACGTCGACAACGACGGCAAGCCGGAGATCATCGGCGGTCGCGGGCGGGCCGTCACCATCATCAACGGCGACGTCCTCACCACGTCGTCGTGGGAGTCGGACGACTTCTACACCATCCAGTCCATGGCCGTCGGCGACGGCAACAACGACGGCATCCCCGAGATCGTCACCGGCGACGACCAGTGGGGCGAGATCCACGGCTTCTCGGCGACCGGCACGCAGGTCTGGTTCGTCAACAACCCCGAGCACGGCGTGAGCGGCATTGGCATCGGCGACCCCGACGGCGACGGCGTGAACGAGGCCGTCTGGGGCGCCGGCTTCACCTCCTCGGGCACCGACGGCGTCTTCGTCGGCAACACCGCGACGCACGCGGTGGAGTGGCAGTCCGTCGACCTCGACGGGCCGCTGTTCGGCACGGCCGCGGACCTCACCGGCGACGGCGACGTGGAGATCCTCATCGGCTACGGCTCGAGCGACAGCGGCTACGGCGCCGGCCTGCTGCAGGTCCAGAACCTCGCCGGCGAAGTCGAAGCGACGCTGACGATCCCGAACAGCTTCTACGGCGACCTGACGCGCGTCACCACCGGCCAGGTCGACGCCGATCCGGCGCTGGAGATCCTCGTCCTGGCCAGCGACTACAGCGCCGGGCGGCTGCACGTCTTCGACGGCGCCACCTACGCGCTGGAGTGGTCCAGTCCCGCCACCGACTGGAACGCCCCCGGCATCTCGTCGCAGAGCCCCATCATCGTGGCCAACATCGACGGCGACTCCGTCAACGAGATCATCGTCGCCACCACCGACGCGAAGATCCAGATCCTCAACGGCGCGTCGAACTTCGTGCAGGCCTCGACGCCGGGGCTGGACGGCACGATCTACGACGCCGCGCTGGCCGACGTGAACGGCGACGCCACGCCCGACCTCGTCGTCGGCACGTACTCCGGCTTCTACGTCTTCCAGGCGAGCGATCTCGTCCAGCGGCACCACCTCACCCTCGCGGGCGGGAAGCGCGTGGCGGCGCGGCCGGGCGAGTACGCCGTCGTCAACGACACGCAGATCATCACGTACTCCGGCCTGACGAACGCCGAGCAGTGGCGTTGCACGTCGTCGCCCGCCAGCAGTTTCATGCGCGCGCGCTACGTCACCATCAACGCTGCGGCCTGGCTGGCCGTCGGCCACTCCTCGGCCATCGATCTCTATCCCGCCGGCGGCATCGCCTGCCCGGCGAAGACGCCGCTCGAGCACGCCGTGTCGAACCTCCAGGACTTCGATTTCCTCGATGTCGACGGCGACGGCGCGCGGGAACTGCTGTTCTCGACCTGGTACTCCGCGGAGATCGACCTCTTCTCCTTCAGCACCGACCCGCGCGGCGATGCCGACGGCGACGGCCAGGTCTTCGACTCCGACCTCCACGCGCTGAGCGAGTATCTGTACGGCGACGGCACGCTGCCGCGCGCCGGCGCCGACGTGAACGGCGAATTTTCGGTCACCGCCGACGATCTGTTCTACCTGATCAACTACCGCAAGGGGACGGGAGCGCCTCCGCCGTGAAACGCGCTCTCGCACTCATCGCGCTCTTCGCCTGCGCCGTGACGGCGCGCGCGGCGACGGACGTCCTCACCATCGCCAGCGCCACCGTGCCGAAGGGAACGGTCACGATTCCGGTGTACGTGCGCGACGTCGCCACGACGCGCCTCGGCGCCGACAAGACCACGGGACTGCGCATTCAGGCGCTGGCGTTCAGGGTCACGTTCGCACCTGCAGGCTCGGTGACCAGTGCCTCGTTCACGCGTGCCGGCTTGCTGAGCGGCAAGACGCCGCTCTTCGAGAGCGTGATGCCGGTGACGAACGGCGTCGGCTACGTCGCCTCGTTCGCGGAGAGCACGAACGCGCTGCCGTTTAACACCAGCACCGCGGCGCCCGGACATCTCATCGGCAACCTCTCCATCACCATGGGCGCGGGCGTCGTGCCGGGCAACGTCATCACGGCCGGCTTCGACACCACGCACACCGCTCTGTCGAATCAGGCCGGCACGGTGACGGAGACGTTCGCCAACGCCGGTCTCACGCTGCAGCACGGCATCATCACCGTCTCCTCCGAGTCGTGCCCGGCGCTGGCCACACCGACCATCTCCGTCGAAGGGCGCGCCGGTGCGTGCGCCTCGGGCACCGGCGGCACCGCCAGCGTGCCGTTCCTCGGTCCGGTCACGACCTACGAATGGGGCTGGCGCGCCTCGCCGAACGGCACCACCTTTCCGATCGCCACCGCGAACCAGGCCTCGTATGTCATCAACGGCGCCGACTTCGGCGGCACCGGCACGCGCTACCTCGTCGTCACCGCCACGTCGAGCTGTGCGCAGTCGACGTCGTCACCGCTTCAGGTGAACATCACCAGCGCGCCCGGCGCCACCCTCAACGCCAGCACCGGCGTCTACGCGAGCTCCACGGACAACTATGCCTCGGTCGCCGATCAGGGACCGGGTGCGACGTACAACTGGGCCGTCACCAACGGCACCATCACCTCGGGGCAGGGCACGCGCGCCATCCGCTACACCGCCGGTGCGAGCGGCACGGTCGGCGTCGACGTCACCGTCACCGCGCCCGGCTGCAGCGGCTCGTCGTCGCCGCACGCCGACGTGGCGATCATCACGCGTCCGGCCGGCGCCTCGATGCTCTATCTCCTCACGCCTTGCCGCGTGTACGACAGCCGCGGCACGACGGCCATCGAGAACGGTCAGGATCGTCCCATCACCGTGGGCGGCGTCTGCGGCGTTCCCGCGGGCGCGAAGGCGGTCGCCGCGAACATCACCGTCATCACGCCGCTGACCGACGGGTGGCTCTCCGCGTACCCCAGCGACCTGCCATGGTCGGGGACGAGCACGATCAACTACCGCGTCACTCGCACGCGCGCGAACAACGCCGTGGTCCCGCTTTCGAGCGACGGACGGATGACGCTGAAGAACTCCGGCTCGACGCTGCACTTCATCGTCGACGTGACGGGCTACTTCAAGTAAAGACTTCAGCGCATCGCTGGGCTAGGATGCGGACGTGGCTCCGCGCGCACCACAGGCTCATCCGGCGTCGCCTCCACAGGCGCGTTCGTACCAGCAGCTGCTGACCAAGCTGCTGCGGCATGGTGCGTATCCGCAGCTGCGCAAGATCATCGACAAGACGCTGCCGGCCGACATTTCACCGGTGCTGCCGCTGCTGCTCGAAGAGGACCGCAAGCGCATCCTCTCGCTGCTGATCGAGGCCGGCAAAGCCGCGCGCGCGCTGTTCGAGCTCGACGACCGCGACCTTGAAGAGATCCTCGAGTCGACCGACGACGCCACGCTGGCGTCGATCTGCAGCTCGTCCGCTCCCGACGACGCGGCCGACCTCCTCGACGTCCTCGACGAAGAGCGCCGCTCGCGCATCCTGTCGATCCTCGGCGCGACACAGGGCGCGAAGCTCGAGTCGCTCCTCGAAGGCGAAGAGGAGACCGCCGGCTCGCTGATGAACACCGAGTTCCTCGCGCTCGACGAGGAGCTCACCGTGGCGCAGGCCATCGAGGCCATCCGCCAGTACCCGCGCAAGGAGTCGTTCTTCTACGTCTACTGCGTCGACGCCGACCAGCATCTCGTCGGCGTGCTCTCGCTGCGCAGCCTGATCCTCGCCAACGCCGCGTTGCAGCTCAAGGACATCATGGTCCAGAGCGTGGTGCGCACGCAGATCGACTCCAGCCCCGAGGAAGTGGCGCAGCTGGTTTCGAAGTACGACCTGCTCTCCGTGCCGGTCGTCGACATGCAGAACACGCTCGTCGGCGTCGTCACGGTCGACGACGTGCTGGACGTGATTCAGGAACAGGCCGAGGAAGACCTGCTGCACCTCGCCGGCGTCGACATCAGCGAGCGCGTGACCACCCCCGCGCGCGAGTCGTGGCGCACGCGCTTCCCCTGGCTGGCGGTGAACCTCGTCACCGCGTTCGCCGCTGCCTCGGTGGTGCGCTTCTTCGAAGGGACGATCGAGCGCTGGACCGCGCTGGCCGCGTTCATGCCGATCGTGGCGGGGATGGGGGGCAACGCCGGGACGCAGACGCTGACCGTGTTCGTGCGCGCGCTGGCCCTCGGCGAGGTCGACTGGCGCAGCGGACTGCGCCCGATCTGGAAGGAGCTGCTGGTCGGACTCGGCAACGGCGTGGCCATCGGGACCATCACCGCACTGATCGTCGGTCTCTGGACGGGACAGTGGGTGCTGGCGGGCATCCTCCTCGTGGCGATGACCGTGAACCTCATCATCGCCGGCGTGGCGGGTGGCTTCGTCCCGCTGATCCTCGAGCGCCTCGGCTTCGACCCCGCCGTGGCGTCGTCGATCTTCGTGACCACGTGCACCGACGTGGGCGGCTTCTTCTCGTTCCTCGGCCTGGCCACGCTCGCCCTCAATTTCTGGTTATAAGCGGAGCGCCGGCGTCCCGCCGGCTGTCGTGGCGGCGTCCCGCGCCGCCGCCCGGGGGCGCGGGCGGGACGCCCGCGCGGCAGCCG
>DASUSL010000509.1:0-3726 GCA_036375135.1 Thermoanaerobaculia bacterium | reverse complement strand
CGCTTTGGTAGAGGCACGCGCGCCGCGTTCCGGATACGAAAGCGGTGGCGGCGAGCCACCGCTTTGGTAGAGGCACGCGCGTCGCGTTCCGGACACGAAAGCGGTGGCGGCGAGCCACCGCTTTCGTAGAGGCACGCGCGTCGCGTTCCGGATTCGAAAGCGGTGGGAGCGAGCCTAGAGGCACGCGCGTCGCGTTCCGGATTCGAAAGCGGTGGCGGCGAGCCACCGCTTTGGTAGAGGCACGCGCGTCGCGTTCCGGATACGAAAGCGGTGGCGGCGAGCCTAGAGGCACGCGCGTCGCGTTCCGGATACGAGAGCGGTGGCGGCGAACCTAGAGGCACGCGCGTCGCGTTCCGGATACGAAAGCGGTGGCTCGCCGCCACCGCACTCCTAAACGTCGACGTCGAAGGCGGCGTCTTCGAAGGGGATCACGTGGGCGCCGTGGCGTTCGATGATGGCGCGGGCGCCGACGTCGCCGCGCAGCGCGAGCAGTTCCGGGATCAACTCCGGCGCGAACACCGCGGGGACGCCGGCGATGCCGGCGTAGCCGCTGGCGACGATCGGGGCATCCACCGCGAGCAGCGCGCGCAAGTGCGCGGCGGTCACGCGGGGCTGGTCGCAGAGGGTGATGAGAATCCGCGAGCCGGCACCGGCCTGCGAAACACCCACGCGTATGGACGACGCCATCCCCTCCGAGGCCAACGGATTGTTCTCCCGCGTCACCACGATCACCTCGTCTGCCACCTCGGACGCGATGCGCGTCGCGCGCTCGAGCAGCGTTTCGCCTTCGTACACGACGTTCTGTTTCGGATGGCCGAGGCGGCGGGAAAAGCCGGCGGCGAGGACGAGGGCCGTTACGCGAGGCATCGGTCGGCCGGCGCGTGAATGGGCGCGTCGAGCTCGCGCAGCGCGCGGGCGGAGCGGCCGGTGAGCACGGCCTGGATCTCGGAGACGATCGACAGCGCGATCTCGTCGGGCGTCTCCGCGCCGAGGTCGAGGCCGACGGGGCTGAAGATGCGGGCGTCGCGCGGCGCGCCGAGCTCGGCGAGCAGCTCGTCGCCGCGCGTGCGCGGGCCGAGGAGACCGATGTAGCCGATGCGCGACGCGAGCAGCGTGCGCAGCGCCTCGACGTCGCGCGCGAAGTGGTGCGTCATCACCACGGCCGCGTCGTAGCCGCTCACGTCGACCGGGTCGCGCGTGGTGATGGCGTCGGCGCGCCAGCCGACCTGCCGCGCGAGCGCGAGCAGCGGCGGGACGTCCGGGCCGCCTCCGAAGACGAGGAGTGCGCGTTCCGGCGCGATCAGCTCGACCAGCGTCTCGCCGTCGGGAAGTGTGGTCGTCCACTCCACCGGCTGGCGGCCGTTCCATTGGAACGAGAGGAGCCGCGGCGGATGCGCGGCGTCGAACGGCTCGACCAGCAGCTCCAGGACGCCGCGGCAGCCGAGGCCCATGCCGAAGACGAGATCGTCGGCGCGCGTGGAGTCGTAGGTCACGAGGCGCGGCTGCATCTCCGCGAGCCACGGTCTGATGCGCTCCGCGAGATCGCGCTCCAGACAGCCGCCGCTGATCGCGCCCGTGGCGCGGCCGTCTTCGGCGATGACGGCGCGCGCGCCGGCGCGGCGGTAGGTCGAGCCATGCGTGCGCACGATGGTCACCAGCACGCCGCGCGGCGTGGTGCGGATGGCTTCCAGGATGCGGTCGAGCTCGTGCACGCGGGGATGGTACGCCCGGCGCATGTTGGTTTGGAATGCGGTTGCTTGCGGTGGTCGCGCTGATCTTCGCTGCGTGTGATGACAATGTGGAGCGGGCTTCAGCCCGCGTGGGGCGGGCTTCAGCCCGCCCCTCCCCCGGGGGACGGGCTGAAGCCCGCCCCACATTGGACGTCGTCGTCGTGAATGGGGACGTCGTCGACGGAACAGGGGCGCCCCGCAAACGTGCCGACGTCGGCATTCGCGGGGACACGATCGTGGCGATCGGCGATCTGTCGAAAGCCGAGGCGAAAACGACCATCGACGCGAAGGGGCAGGTCGTCGCGCCGGGCTTCATCGATCTCCTCGGCAACTCGCAGGCGGCGGTGCTGCTCGATCCGAAGCTGGAAGGAAAGATCCGCCAGGGGGTGACCACCGAGGTCACGGGCGAGGGGCATTCGCCGGGGCCGCAGAACGACGTGATGCTCGCGGAGATGGAGCGCACGAAGCCGAAGGGGTGGCCGAAGGTCACGTGGCACACGCTCGGCGAGTTCATGGACGTCGTCGAGAAGAACGGCTCCGCGCTCAACTTCGCCTTCTACATCGGTGCCGCCAACCCGCGCGAGATGGTCCTCGGCCACGCCGACCGCGCCCCCACTCCCGCCGAGCTGCGGCAGATGGAGGCGATCACGAAGCAGGCCGTCGACGAGGGCGCGGTCGGGTTGTCGACGGCGCTGATCTATCCGCCGGGACGCTTCGCCCGCACCGAGGAGCTGATCGCGCTGGCGAAAGTGGCAGGGTCGTACTGGACGCACCTCCGCAGCGAGTCGGCCAACATCGACGCGGCCATCGACGAGGCGCTGCGCATCGGGCGCGAGGCGAAGGTGCCGGTGAACATCTTTCATCTCAAGATCGGCGGCACCGCCAACGCGGGACGCATGCGGCAGATCGTGCAGAAGCTCGAAGAGGCGCGGCGGAGTGGGGTCGACGTCGCGGCGAACATTTATCCCTTCACGGCGTCGTCCACCGACCTGACCAGCATCGTCGGCGCGTGGGCGCTGGAGGGTGGCTATCCCGCGTTCAAAGAGCGGCTGAAGAACCCGGAGCTGCGGGCGCGCATCGCGAACGAGCTGCGCGGCGCGCGGCTGCGTCCCGGCGCGGCGCCGATCATCATCCGCGGCAATCCGTCGCGGCGGCTGGACGAGGCGGCGAAGTCGATGAACGTCGACCTGGCCGAGGCGGCGCTGCGCATCTTCGAAGGCGCGGAGAAATCGCCGCTGGCGATCTTCCCCTCCTCCACCGGCGAGGCGGACATGAAGGTCGCGCTGGTGCAGCCATGGGTCGCGTTCGGCTCCGACTCCGGCGCGGTGGTCGAGGCGATGAAGGTGTACGGCGGCCATCCGCGCGCGTACGCCACGTTCTCGCGCGTGCTGGCGAAGTACGTCCGCGAGGAGAAGCTGCTCACGCTCGAGGAAGCGGTGCGGAAGATGACGTCACTGGCCGCATCGCGCGCGGGGTTGAAAGACCGCGGCGTGCTGCGCGAAGGGATGAAGGCCGACGTGATCGTCTTCGATCCGGCGAAAGTGCAGGACCGCTCGACGTACGAGGACCCGCATCATTTCTCCGAGGGCGTGGCGCACGTGATCGTCAACGGCACGCCGGTGCTGCAGGACGGGAAGATGACGGAGAAGCTGCCGGGACGCGTGCTCAGGAAGCGCGCAACACCATGAGCAGCGCCGCGACCAGCGATCCGGTCATGAGGATCATGCTGGTCAGGAACGTCCCCACCCAGACGGCGACGCTCTTGAGCAGCGTGATCCCGCCTCCCTGTCCGTACACGCGCCGCAGCGCGAGATAGATGTAGATGCACGTCAGGACCGTCGAGACCACCATCAGCGCGAAATTCGTGGCGTTCTGCCGCATCCCGATCACCAGGTAGATCGGCCAGAAAAGCATCGACAGCGCATACGCGAAGCACATGTAGTGCGTGCCGAAGACGAGGTGCTCGGTGAAGTAGCGCCGGAAGTAGAGAAGCTTC
>DASUSL010000508.1:0-4035 GCA_036375135.1 Thermoanaerobaculia bacterium | reverse complement strand
GTTGCTTCGCTGAACGCACGCTCTCGGCGGAGCAATCAGCGCTGCCGGCCGCGCCGGCCCGCCGGAGGCCTCACGGTCGTCTCTCTGTAGCAACCTGCACGGCGCCGCGCCGTACACTGATGCGCGCATGTCCGAGAGGCGACGCTTCCTCTTCATCCTCGTCGTCACCCTCTTCGTCCTGGGTGCGGCCATCGGCTACGTCGTCGGGCGGGCGCGGCACTGGCACGAGCGCGGGTGGGCGGGGGTCATGTACTTCGTCGGGGAGATGGCGTCGGGTCAGGCCAAGATGGCCGGCCTCGATCTCTACCAGGTCTTCATGACCTCGTCCGACAGTCCGGCCGACGGGCGGCTGCACTACGGCGACGAGATCCTCACCATCAACGGCATCAAGCGCGACGACGTGAAGCGCCTGGCCGAGCTCGACGCGCGCACGAGGAGCGGGTCGACCGTCATCTACCGCATCCGCCGGGACAAGACCATCATCGACGTGCCGCTGCGATTCGAGTCGCCGCTGCGCAGCCGCTACATCATCGCCCGTCACGTGGTGAGCGTCATCGTGGCACTGACCTTCGTCGGCATCGCTCTCCTGATCATCGCGAGAGCGCCGCGTGACTCGCGGGCCTCCGTCTTCTTCGCGCTGGCGCTGCTCAGCGCCACCAACTTCCTCATGGCGGCGGCCACGGTGTACGAGCAGACCAACTCGCGCGGCATCGTCGTCTCGCCCTTCTCGAATCTCGGCACCATCTACGTCGTCGCGGCGCTGGCGTTTCTCTATCCGCCGCTCATCCTGCACCTCTGCCTCGTCTTTCCGCGGCGCAGGCCGGTGCTGGAGAAGCACCCCAAGGTGCTGCACTGGGTCTACGCGGTGGCGGTGATGGGCGTGTGCCTGGCGCTGTTCATGGTGGTCTTCCTCGGGCAGCTCGACTGGACCGACATGGACCGGAGTGAGAGCCGGATCAAGTCCTTCGTGCAGCCGACCTTCGGCGTCATCAGCATCTTCGCGGCGCTGGTGGCGGTGAACCTCCTCTGGGCGGCGCGGCGCGAGGGAGTGAAGCGTGCCATCGCCGCGCGTCCGTTCCGCGTCGTGGGCGCCGTGGTGGCTCTCCCCATCGCCCTGAGCAAGGGGCTGGCGATGCTCTTCCATCCCGCGGTGGCGGGCGTCGTCACCGGCGCGGGACTGCTGCTGCCGATGCTGGCGCTGGGCGCCTTCCCCATCCTCGCCCTGATCTCGCTCATCCGCAGCTACCAGGAGGCGAGCGCGGAAGAAAAGCGGCAGGTGGCGTGGCCGCTGTGGGGGCTGGCGCTGACCGTGATCGTGAAGATCGTGGCGGTCGTGGTGAGCATTGCCGCATCGCTCTGGATCGCCTTCAACGCCGCGGACCTGGTCCGCTTCCGCGGACTGCTCGAGATCACCAACATCGTGCCGATGCTCTTCACGCTGGCCATCCCGCTGTCGTTCGCGGTGGCCATCTTCAAGTACCGGCTGATGAACATCGACGTCATCATCCGCAAGACCGTCGTCTACGCGCTGCTCAGCGGCGCCATCATCGTCGTCTACCTCGGCCTCGTCGGCGGACTCGGCTCCTTCCTCGTCTACGCCTTCGGCCTCGAGAATCAGACCACGATGATCATCGGCTCCACGCTCGTCGTGGCGCTGCTCTTCGTGCCGCTGCGGAGCAAGCTGCAGCTCCTCGTCGACCGCAACCTGTTCCGCCACAAGTACGAGTATCCGGAAGCGTTGAAGGCCATCTCCTCGGACGCGCGCACCGCCACCAACGTGACCGAGTTCCTCGACGCCGCGGCCGAGCAGTTGCAGCGCGCGCTGCAGAACCGCGCCATCGTCATCTTCGCCGAGCGGCAGGACGAGTACGTGGCCATGGCCAAGGTCGGCGTCTCCGACTCGCTCGTCGGACGCCTGCGCGTGCCGGGGAGCATCGTCAGTGCGCTCGACCGTCCGTTCGACCCGCGCCGCCGCCAGCTCGACGAGCAGACCGCCGCGGCGCTGGCGCGCATCGAGGCCGCTCTGGTCGTCCCCGCCGGCACGCGCGCGTTCATCGCAGCGGCGCCGAAACTGTCGAACACCGAGTACGACGTCGAGGACATCGACTTCTTCCGCTCCGCCGCCGAGCAACTCGAGACCGGCATCGACCGCATCCGCATGCAGGCGGAGGAAGTGGATTTCGAGCAGGCGAGGCAGATCCAGCAGACGCTGCTGCCGCGCGAGATGCCGCGCGTGGCCGGGCTCGACGTCAGCGGCGTGTGGCAGCCGGCGCGCACGATGGGGGGCGACTACTACGACCTCATCGAGCTGCAGGAGACCGAGCTCGCGGTCTGCATCGGCGACGTGGCGGGCAAGGGGATGCCCGCGGCGCTGCTGATGTCGGGACTGCAGGCGGCGGTGCGCGCGTCGGCCAGCAACTCGCCGCGCGATCTCTGCGAGCGCGTGCGCCGCGTGGTCGTCTCGTCGCTCTCCGGCGGCCGCTTCGTCACGTTCTTCTATGCCACGGTCGACACGGCGGCGATGAAGCTGCGCTGGTGCAACGCGGGGCACAACGCGCCGGTGCTCGCGCGCGCCGACGGCAGCGTCGTGCGTCTCGCGGAAGGCGGCCCGGCGTTCTCGCGGCTCTTCCGCAACACGAAATACGAGGAGCGCGAGATCGATCTGACCAGAGGCGACCGCCTCGTCCTCTTCACCGACGGCGTGAGCGAGGCGGCCGATGCGGCGGGCGAACAGTTCGGAGAGTCGCGCATCGAGGAGCTCATCACCGAGGGGCGCGAGCTCGACGCCGGCAGGCTGCAGCGGACCATCTTCGACGCGGCCAGCGGGTTCAGCGGTGGCGAGCTGGAGGACGATCTAACGCTCGTCGTCGTCCGTTTGATTTAAAATCCGCCGATCATGCGGAAACTCCTGGTGCCCTCGCTCGTCCTGCTGTTCGCTTTTTCGGCGCTTGCCACGAAACCGCACGCGCTCAGCGGGGAGGCGGTGGTGCGCAACATCGGCAACAACCGCGTGGCCGTGCTGCTCGACACGAACGCCGACCAGGCCATCGATCAGGGCTTCCTCCTCTCGTCCGATCTCCCTGTGTCGTCGACCAGCTCGCGCGGCACCGCCACCGCCGTCGAGTTCACCGACGGCTATGTGCGCGTGAAGTACGACAAGAAGGTGTTCGACCTCTACGTGGCCGGCTATCCCGAGCCGCCGAGGGTGGAAGTGAGCACCACGAAGTTCGTCGGCTACGCGCTCGTGCACAGCAGCGGCGACAGCGGCTGCAGTCTCGAGGGGGCGATGAAGGACGCGGGTGCGTGCTACGGGTACGGCAAGGACTGAAACGTAAGGCAGGCTTCAGCCTGCCCCGGACAGGCTGAAGCCTGTCCTACGTTACCGGCGTGAAGCGTCCCCGCGCCCTCTCCCGGATCCTCTCGATGTCTTCCCGCCGCGACGCCGACAGCGGCACCGTCGCGCGCAGCGCCTCCACCACGCGCTCGGTCGTCAGCGGCTGCTTCGCGTGCAACGCGCGGTAGAGCGCGGCGATCACCGCCTGCTCCACTTCCGCGCCGCTGAATCCTTCACTCTCCCGCGCCAGCGTGGCGAGGTCGAACTGCGCCGGATCCTGCTTCCGGAAGCGCAGATGGATGGAGAAGATCGTCTCGCGCTCCGCGGCCGTCGGCAGGTCGACGAAGAAGATCTCGTCGAAGCGCCCCTTGCGCAGCAGCTCGGGGGGCAGACGGGAGATGTCGTTGGCGGTGGCGACCACGTAGACGCCCTCGCCGTCGCGCTCCTGCAGCCAGGTGGTGATGGTCGAGATCACCCGAGCCGTGGTCCCCGCGTCGGACACGTGGCTGGAGTGGGTGCCCGAGAGGGACTTCTCCAGCTCGTCGATCCAGAGCACGCAGGGGGCGATCGACTCGGCCAGGCGCAGCGCGCCGCGCACGTTCTCCTCGGACTTGCCGACGATGCCGGCGAACACGCGCCCCACGTCGAAGCGCAGCAGGGGCAAGCGGTAGAAGCTGGCCACGGCCTTGGCCGAGAGGCTC
>DASUSL010000507.1:0-4114 GCA_036375135.1 Thermoanaerobaculia bacterium | reverse complement strand
GCGCGGACGCTGCCCTGGTCGGCGAGCTCGGTGATCTGCGTCGAGCGCACCTTGACGATCGCGAACTCCGCCGCGACGAAGAATCCGTTCGCGAGCACGAAGAGAAAAGCGAGTACGAGTAGCCAGGCGTCCATCAGGCGGGCGGCCTATCTTACCGTTTCGTCGAGCGTCCGCCAGAACCGGGGATAGGACTTCGTCACCACCTGCTCTTTCGCGATGGTCACGTTGCCCCGCGCCAGGCCGGCGATGGCGAAGGCCATGGCGATGCGGTGGTCGTTGTGCGTCTCGACCGTCGCGGGCTCGTCGCTCCACCCCGGCTGGATGAGCAGCGCGTCGGCGCGCTCCTCGACGGTGGCGCCGAGGCGGCGCAGCTCGCCGGCCACGGTGGCCAGGCGGTCGGACTCCTTCACGCGCAGGTTGGCGACGTTCACGATCTCCACCGGCGAGGAGGCCAGCGGCGCGATGGCGGCCAGCGTCGGGACGATGTCCGGCGTGGCGTTGCAGTCGAACGTGCCGCCCTGCAGCGCGCCGCCGGTGACGGTGATCTCGTCGTCCGCGACTTTCACGGAGCAGCCCATCGCGGCGAGGATGTCGAGGAAGCCGGCGTCGCCCTGCGCGGTCGGAATGGCCAGTCCGCGCACGCGCATCGTGCCGCGCGTGGCGGCCGCCGCGGCGAACCAGTACGACGCGGAGGAGTAGTCCCCTTCGACCGTGTACTCGGCGCGCTCGAGGTTGCCGGCGCGCACGCGGATCACGTCGGCGTCGCGGGTCACGTTCGCGCCGAAGGACTGCAGGATGTCGGCGGTGATGTCGATGTACGGCGCCGAGGCCTGCGCGGAGAGGCGCAGCGTGATGCCGTCGGGGAGCGTCGCGCCGCCGAGCATCAGCGCGGAGACGAACTGGCTGGAGGTCTCGGCGGAGATGGTGACGTCGAAGCCGCCGCGCATCTTCTTGCCGCGGATGCGCAGCGGCGGATAGCCCTCTTTGTCGACGTATTCGACCTCGGCGTCGATCTTCGTCAGCACCTCGACGAGGTCGCCGATGGGACGCTCGCGCATCCGCTCTTCGCCGTCGAGCAGGAAGCGCCCCGGCGTGAAGGCGAGCCAGCCGGTGAGGAAGCGCATGGCCGTGCCGGCGTTGCCGATGAAGATCGGCACTTCGTTCGCCGACATGGTCCTGCGCACCCCGATGTGCACCTCGGTCGGAATCGTCCCGGCCACGTCGAAGCCGAGCGCGCGCAGTGCCTGCAGCGCGTAGCGCGTGTCGTCGGCATCGAGGCAGTTGCGCACGGTGGTGGTGCCGCGCGCCATGGCGGCGAGGAGCAGCGCGCGCACGGAGTACGACTTCGACGGCGGCGCGGTGACGGTGGCGTCGAGCGGCCCGGTCTTCGGGATGACTTTCAAAACGTGAGCTCCAGCCCGTCCCACGCCAGCCGCACGTTCGGCGGCAGCGTGGCGTCGACGCGCGCGTGATCGACTTCGTGCGTGAGGTGGATGAGGTACGTGATGCGCGCGCCGATCTGCTGCGCGACGTCCACCGCCTCGCCGATGGTGAAGTGCGTCGAGTGCGGCGGCGCGACGCGCAGTCCGTCGAGCGCCAGCGTGTCGACTCCCTCGAGCAGTTTCATCGTCGCGGGCGGGATGCCGTTCGTGTCGGTGATGTAGGCGAACGGTCCGATGCGGTATCCGAGGATGGTCCAGTTCCCGTGCTCGACGGGGAGCGGGACGATGTCGATCCCTTCGTGCGTGAACGGCGCTGCGACGTCGTGCAGGTCGAGCTGCGGCTTGCCGCCGCCGAGCTGCGAGTCGTCCCAGATGTAGCTGAACGCGCGGCGCACGGCCTTCGCGGTGTGCGGGCTGGCGAAGGCGTGGATCGGCTCGCGCTGCCGGAAGTTGAACGGGCGGATGTCGTCGAGCCCCATCAGGTGATCGGAGTGCGAGTGCGTGTAGAGCAGGAAGTCGAGGCGCGGGATGGGATGCCGCAGGAGCTGCAGGCGCAGGTCCGGCGTGGTGTCGATGAGGAAGTGCTTCCCTCCCGATTCGATGTGCACCGACTGCCGCAGGCGCTGGTTGCGCGGATCGTCCGAGGTGCAGACGGCGCAGCGGCAGCCGATGACCGGGACCCCGGTCGAGGTGCCGGTCCCGAGGAAGGTCACGCGCATAGGGAGGGGGATTCTACCTGCGACGCTCGCCGCCGCAGGTCCGTACCAACGGCGATCATGCGACGCACGCTGCTGCTGCTCCTCGTCCTCGCGGCCATCGCGCCGGCCGCGCTCGGCGGCTACTACGAGCCGCGATTCGACCGCCGAAGGGTGACGGTGAACGTCGGAGAGACGACGAAGGTCCGCGTCACGGCAGCCTATGTGTACTTTCCGTGGATCCCGGCCATCTTCACGCCCTGGGACTTCAGCAGCGAGAACTCGTCCATCGCACAGGTGCAGGGGATGCTCGATGCAGTGGACAGTGTCGGCACGATGCTCATTACCGGCCGCAAGCCGGGCCGGACCTACGCCCGGGCGCGCCCGTGGGACAGCACGAACGTGGTCAGCGTGACGGTCGTCTGCGCCGCGGAGGCGCCGGTGCAGGCCGCGGAGCCGCGGCAGTCCACGCGGCCCGGCGTGCCGGTCACGCTGCGCGCGGTCACGCCTGTCGCGCAGACGACCTTCACCTGGTACCACGGCCGTGTCGGTGACATGTCCGCGCCGATCGCCGGCTCGGGTCCGGAGCTCGTCTTCGCCTCGCACGATCACGGCGTGCAGCACGCGTGGGTGATGGCCACGACGGAGTGCTCGTCGAGCACGGCGCAGTTCGAGATCGAAGTGACCTCGCCGCGGAGAAGGAGTGCGCGCCCGTGAAACCGTTGACGTTCGTCCCGCCGAGGCGGCGGGCGGGGAGACACTGATGCGAAAGATTCTGGCGATGCTGTTGCTGCTCGCGGCTCCCGCGGAGGCCGGGCATTACTACGGGAAGCCGTCCGTCGACACGGCGCGCATCAAGGTGGGCGAGACGCTGCGCGTGCGCATCGACGCGGCCTACGTCCCGATGAGCGGCGGGATGGAGTTTCGCCCGCTCGTCTTCGAGAGCAGCAACGAGCGCATCATCGAGGTCACGGGGAAGATGCCGTTGCCGGTCACGGACTTCATGTACGTCACCGGCCTGCGCCCGGGCCGCGCGCAGGCGCTGCTGCTCGACCGCAACGGGGTGCGCAGCGGCGTGGTGGAGGTGACGGTGGTCTGCGGTCGCGAGCCGGAGATCCAGGCCGCCACGCCGTCGCTATCGGCGAAGATCGGCATGCCGGTCCTGCTGCGCGCGGAGACACCGATCGCGGAGCGCACGACCTTCACCTGGTACCGCGGCCTGGTCGGCGACATGTCGGAGCCGCTGGCCGCCTCGGGACCGGAATTCCTCTTCGCCTCGAACGATCCCGGTGTGCAGCACGCGTGGGTGATGGCCACGACGCCGTGCTCGTCGAGCACCGCGCAGTTCGCGGTCGACGTCGTCGCGCCGAAGCGGCGGAGCGCGAGGCACTGATGCGATCTCTCTTCCTGGCACTTCTCTTCGCCACGAGCGCGCACGCGGGCGGCTGGTGGGTCGACGCGTCGCCGAAGTCGCTGCGCGTGGAGGTCGGCAGCACCGAAACCGTGCGCATTTACGCGAGATGGTCGGGCCTCACGGTCTACTACCCCTGGTCGCCGTGGCGTGTCTTCAGCACGCGCCCGTCCATTGCCGCCGCGAACGCGGAGGTGCCGTCGCCAAGCACGTACGTGTACGTGACGGTGGCCGGCATCGCGCCGGGGAAGGCATCGCTCTACGTCGACGGCACGGCCGTCTCCGGACAGTACGTCGACATCGACGTCGTCTGCGGCGAAGAGGCGCCGGTCGTCAACGCCACGCCGGTGACGGCGACGCGCGCCGGCGTGCCGGTGACGCTGCGCGTCGAGTCGCGCATGACCGGACGCACGACGTTCACCTGGTACCGCGGCCGCCTCGGCGACACGTCGTCGCCCATCACGAATGCGGGACCGTCGCTCGAATTCACACCGAACGGGCCCGGCGCGCATTCCGTGTGGGTGATGGCCACGACGACCTGCTCGTCGAGCACCGCCGAGTTCGTG
>DASUSL010000506.1:0-11521 GCA_036375135.1 Thermoanaerobaculia bacterium | reverse complement strand
CGAGTCGCCGCTTTCTGAGCGGGGCACGACCCTCGCCCTCGGCTCACAAAGCGGCGACTCGCCGTCGCCGCACTCCTAAAATCCGGTGATTGCTACGGCGTCGCGCGTGAAGTCGCCGCGCGCCACCACCCACCCGTTCCGGTCGCGCAGCGGCGCGAACGACAGGATGCGGTTCTCCTCGAAGCTCGTGATGCGGGCCGGCTTCGAGCCGTCGAGCGGGAGGCGCCAGAGGTTCGCGCGGTCGCTCGGCATCGTATTCACCACGAGCGCGGTGCCGTCGGGCGTCCAGGCGATCTGCGAGCTCGCCATCGGCGGCGCGGAGCGCAGCAGGCGCGTCGGCTTGCCGCCGCTCGCGGGGATCACGCCGACGGTCGGATCGCCGGCATCCGCATCCACGAAGTGAAAGGCGATCTCCGAGCCGTCCGGCGAGAACGCCGGCGTCGACGCCGGAAAGTCGGTCAGATGCACCACCGGGCCGCCGTCGATCGGCACGCGCGAGAGCACGGCCATCCCTTTGCGCTCCGGCGATTCGAGATCGAGTCCCTGGAACACGACCCACTTCGAATCGGGCGACACCGTCGGCGTGACGCTCAGCGTGGCGTGCCGCGAGAGCACGCGACGGTTCGAGCCGTCGAGGTTCATCCGGCAGAGCTCCACCTCCTTGCCGGTGTTCGAGAGATAGACGATGTAGCGCTCGTCCGGCGTCACCGCCGGCGCGCGGTTCCGTTGCCCGTCGCGGGTCAACAGCGTGCGGCCGCTGCCGTCGCCGTTCATGATCCAGAGATCGGGATTGCCGCTCTCGAGCGACGTGAGCACGATCCGCCCATCCGCCAGCGCCGCCACGCCATGCGACCCCTCGGTCTTCTCCGCGGTCACCCTTCGCGGCGCCTCCCCTTCGCCGAGCACCCACACATCGGAAGTCCGGTCGCCGGCCACGGTCACCAGTGACTTGCCGTCCGCCGTGACGCTCACCGAGCGGTAGTCGAACAGATCGTTCGTCACGCGCCACGGCTCCCCCTGCGGATGCGGAACGAGCCACACCTGCGAGCGGTCCTCCTGTTCGAAGGTGGCGATGGCCACGAGTGCCGACGCATCGGGCAGCCATGCCGACTGCGAGACGAAACGCCATCCCGGGTCGGCGAGGGTGGTCATGCTCCCGGTCGCGACGTCCACGGAGACGAGACGAGACCTCTCGCCATTGCGAACGGCCGCCGCGATCGACTTCCCGTCCGGCGCCCACGACGCGCCGGCGAAGAAGATCGGCACGAAGAGCTCCGGCGCCTCGATCGTCGCGAGCGCGCGTCGATCGGATCCATCCGCGTTCGCGACGAACAACGTGCTTCTGGCGCGCTCCGGCCATCGCGAGCGCATGAAGGCCATGCGCCTTCCATCGGGCGAGAACGCGGGCGCCGTGTCGGCTCCGCCGGTCACGATCGGCCGCGGCGTGCCGCCGAGGGGCGAGATCTGAAAGATCGCGCCGTCCGGGGCGGCCAGGCTCTTCTCGACGAAGTAGATCGTGCCGTCGTTCCCGAACGCGACGCCCCAGTAGCCGACCTGGCGCGGCGCGATGAGCTGCCGGCTCTGGCCGGACGCCATCTGCTTGACCCACAGCGACTGCCCGGCCGCATCGGAGTTCACGTAGGCGACGAAGGCGCCGTCGCGGGAGATCGCCGCGGCGATGACCTTGCCGGTGGCCGTGACCCGCGAGACGCGCATCGAAGAGGGGGCCGGCCGCAGGTGCGCGGCGGATTGCGGTCGAAGGAAGACGAAGGATCCGAGCGCGATGGCGACGAGGATCGCCGCGACCGCGAGCCACCGGCGCCGCGGCGCCGGCGTCGCGCTCGTCGCCACGGCGCCCGGATGCGCGTCGAGCTCGCGAATGAGCTCGCGCAGATCGATCGCCAGGTCTTTCATCGTCTGATAGCGATCGTCCGGATTCTTCGCCAGCGTCTTGCGCACGATGCGGATCAGGTCGCGCGGCGCTTCGGGACGGTGCGTGGCGATCGGCTCCGGATCGTCGTAGAGGAGCCGGTGCAGCGTGTCGACGACCGAGTGTCCGGAAAACGCGCGCTGTCCGGTCACCAGCTCGTGCAGGATCGCGCCGAGGGAGAAGATGTCGGCGCGATGGTCGACCGGCTGGCCGGCGGCCTGCTCCGGCGCCATGTACGACGCCGTCCCGAGGATCGTTCCGGGATCGGTGTCGTTGCTCCGGCCCTCGCTGCCGGACTGCACGCGGAGCTTGGCCAGGCCGAAGTCGAGCACCTTCGCGTAGCCCGACGTCGTGACCATGATGTTCTCCGGCTTCAGGTCGCGATGGACGATTCCCGCCATGTGCGCCGCCGTCAGCGCCTCGGCCACCTGCAGCATCACCCCCAGCGCCTTGCGGATGTCTGCCGCGCCGCAGTCGATGATCTCGCGCAGGGTCATCCCCTCGATCAGCTCCATGGCGATGAAGCGGACCGAGTCCGCGCGCCCGGGCACGCGCTCCTCGCCGATGTCGTGGATCACCATGACGTGCGGGTGATTCAGCGCGGAGACCGTGCGCGCCTCCTGGATGAAGCGCGCGACGCGCGCCGTGTCGGTCACGAGCTCGGCGCGGAGGATCTTCAGCGCGACGAAGCGGTCGAGCGCCGCGTCGTAGGCCTTGTAGACCTGCCCCATCCCACCTTCGCCGAGAAGCGAGACGAGGCGATAACGGCCGATGGTCTCGAAGGTCGAGGACATATGGGGGGATTGCCCGCGCGATCCTACCTCTTCTTCGAGATCGCGGGCAGTACGATCGCCGTCCATCGAGCTCGCTGACCGATTCCGGCGACCGCCACTCGTTCTTCAGCGTCCGCGGCTTGAACGGCGCCTCGGTCATCAACAGCAGGCTCTCCGCGAGTACGTCATCAAGTTCGAGCGCCCGCCGCCGTCGCCGTGGGCATCATGCGCGTCTCCGCCGACGACACGTTGATGGTCACCTACGCGCACTCCACCGGCGCGTCGATCACGCCGGCTGCGGAAACGTCCGGGTGATCGCGAACTGAAACGACGCCGTTAAAAAACGCAAGGCGGGCTTCAGTCCGCCCGCTCCGGACGGGGTGGGCAGACTGCGGCGGATCAGCCGAAGATGCGCTCGCGGAGCACGTAGAGCGTGAAGGAGCTCAGCGGACAGCTCCACCAGCGCTCGCGGCGATCGATGAGGCGGCTCTTTTCGGATCCGGCCGGGGCGACGTGCGAGCCGCCCTGGATGGACCAGTCTTTGTCGGGAACGACGAGGTAGCTCTCCCCTACGCGCAGCCCCGTGTATCCGCACGACGAGGGCGGATTCGAGATCGCGTACGTCTCCGCGTCGGGACCCTTCCAGCGCTTCGTCACGCGGAAGTGGCAGGTGGTGTTGTTCTCGATCCGCTCCAGCGTCCCCTCGAAGACCGCGGGCGCCTTCTTGAAGTCGTACTTCAGCGGGTTCGTCACGGTGACCGCGCACGCCACGGCCGGCGGTGCGGTCATCAGCAGCGAGGCGAGCAGGAGTGCCGTGCGCATCGCTTCATCTTAGCCTTGCCGGCCTTGCCCCCGCGCGACCTTTGCATGTACAAAGCGCCCGCAGTGACAGGAGCTAGAGAAATCCAATGGCACATGACGTCGTAATGCCTCAGATGGGCGAGTCGATCGCCGAGGGAACGGTCTCGAAGTGGCTGAAGAACGTCGGCGACAAAGTCGACCGCGACGAGCCGCTGCTCGAGATCTCCACCGACAAGGTCGACGCCGAGATCCCCTCCCCCGCCGCGGGCGTCCTCACCGAGATCCTGGCGAAGGAAGGCGACACCGTTCCGGTGAATGCCGTCGTCGCGAGAATCGCCGCCGAAGGGGAAGCCGCCGAACCGAAACCCGCCGCCGCCGCGGAAGCACCCGCGCCGGAAGCGCCGGCCGCGCAGCCGCAGCCCGAGGCCCCCAAGGCGGACGAGCCGAAGCCGCGCACGGAATCGACGCGCGCCGCCGAGCCGGCGCAGCAGGCGGCCGAGCCCACTCCCGAACCGCCAACCGCCAACCGCCAGCCGCCAACCGAAGAAGACGACAACGTCTCCTCGCTCGACGAGCGCCGCCGCACGAAATCCTCCCCGCTCGTCCGCAAGATCGCGGCGGAGAACAACGTCGACATCTCGCAGATCGAAGGCACCGGCGTCTCCGGCCGCGTGACCAAGAACGACATCCTCGACTTTCTGCAGCAGCCTGCGAAGCCCGCCGCGCAGGCGCCAGCGCCGCAGCCGCAAGCAGCGCCGCAGCAGCCGGCAGCAGCACCGCAGGCGCGCGCCCCGCGTCCCACGCCGCAGTTCGCCGAAGGCGAGAACGTCCGCCTCGAGCCGCTCTCGGTGATGCGCAAGCGCATCGCCCAGCACATGGTGCAGTCGAAGCAGACCTCGGCACACGTGCACACGGTCTTCGAGATCGACTTCACCAACGTCGAGAAGCTGCGCCGCCAGCACAAGGACGCCTACGCCGAGCGCGGCGTGAAGCTCACCTACATGCCGTTCATCGTGCAGGCCGTCATCGCCGGCCTGCGCGAGTTCCCGATCCTCAACGCCTCGATGGACGAGAGCAACGTCATCTACCACCGCGAGCTGAACATCGGCATCGCCGTGGCGCTCGAGTGGGGCCTGATCGTTCCCGTGCTCAAGCACGCCGATGAGCTGAACATCCTCGGCGTCTCGCGCGCCGTCAACGACCTCGGCGACCGCGCCCGCGCGAAGAAGCTCTCGCCCGAGGACGTGCAGGGCGGCACCTTCACCATCACCAATCCCGGCGTGTACGGCGGCCTCTTCGGACTGCCGGTCATCAACCAACCGCAGGTGGCCATCCTCGGCGTCGGTGGCATCAAGAAGCGTCCGATGGTCGTGGAGACGAAGGACGGCGACTTCATCGCCATCCGCTCCATGTGCTACTTCTCCCTCGGATTCGACCACCGTCTCATCGACGGTGCCGTGGCCGATCAGTTCATGGCCCGCGTGAAGCAGATCATCGAGAGCGGGCAGTTCACGATGTAGTCGTTGCTCTGTTGTCGGGTTGCTGGCTGCGCGCAACACGACAGCCAGCAACCAGCAACCCCTGCGGCCGAGTTTGTGAATGGCCGCGAGAAGCGGCACACTCTCCACGTGCTCCGCGCGACCGTCGCGCTGTTGGTGCTGCTCGCTGCGCTGCCGCTGGCGGCGCAGCGACGCGGCGGCGCCGCCACACGCGCGCCGGGGCGCGGCGGCCTCGTCCCCGCCCTCGGGCCGGGCCCGCCGGCGATGCCCACCGGCCGCCACATGGGCGAGCCGCTGCCGCCCGGTCCCGTGCGCATGCCGTCGGAGCGCCGGCAGTGGACGCGCCTCGACACGCCGCATTTCGCGATCTTCAGCAGCGCCGGGCCGCGCGTCACGCGCGCCATCGCCGCGGATCTCGAGAAGCTCACCGCGCTGCTGACGAACGCCAGCCCGCACTTTCGCGCGCCGTCGATGCGCACGCGCGTCTTCCTCTTCGGCGATGCGCGCGACGCGCAGCCGTACCTGGACGCCGCGTACGGACTGCGCGTCGACGCCGCCGGCGTCACCGTGCGCCATCGCGACGGCAGCACGATCCTCATCGACTGCACCGCAAAGGGCGGCACGGTCCTCACGCCGCGGCACGAGCTCGTGCACGACCTGTTGCGCAACAGCGCGCATCCGCTGCCGCACTGGATCGAAGAGGGACTGGCCGAGTACTACAGCAATTCCGGGCAGACCATCCTGCAGCACGTCTCGCGGCTGCGCGGCCCGATGCGCATCCCGCTCGAAGAGATGTTCGCGCTGCGCTCCGACTCGCCGCAGTCGTCGTCGTGGGATTTCTACGCGCAGAGCTGGGCCGCCGTGGCCGTGCTGCTGCGCCGCGACGCGAAGGCGTTCTACGCGTTTCTGCAGGACGTCGACGAAGGAACGCCGCAGAGTGAGGCTCTGCGGATGCGCTTCGGACTGACGCCGGCCAGCTTCGCCAACGCCATCGCGCGTGGCGCATCGGGCACCGCGCCGGCCGGCATCATGACCGCTGTCGTCGCTCCACTGCCCGAGGCCGTCCCGCTCGATCGCGCCGCACTCCTGGCCGAGCTCGGCCAGCTTCTGTTACGACTTCCCAACCGCACCGCCGACGCCGAACGGCATTTTGCGGCCGCGGGCACGCGTTGATTCGCCTGCACGTGAAACGGATCCTCTTCCTTCTCCTGCTCGCCTCGGCGGTCGTCGCCCAGGACGTCTACACGCCGCCGGTGCCCATCGGGGTCAAGCGCGACGGCAAGGTGCGCAAGGCGCGCTCGCCGATCGACTTCCCGGACGAGAGCGTCGACTGGATCCGCATCCGCTCCGAGCATTACGACGTCATGAGCAGCGCGTCCGAGGAAGAGACGCGCGACATCGTCGGCGACCTGGAGACGCTGGCCTCGGTGCTCATGAGCACGTCCAGCCGCTTCCGCCGCGAAGGCACGCAGCCGACCACCGTGCTCGTCTTCGCCGACCGCAAGGAGAGCAACCCGTACTTCGAGCTCCTCCTCGGGCGCGACAAACCCACGGCCACCGGCCTCTACGTTCGCTGGCCCGGCGGCGGGACGATGTTCGTCGACGCCTCGAAGCGCCGCGGCCGCATCGAGAAGACCGCGCTGCACGAGCTCGTGCACGACCTCCTGCGCCAGGGTGAGGAAGTGCCGCCGCTCTGGCTCGAGGAAGGACTGGCCGAGTACTTCTCGAACGCCGACCTGCGCAACGGTCGCGTCACCGCGGGACAGCCGGTGCGCGAGCACATGTCGTATCTCAAGCGCGGGATGCCGATCCCGCTCGAGCAGCTCTTCACCATCCGCGCGGAAACCGACGCCTCGTTCGCGCAGGGCTTCTACGCGGAGAGCTGGGCCGCGGTCGACTGGCTGCTGCGCCTCGGCCACGAGAAGTTCTTCCCGTTCCTGAACGACATCGAGCGCGGCGCCGAGGTCGCGGACGCGCTGCAGAAGCACTACGGCAAGACGCTGAAGGAGATGGACACGGCCATCAAGAACGCACACGCGCGCTCCGCGTACGCGGTCGAGCTTCTCGGCGCGCGGCGTGAGGTCGGACGTCCGCTGCCGCTGCGCCGCGCCACGCTGCTGTACGAGCTGGGCCGGTTCCTCTCGCACGTTGCCGGTGCCGAGGAGGATGCGCAGCGGCATTACCAGGAGGCGTTGCGCGTCGAGCCGCGGCATGCGAAGTCGCTCGCGGCGGTGGGGCGCTTCGAGGATGCGATCGCGGCCGGACTCGAGGACGCCGACGTGCATCTCTCCTACGCCGAGACGCTGATGACCACGGCGCTCGGACCGTTCGCCGGCATCTTCGAGCCGTCCGAGGGGGACGCGGAGAAGTTCCGCAAAGCGCGCAGGCTCGCCGAGCGCGCGCTCGCGCTGAAGGCCGATGAAGGCTCCGCGCGCGCGGCCATCGGGACGACGTATCTCGTCGAGAGCGACGTCACGCCGGGCATCGAGCAGCTCCGCCGCGCGTACGCGCTGCTGCCGCGGCGCGCGGACGTCGCGCTGAACCTCTACGCGATGCTGCTGCGCACGGGACAGCGCGCGGCCGCCGATGCGCTGTATGCCGAGGCGTTCGAGAAGGCGCGCGACAAACAGCTTGTCTTCGCGGCGAAGAACGTCCTGCTGATGGCGGAGACGAACCGCGCCAACGCGCTGGCGAAGGAAGGGAAGCTCGAAGAGGCGGCGGCGGTCGTGCGCGAGCTGGCCGCGGCCACGGGCGATCAGGCGGGCCGCCACGATCTCGAGAAGCAGGCCGCGCAGCTCGAAGGCGTGGCCCACGTGAACAAGCACATCCGCATGTACAACGAGGCGGTCGGCCTCGCGAACACCGGCAAGAACCGCGAGGCGGTGAAGCTGCTCGACGAGCTGCTCGCGGTGGCCACCGACGAGCTGGTCGTGCGCGACGCGAAGAAACTGCGCGCGGAAGTGCGGAAGCGGTGAGAAATGGGGGGACGGGCTTCAGCCCGTCCCACATCGTCTTCGTCTTCGAACGCAGCGGAGTGCGCTCCGGGGAATGCCGCACGCCGCCCCACGTTGTGACGCCACGCATGCGCCGGTGCGAGATCCATCGCCTTCACACCGTCACCTACGAGAACGGCATGAAGCTGCAGGAGAAGCTGGTCGAGATGCGCCAGCGCGAGGAGATCGACGACCAGCTCCTCCTTCTCGAGCACCCGCCCGTGATCACCCTCGGCCGCGGGGGCGACGAGACCAACCTGCTGGCCACGCCGCCGGAGCTCGCCTCGCACGGCGTCCGCTTCTACGAGACCACGCGCGGCGGCGACATCACCTATCACGGCCCCGGCCAGATCGTCGGCTACCCCATCCTCCACCTCGGCGAGGGCAACCGCGACGTCCGCAAGTACGTCACCGCCATCGAGGAAGTGCTGATCCGCACCGTCGCCGAATACGGCATCACCGCGCAGCGCGTCGACGGGCGCCGCGGCATCTGGGTCGGCAACGACAAGATCGCGGCCATCGGCGTGCGCATCGCGCGCTGGGTCACGTCGCACGGCTGGGCCCTCAACGTCAGCACCAACCTCGATCACTTCAAGCTCATCACGCCGTGCGGACTGCAGGGCACCGGCGTCACGTCGATCGAGCGCGAGACCGGCCGCCGCGTCGCCATCGACGACGTGCGCGACGTCCTCGCAGCGCACTTCGCGGACATCTTCGGCCGCGCGCTCGTCCCGCGTCCCGAGACCATGCGCCTCGTAAAAGTACTCGTGCATGACGGCGACCGCGTGCTGCTGCTCCACCGCAAGCCCGAGCGCGGCAACTTCTGGCAGCCGCTGACGGGGACGATCGACGCCGCGGAGTCGCCCCTCGAGACGGCCACGCGCGAGATCGTCGAAGAGACGGGGCAGCGCGGCGAGCCGCGTCCGCTCGATCTCGTGCAGTCGTTCATGATCGAGTCGCAGTACCTGACGTCGAAGGGGTACGTGGCGCCGATCATCGCCAGCGAGATCTGCTTCGAGACGCGCCTCGACTCACGCCTGCCGGTCAAAGTCGATCCGCTCGAGCACGACGCGTGGGGCTGGTTTACGTTCGCCGAGGCGTATGAAAGGATTCAGTGGACCGACGACCGTGAGGCTTTCGAGCAATTGCAGCGGTTGCTGCAATCGCCGTTGCTGGTTGCCGGTTCTCCGTTGCTGGCGGGTCCTGGCGCCGAGGCGCTCGCATCGCCAGAGCCCGCGACCGGCCAACCGCAAGCAGCCAGTAACCAGCAACCAGCAAGCGAATGATGAACAAGCGCGCCGGCATCCGTCCCGAATGGCTCAAAGTCCGCGTCCCCGGGGACCTGGCGAAGCTCCCCGTCTCGCGGCTGATCAACGACCTCGCGCTCAACACCGTCTGCCAGGAAGCGCGCTGCCCGAACATCTTCGAGTGCTGGAATGCCGGCACCGCCACGTTCATGGTCCTCGGCGAGATCTGCACGCGCCGCTGCACGTTCTGCGCGGTCGGCCGCGGCACTCCGGCGTCTGCCGATGCGGACGAGCCGCGCCGCGTGGCGGAAGCCGTCGAGCGCATGAACGTGCGTCACGCGGTCATCACCATGGTCAACCGCGACGACATGCCGGACGGCGGCGCGGCCCACGTGGCCGAGACCGTGCGCGCGGTGCGCGAGCGCACCGGCGCGGCGGTGGAAGTGCTGATCTCCGATCTCGAGGGCGACCGCGACGCGCTGCGCACCGTCATCGCGTCGCAACCCGAGGTGCTGGCGCACAACGTCGAGACCGTGCCGCGGCTCTACGCGCAGGTGCGGCCCGTCGCAAAGTACCAGCGCTCGCTCGACATCCTGCGCTGGGCGTCCGAGGAAGGGATGCTCACGAAGTCGAGCATCATGCTCGGACTCGGCGAGACCGAAGACGAGATCCTCGGCGTCGCGCACGATCTGCGGGAGGCCGGCGTCGGCATCTTCACCATGGGGCAGTACCTCGCGCCGTCGGAGAAGAACCATCCGGTGCGGCGCTACTACACACCCGAGGAGTTCGCGGAGCTCGGACGCCGCGCGCGGGAGCTCGGGTTTCATCACGTCGAATCCGCTCCGCTGGTGCGCAGCTCCTACATGGCGCACCGCGCGATAGAATCCCCCGCTGATGCCGCGCGTGACGTTCGCTGACGCCGGAACGGCCGGTGAATTTCCCGCGGGGAAGACGATGCTCTCCATCGCCGGCGAGCTCGGCGTGCGCGTGAGCCAGGTCTGCGGCGGGGATGGTGCGTGCGGGACTTGCAGGATCGAGGTCGTGGAAGGATGGGACGCGCTGACGCCCCCGACCATGGACGAGACCTACAAGGAGCTCGAGGCGCCGTACCGGCTGTCCTGCCAGGCGAAGCTCATCGGGGACGTCGTCGTCAAAGTCGCTAAGATCGAATAGAACAGTGCTGAGTGCTGAGTGCTGAGTGCTGAGTGCTGAGAAACGCCGGGCGGGTGGGACTCAGCACTCAGCACGCGAAGAATCAGGAGTGAACGAATGACCGCAGTCGAAGCAATGAACGCTCAAGGCCTGTCGCACCAGAACCTCGCCATGATCTTCCAGTACACGGTGGAGGCGTACAAGGTCTTCGAGAAGCTGGCCGAGAACCTTCCCAACCCGATGACGGCGACGATGTTCAAGCAGTTCGCCGCCGACGAGCGCGGCAACCGCGACCTGATCGAGATGAAGGTCGCCGCCACGACGGGCAACCGCGTGCGCGTGACCCTCGGCGCGGACATGATCTTCTCCGAGATCCTCGAGGGCGAGATGTCGTACCGCGAGTCGGCGGAGTTCCTGATCTCGCGCGAGCGGACCATGCAGCGCAAGCTGCGCGAGCTGATCGGCGGCGCCAGCCCCTCCGACCGCGGCCTGATGGTCTACTTCGAGGCCGTGAAGCGCGCACACATCGTCGAGCTCGAGCGCGACCTCGAGCTGATCAGGCACGATCCCGACTGGTGGAAGCGCGAGGACGCCGAATGGCGCATCGTGCACGGCGCCCCCTCGACATGAACATCTCTTCGAGTTTATCCCGCGCGAAGACGCGGGATCTCTGGTGCAACCGGATCGGCCGTGCCCAGTGGTCCGCCCGTGCAGGCGGCACCGGAGATCCCGCGTCTGCGCGCGGGATAAACTGAAAATCGACATGAACCTGACCCTCTCCCCCGCCGCCGTCGAGCATCTCGCGCAGGATGCCGGCGGCCGCCTCCTCCGCATCGCCTTCACCACGGGCTGCGGCGGCTCCGGCTACCGCCTGAGCTACGCCTCGGAAGCCGCCGAAGGCGACGAGGTGGTGCAGGTGGAGGGCGTGGACGTGGCCCTCGACTCCATGGCCGCCTCCCGCCTCGACGGCGCCGTCATCGAATACGACCCGGAAGAGGACGGCTTCCTCCTCGAGCATCCGGACGCGGTGACCGCCGTATGGTGCGGGTAATTTAGGAGTGCGGCGGCACGGCCGCCGCTTTGGGAACCGTGCAACGGAGCCGTGCGTTGCATCCTCACCAAAGCG
>DASUSL010000505.1:0-9080 GCA_036375135.1 Thermoanaerobaculia bacterium | reverse complement strand
GCAACCACCATGTGGCCAATACGCATTGCTGCAGCCCGCCTGCGGCCGCTGAACGCGGCCACGTTCGCGCGCACGCTGGTCGTGCTCGCGGTGGTGGCGTTTTTCCTGGCCGGTGACTACCTCCTCTTCCGCCGGCTCTTCGGCGCGATCGCGAACGTGGAGGCGCAGACGCCGCTCTTCGCACTGGTGCTGCTGCGCAATCTCCTCGGCCTGGTGTTCCTCGTGGCCACGGTCATCCTCTTCTCGTCGTCGCTGACCGCGGCCATCGGCGCGTACTTTACCGACCTCGATCTCGACCTCTATCACGCCGGCCCGCGGGCCAAGCTGCGCATCGCGCTCGCGCGCTGGCTGAAGACGCTCGTGCAGAGCGCGACGGTCGTCTACGTCTTCCTGATCCCGCTCGTGGCCGCGTTCGCGGAGCGTGATGACAAGCCGGCGGCGTTCGTCGTCAGCGTGCTTTTGAACCTCGCCCTGCTGCTGACCATCCCCGTCTCCTTCGCGTCGATCGTGATCCTGCTGCTGGTGCGCTGGTTTCCGGTGCGGCGCATCCATCAGATCGTGGCCACGATCGCGGTGCTGGTCCTGACGCTGGTGGTCGTCGCGTTCCGCATGAGCAGGCCGGAGCGCTTCTTCAGCAGCGTGTCGACCGCCGACGTCGCGGAAGTGCTGCGCTCCATCGAGCTGCCGGCGATGAGCGTTTATCCGAGCACCGCGGTGGCGGAGCTGATGACGAGCACGGACGCGCCGTTTCTCGCACCGCGCATCGTGCTGCTGGCCATTGCCGCATTCGTACTCTTCGCCTTCGCGGCGCGCTCCTGGTACTTCACCGCGTTCGTGCGGGCGCGGGAGAGCATGGCCCCGATGGCCATCGGCGCGGCGTCGGCGACGTCGCTCTTCGACCGCCTGCTGGCGCGCGCCGATCCGCCGCTGCGCGCGCTGATCGGGAAGGAAGTGCGCACCATCGGACGCGACGTCGCGCAGTGGTCGCAGCTCTTCCTCATGGCCGCGCTGCTGTTCATCTACCTGTACAACATCCGCATGCTGCCGCTGGCGGGCGACGCGCGTGCGCCGCTCGTCGCGTACGCGAACCTCGGCATGTCCGGCTTCGTCATCGCCGCGATCTGCCTGCGCTTCGCGTATCCGTCCGTGTCGTCGGAGGGGAAAGCGTTCTGGATGATCCAGACGGCGCCGGTGTCGTACCGCACGTTCCTGATCGTGAAGGTGCTGGTGTACGCGCTGCCGCTGACGCTCTTCTCGCTCTTCCTGACCGCATTCGCGAACTTCATCCTCGAGGCGAATGCCGCCGTGTGGCTGTTCACGATGGCCGGCGCGTCGCTGCTGGCGGTGACGCTGGTGAGCCTCGGCGTGGGCCTGGGCGCGCTCTCGCCGAACTTCAACGCGGAGAATCCGCTGCAGGTCGGGCTGTCGCTGGGCGGCTTCGCGTACATGGCCATCTCGATGGCCTACGTGGCGGCGGTGATGCTGCTGGCGGCGCGTCCGCTGATGCGCTGGTTCATGCGCGCGGTGCTGGCCGTGGAGTCGGAGGCCGTCGGCGCGGCAGTGCCGTTCGTGATTGCGCTCACGCTCTCGGCGCTCGTGTCGGTGATATCCATCGTGGCCGCGGAACGCCGGCTCACCCGTTTCAAAAGCGATTAGAATCGCCGCGTTCTGTTCAGCATCAGCAAGGAGACGAAATGAGCGAGATTCCTCCGCCGACGATTCCCCCCGCGACCCCGCCGCCACCGGGAGGCGGATCGTACACGCCACCGCCGCCTCCACCGCCCCCGGGTGGCGGATACGGCGCCGGACCCTCCGGCAGTTCCGACCGTACGCTGATGGTCGTGCTGTCGTACCTCGGTTTGCTCGCACTCATCCCGTACCTGACGAAGAAAGACGATCCCGAGATCCAGTGGCACGCCAAGAACGGCGTCGGACTGCTCGTCCTCGACATCATCGTCATGGTGATCTGGTGGATCATCGGCTTCGCGCTGGGCGACACCGTCGTCGGCTGCGGCGCGGGGATGATCGGCTGCGTCATCTACCTCGCGCTCTTCGTCCTGCACATTTACTGCATCATCGTGGCAGTGGGCGGGAAGCGTCCGAACATCCCCGTCATCACCGACTTCGCGCAGAAGAGCCTCTAAGGAGAAACCATGTCATCAGTGCCACCGGGTGGTTCCTACACTCCTCCACCGCCTCCCCCTCCCGGACCGAGCGGTCCCGGCGGAGCAGCCGGCGGAGACCTCGTTTATCCGACGCAGCCGCCGAAGGATCCGATCCTCGTCATGATCCTGAACCTGCTCGTGGCCGGCGGCGTCGGCTACATCATCATGGGTCAGAAGACGAAGGGGATCGTGGCCATCGTGGTGTGGCTGGTCGGCCTCGTCGCGTGCGGCATCCCGTCGGGACTGGTGGCCATCGTGGCCGCGATCGACGGCTACATGCAGGCGCAGCAGCTCCAGGCCGGACATCCTGTCGGGCAGTGGACGTGGTTCCAGGATCACCGCTGATTCGATGCCGGGGGACAGGCAGGATTGCCTGTCCTCCACTTCAGAACGGGTAGAGCGGCGTGTTGCGGATGACCCAGTAGCTGGTCAGCACGAAGAACGCTCCCCACGCGAACCATGGCTGCGCGAGGAAGCGCGGCCGCTGTCCGCGCATGATGGCCGGCACGGCGCAGAGCGCGACCGCCATCAGCACGAAGAGCATCGGGTTGAAGCGAAAGGCCGCCTCGACGTTGCCGTGCAGGAGCTGGTGCAGCGCGCGCGTCGAGCCGCAGCCCGGGCAGAGCATGCCCGTGAGCAGGAAGAAGGGACAACGCGGATAGAACGCGTACGCCGTCGGCGGGAAGGTGTAGACCACCCACGCGCCGACGGCGCCGAGCACCGCGAGACTAGCGGTTGACCTGGCCTTCACGAATGGCCTGCATGATCATCGCGCCGTTGAAGATGAACGACAGGATGATGATCACGATACCGATTCCGAAGCCGAGCATCGTGAAGAGCTTCGCCTTGCGGGAGGCCTCCTGCGCGCCGGCGACGTCGCCCTGGGCGAGCTTGGAGTTGACCTGCGCGGCGAAGATGATGCCGACCACACCGAGGGGAAGACAGCAGCACAGCGTGACGACGATCGACTGCCAGAGGTAGTTGGGGATCTGTGCACCGGATGGTCCCGGCGTGTAGCCGCCGCCGTAGTTGCCGGCCGGGGGCGGGGGCGGCGTGTACGTCTGTGCCGGGCCGCTCGTGAGCGAGCGCCCGCAGTTCACGCAGACCGAGGCGTTGTCGAGGTTGTTCGTACCGCAGTTCGGACAGTTCACCATTCCTCCTTCACCGCTCTGGGGAAAACGGGATGGCGGATTGTAACAGGCGGGGTGACGGGCTGAAGCCCGTCACCACATCATGCCCGTCACCACATCATGCCGAGCTGCAGCCTCGCGGCCTCGGACATCATGCTGCGGTCCCACACCGGATCGAACACGACCTCGACTTCCGCGTTCGCCACGCCGGGCAGGTTCTCGACCTTCATCTTCACGTCGCTGGCGAGGACCGGACCCATGCCGCAGCCGGGCGCGGTGAGGGTCATCTTGATCTTCACGTTCTTCCTGCCGTCCTCGGTGTCCTCGAGCTCGCAGAGGTAGACCAGGCCGAGGTCGACGATGTTCACCGGGATCTCCGGATCGAAGCAGGTCTTGAGCTGCTCCCACACCATCTCCTCGAGCTTCTCGGGCGTGAGCTCCTCGGCCGCGACGTCGACGCTCTCCTGCGGCGCCTTGCCGATGGCTTCGACTTCCTGGCCGGACACGCGGACCATGAGGCCGCGGTCGGTGATGAGCGTGTACGTGCCGCCGAGGGACTGCGTGATGGTGGCCTGCGCGCCCTTCGGCACGAGGACTTTCTCCCCGCTCGGGATCATGATCGCTTCGGCGTTACGGCTGAAGGTGATTTCTTCTCTCATCGGTTCTCCGGCGGGCTGAAGCCCGCCCTACATCACTCCGTCGACACCTTCTCGTCTCTGCCCTCGAGTGCACTCTTTAGCGTATGCCACGCCAACGTCGCGCACTTCACCCGCGCGGGAAACTCGCTCACTCCCGAGAACGCGGCCAGGCGGCCGAGATCTGCCGCGCTCAGGCCGCTGGCGTCGCCGGTGACGAGACGATGGAACGTATCGAAGAGGCGCTCGGCCTCTGCTTTGGATTTGCCTTTGACCGTCGAGCTCATCACCGAGGCGGACGCTTTCGAGATCGCGCAGCCGCTGCCGGTGAAGCTCACTTCCGCGATGCTCTCGCCCTCGGTCTTCACGAAGATCGTGTAGTGATCGCCGCAGAGCGGGTTGTAGCCGTCCACACGCCGGGTGGCGTCGGCCATCTCGTGGAAGTTCCGAGGATTCTTGTTGTGGTCGAGGATGACCTGCTGGTAGAGCTCGCGTAAGTCGGACATGCTTTTACTTTATCCCGAGGCGCAAAGCGCCGAAGGATCTCCGGTCTCGCGAGTGCCGACATCCCTCGCTGCGCGGGATAGACTCGGTGGACACTAGCGGAACACCTCGATCACTTTGTGCAGGGCGGCCACGAGTGCGTCCGCCTCTTCCTTCGTGTTGTAGAGGCCGAACGACGCGCGTCCCGTGGCGGGCACATTAAACCGCATCATGAGCGGCTGCGCGCAGTGGTGTCCGGTCCGCACGGCGATCCCTTCCTGGTCGAGGATCGTGCCGATGTCGTGCGGGTGCACCCCTTCCAGCACGAACGAGATCACCGCCGCCTTCTCCGCGGCGCGGCCGATGATGCGCAGGCCGTCGATCTCGAGCAGGCGCTTGGTCGCGTACTGCAGGACGTCCTGCTCGTAGGCGCTGATGTTCCGCAGGCCGATGTTGGACACGTAGTCGAGCGCGGTGGCCAGGCCGATCACGCCCTCGATGTTCGGCGTCCCCGCCTCGAACTTGTACGGCAGCGCGTTGTAGGTGGTCTTCTCGTACGAGACGGAGAGGATCATGTCGCCGCCGCCCTGCCATGGCGGCATGGCGTCGAGCAGCGACTCGCGTCCCCACAGCACGCCGATGCCGGTCGGGCCGTAGACCTTGTGTCCGGAGAACGCGTAAAAGTCGCAGCCGAGGTCCTGCACGTCGATGGGAAGGTGCGGTGCGCCCTGGGCGCCGTCGACGAGCACGATCGCGCCGCTGGCGTGGGCCGCGGCGACGATGCGCTTGACCGGGTTGATCGTGCCGAGGGCGTTCGAGGCGTGGCCGAGGGCGACGAGCTTCACGCGCGGATTGAGCATCCGCTCCAGTTCCTCGGTCATCAGCTCGCCGTCGTCGTTCACCGGCGCCACGCGCAGCTTCGCGTCCTTCTCCGCGCAGAGCATCTGCCACGGAACGATGTTCGAGTGGTGCTCGATGGCGGTGATGATGATCTCGTCGCCGGCCTTGACGTTCACGCGTCCCCACGTCTGCGCCACGAGGTTGATGGCCTCGGTGGTGCCGCGGGTGAAGATGATCTCCTTGATGTCGGGCGCGTTGATGAAGCGCTGCACCGTGCCGCGCGCGTTCTCGAACTGGATCGTGGAGAGCTCGGAGAGATAGTGCACGCCGCGGTGCACGTTCGAGTTCTCCTGCGAGTAGTAGCGCACGATGCGGTCGATCATCGCCTGCGGCTTCTGCGTCGTGGCGGCGTTGTCGAGATAGACGAGACGCTTGCCGCGCGCCTGGCTGGCCAGGATCGGGAAGTCGCGGCGGATTTTCTCGACGTCGTAGTGAGGGACAGACAATCCTGTCTGTCCGTCGGGCGTGGACAGGCTGGATTGCCTGTCCTCCACATGAGCCGTCATCGTGCTTCTCCTCTCCGCTCGGGCAGGCGCTGCGGAATGGCCTGAAACAGGGCGCGGCGGATCTGCTCGCGCACCGGCTCGATGGTCATGCGGTCCACGACCTCGCTGGCGAACGCGTAGACGAGGAGGTTGCGCGCCTCGTCCTCGCCGATGCCGCGCGAGCGGAGATAGAACAGCGACTCCTGGTCGATCTGGCCGATGGTCGAGCCGTGATTGCACTTCACGTCGTCGTTGTGGATCTCCAGCGTCGGCTTGGAGTCGACGATGGCCGTCTCGCTGAGCAGCAGGTTGCGGTTCTCCTGCTTCGAGACCGTCTTCTGCGCGTCGGGACGGACGATGATCTTGCCGTCGAATACGCCGCGCGCGTGCTGATCGAGCACGCCCTTGTAGCGCTCGAGACTCTCGCAGTGCGGCTTGATGTGATCGACGACGGTGCGGTTGTCGAGATGCTGCGTGCCGGTGCCGGTGAACAGTCCGTCCAGCGTGATGGAGGCGCCTTCGCCGGCGAGGGCGACGTGCGTCTCGCTGCGGGCGATGGAGGCGCCGATGACGATGCTGCGCGAGGTCACGTTCGCGCCGCGCTCCTGGCGGATGTAGACGTTGCCGACGTGGAAGGCGTCGAGCGACTCGCACTCGAGCCGGTAGTGATCGACGACCGCCCCTTCGCCCGCGACGATCTCGGTCACGGCGTTGGTGAAGTAGCTGCCGGAACCGACGTAGGTCTCGACGATCGACACCTGCGCGTTCGCACCGACGTGAATGACGTTGCGCGGATGCGACCACACACCGTCGCCTTTGCCGATGAAGAGCAGGTGAATGAAGCCGTCGACGATCTTCCCCGCGGGAATGTCGATGCGCGCTCCGTCCTGCATGTTCGCGGTGTTCAGCGCGACCATGGCGTTGCGCTCCCAGTCGGCGATGGTGTGGAGGACAGGCGATCCTGCCTGTCCGGACAGACAGGATTGTCTGTCTTCCACCAGGTGTCCGTTCACGAACACGACTTCCGTCGCGCCTTTGCCGGCGAGCGATGCGGGCGAATCGACACGCTGCGGCGCGTCATCGACGCGCCAGGCCACCTTCTGCACCGCCGCGAGGTTCGTGTAGCGCCACTCCTCGATGCGCGGAGTCGGCCAGCCGAGCGTCTGGAAGCGCTCGGCCGCCTCGTCGCGGAGAGTCGTCACAGCGCTCACGCCACGTTCTCCTCGATCCAGTCGTAACCCTTCTGCTCCAGCTCCTCGGCCAGCTCCTTGCCGCCCGACTTCACGATGCGGCCGTTGGCCAGCACGTGCACGAAGTCGGGGACGAGGTAGCGCAGCAGGCGCTGGTAGTGCGTGATCACGAGCACCGCGTGCTTCTCGCTGCGCAGCGCGTTCACGCCGGTGGCCACGATGCGCAGCGCGTCGATGTCGAGGCCGGAGTCGGTCTCGTCGAGGATGGCCAGCTTCGGATCGAGCACGGCCATCTGGAAGATCTCGTTGCGCTTCTTCTCACCGCCCGAGAACCCTTCGTTCACGCCGCGGTTCATGAAGGCTTCGTCGAGCTCGACGACCTTCATCTTCTCGCGCACGAGCTGCAGGAACTCGATGGCGTCCAGCTCTTCCTCGCCGCGGTGCTTGCGGATCGAGTTCAGCGCCGCCTTGAGGAAGTAGATGTTGTTCACGCCGGGGATCTCGACCGGATACTGCATGGCCAGGAACACTCCCTCGCGGGCCCGCTCCTCGGTCGGCAGCTCGAGGAGATCCTTCCCCTCGAACAGCACTTTCCCTTCGGTCACTTCGTAGCGCGGACGGCCGGCCAGCACGTTCGCGAGCGTCGATTTGCCGGAGCCGTTCGGCCCCATGATGGCGTGCACCTCACCGGGGTTGATGGTGAGGTCGAGGCCTTTGAGAATGTCTTTGCCGTCGATGCCGGCGTGGAGGTTTTTGATTTCGAGCATTAGCCAACGCTTCCTTCGAGTGAGACTCCCAGCAGCTTCTGCGCTTCGACGGCGAACTCCATCGGGAGCTCGCGGAAGACTTCGCGGCAGAAGCCGTTGACGATCATCGAGACGGCGTCCTCGGCGCTGATGCCGCGCTGCTGCGCGTAGAAGAGCTGGTCCTCGCCGATCTTCGACGTCGAGGCCTCGTGCTCCATCGTGGCCGAGGAGTTGCGCACCTCGATGTACGGGAACGTGTGCGCGCCGCACTTGTCGCCGAGGAGCAGCGAGTCGCACTGCGAGTAATTGCGCGCGTTCGTCGCGTTCTTCATGATCTTCACTTCGCCGCGGTAGGTCTGCTGTCCGTGGCCGGCGGAGATCCCTTTCGACACGATCGTCGAGCGGGTGTTCCTGCCGATGTGGATCATCTTCGTGCCGGTATCGGCCTGCTGCCAGTTGTTGGTCAGCGCCACCGAGTAGAACTCGCCCACCGAGTCATCGCCCTGCAGGATGCAGCTCGGGTACTTCCACGTGATCGCCGATCCCGTCTCGACCTGCGTCCAGGAGATCTTCGAGCGGTTGAAGGCCTTGCCGCGCTTGGTGACGAAGTTGTAGATGCCGCCGACGCCGTTCTTGTCGCCGGGATACCAGTTCTGCACCGTGGAGTACTTGATGGTCGCGCCGTCCAGCGCCACCAGCTCGACCACCGCCGCGTGCAGCTGGTTCTCGTCGCGCATCGGCGCGGTGCACCCTTCGAGGTAGCTGACGGTCGACCCCTCGTCGGCGACGATGAGCGTGCGCTCGAACTGTCCCGTGCCGGCGGAGTTGATGCGGAAGTAGGTCGACAGCTCCATCGGGCAGCGCACGCCCTTCGGGATGTAGCAGAACGAGCCGTCGGTGAAGACGGCGCTGTTGAGCGTGGCGAAGTAGTTGTCGGTGTACGGGACGACCGTACCGAGGTACTTGCGGACCAGCTCCGGATGCTCCTTCACCGCCTCGGAGAACGAACAGAAGATGATCCCGAGCTTGGCCAGCTCGGCGCGGAAGGTCGTGGCCACGGAGACGGAGTCGAACACCGCGTCGACGGCCACGCCGCTCAGACGCTTCTGCTCCTCGAGCGAGATGCCGAGCTTCGCGAACGTGGCCCGCAGCTCCGGATCGACTTCATCGAGGGAGTTCAGCTTCTTCTTCTGCTTCGGCGCCGAGTAGTAGCGGATGGCCTGGTAGTCGATGGGCGGATACGACACGTTCGCCCAGGTCGGCTCCTTCATCGTCAGCCAGTGGCGGAACGACTTGAGCCGCCACTCGAGCAGCCACTCCGGCTCCTCTTTCTTCGCGGAGATGAA
>DASUSL010000504.1:0-3231 GCA_036375135.1 Thermoanaerobaculia bacterium | reverse complement strand
GCGGGGTCGATGCCCTCCCCTTCGTCGGTCACCTTGATGCGCAGCGTGCCGTCGGCGCGCTCGAGGCGCAGGTCGACGTGCTTGCCGGGCGGCGTGAACTTGATGGCGTTGGTGAGCAGGTTGTGGATCACCTGCTGGATGCGGCTCGGGTCGGCCTCGACCACCGCGTCGCGGTCCTCGATCTTCCACGTCAGGCGCACGTCGTTGTCCTGCGCCATCGGGCGGGCGGTGGTGAGTGCGGCTTCCACGATCTCCGAGATGCGCGTCGGCTGCAGGTCGACCTGGAACTTGCCGAGGATCATGCGGGAGACGTCGAGCATGTCGTCGATCAGGCGGGCCTGCAGACGCGCGCTCGACTCGATCGTGCGCAGCGCCTCCTCCAGCTCCTCGTTGTCGAAGTGCCCGCTGCGGAGGAACTGCACCCAGCCGAGGATCGAGGTCATCGGCGTGCGCAGCTCGTGGGAGAGCGTGGCCAGGAAGTTGTCCTTGGCGCGGTTCTGCGCCTCCGCCTCCCGGTAGCGCCGCTCCGCCTCGGCCGCCAGCGCCGCGGCGCGCTTCTCCGTCACGTCGCGGAACGTGATCACCGAGCCGACCAGCGCGCCGTTCTCGTCGCGCATCGGCGACGCGCAGAACTCCACCGGGAAGCTCGTCCCGTCCGGACGAAAGAACGTCTCCTCGATCTCGTCGTACGCCGGATCGCCGTGCACCACCGCGTAGAAGCGGCACTTGCTGCGGTCGCAGGTGAGCACGCCGGGGAACACGGGATGCACGAGCGCGTGGATGTCGCCGCCCACGAACTCGGACGGCCTGCGCCCGATCATGCGCGCCGCGGCGGGATTGACGAACGTCGTCGCGCCGTCGAGGTCCACCCCGAACACGCCTTCGGCCGCGGCGTTGAGGATCAACTCGTTCTGCCGGATCAGCCGCGCCAGCTCGTGCGCCTGCCGCTTGAACGCCTCGCGCTTGCGGAACAGCTCGATGAAGACGTTCACCTTCGAGCGCAGGATCACCGGGTCGAAGGGCTTGAAGATGTAGTCGACCGCGCCCAGCTCGTAGCCGCGGAAGACGTTCGTCTCGCTGCGGGAGAGGGCGGTCAGGAAGATGATCGGCGTGTCGCGGGAGCGCTCGCGGGAGCGGATCAGGTCCGCGGTCTCGAAGCCGTCGAGGTCGGGCATCTGCACGTCGAGCAGCACGACCGCGAAGTCCTGGTGCAGCAGATGGCGCAGCGCGTCGGCACCGGAATCCGCGGAGACGAGGTTCTCCCCGGTGTCCACGAGGATCGACTCCAGCGCCTTCAGATTGTTGGGCTGGTCGTCGACCAGAAGGATGTTTACGCGTTCGTCGATCATCCGCTGTCCCGGCACTGCCAGTCTATTCCGCGCGGAGACGCGGAATCTCCGGTGCCCCCGTGCTGCGGTTGCATCCCGAGATCCCGCGTCTTCGCGCGGGATAAATTGAGGCGAGGATCCATCATCCGCTGTTCCGGCACTGCCCAGTCTATTCCGCGCAGGCGAGGATCCATCATCCGCTGTTCCGGCAAAGCTCGACGAGAAACGGCCCGATGCGATCCAGAGGCAAGATCCGATCCACGCGAGTGGCGTCGATGGCCGACTGCGGCATCTCAGCCGACTCGGCCGTGCGGGGATCCTGCACGACGACGAAGCCGCCGCGCTGCTTGATGCGCGCGGCGCCTCGCGCTCCGTCGGCATTGGCCCCGGTCAGCACGACCCCGATCGCGCCGGACTGATACGCGTCCGCCGCCGACTCGAAGAGTACATCGATCGACGGGCGCGAGTACGCGACCGCGGCATCGACCGACAGACTGAGCTCGCCGCCGCGATCGACGAAGAGGTGATAGTCGGCCGGCGCGAGGTAGACGTTGCCGGGATGAATCCACTGTTTGTCGAGCGCGTCGACGACGTTCAGCTTCGAGTGCCGCCGCAGAAACGACGGCAGCGCCTCGCCGGAGGTGCGGTAGCGATGCTGCGCGACGACGATGGGCACCGGGAACTCCTTCGGCAGCACGCTGAAGATCTGCTCCATGGCCGCCATGCCGCCCATCGAGCAGCCGATGACGATCACCTCGTACTTTTTCGCCGCCTCGGCCAGGACCCGGCCGTCGGTCCAGGAGCGGATGCCGGGAGGCAGCTTCATGGCGGCGCTCACCGCATCCTCCGGTAGAGGCGCAGTTCACCCCGAGCGAAGGCGAGGGGTCGGTGGAGCCATTTCGTCGATCGAGCCATGCCGCGCGGAGGCTCCATAGTGAACGGAACGACGGCGCTCACCGGATCCTCCGGTAGAGCTTTTCCTCGGCGTCGACGACGTCGTAGTTCTCGGCGACGGCGGTGTACTTGATCGATTCCTTCTTGCCCAGGCCAAGGATGCCGAACATCTCCATGGACTGGAGGAAGAGCTGCTGCACGCGGTCCTGCAGGGCGTTGTTGAAGTAGATGAGCACGTTGCGGCAGAAGATCACGTTGAAGTGATTGAAGGAGGCGTCGGTGACGAGGTTGTGCTGCGCGAAGACGACGTTCTCCCGCAGCGACGGCCGGAAGATGGCGTAGTCGTAGCGCGCGGTGTAGTAGTCGGAGAAGGTGCCGGTGCCGCCGGCGGTGATGTAGTTGGAGGTGTTCTCCTGCATGGTGGAGAGAGGGAAAATCCCGCTCTTCGCCTTCTGCAGCACGGCCTCGTTGATGTCGGTGGCGTAGATGCGGCAGCGGTCGTAGAGGCCTTCTTCCTGGAGGAGGATGGCCATCGAGTAGACCTCTTCGCCGGTGGAACAGCCGGCATGCCAGATGCGCACGAAGGGATAGGTGCGCAGCATCGGCACGACCTTCTGCCGGAACTGCAGGTAGAAGGTGGGGTCGCGGAACATGGCGGTGGTGTTGACGGAGAGGTCGAGCAGGAGCCGCTCCATCGACTGCGGGTCGTGCAGGACTTTCTCGATCAGCCCGGAGATGGTGCTCAGCCCCTCGGCATAGACGCGCTTCCAGATCCGCCGCCGCAGCGACGGCAAGGAGTAGTCGCGAAAGTCGAAGCCGTAGTGCTGGAAGATGCCCTCGGTGAGCAATCCGACCTCGATCTGTTCGAGATCGGCCTTCGCCTGTTCGTCGATGATGGCTGCCGTTTGATTGGCCATGTACTGCAGGACCTCTAGAGCAAACGCCAGACCGGGAGCAAGAACCGGGCCCTGCTTCTAGGAGTGCGGCGGCGACGAGCCGCCGCTTTGGT
>DASUSL010000503.1:0-4703 GCA_036375135.1 Thermoanaerobaculia bacterium | reverse complement strand
GCGTATGCATTGATGACGGGTTCCCGGCGCGGGCCCGCCTTCGACTCGCTCTTCGCGGTGGGCAATCCTCTCGTCGGCGAGGCGGACCGCAAGTCGTTCGCCGCGCTCTACCGCGACGCGAAGCTCGGGCCGCTCCCCGATGCGGAGCGCGAAGTGCGCGAGGTCGGGCAGCTCTATGCACGGGCCGTCGTGCTCTCCGGCGCCGAAGCGACGGAATCGCGCACGAAGTCCGCGGCGAAGAAGGCGTCCGTGATCCATTTCGCCACGCACGCGCTCTTCGACGACGCGCATCCGATGAGCTCCCGGCTCGCTCTGGCGCGCGACGAGGCCGGCGCCGACGACGGCTGGCTGGAGGCGAGGGAGATCATGAACCTCGACGTCGATGCCGATCTGGTCGTGCTGTCGGCCTGCGAGACCGCGCGCGGCGCCATCGGCGGCGGCGAGGGAGTGGTGGGCATGGCCTGGTCGTTCTTCGTGGCCGGCGCGCGCTCCACGATCTCGACGCAATGGAAGGTCGGCACCGACAGCACCGCCATTCTCATGATCGACTTCCACCGGACACTGCACCGGAGCGCGGCAACCGTACCGCTCCGCAAAGCACGCTCGCTACGCGATGCGCAGCTCCGCGTCCTGCGCGATCCCCGCTACCGCCATCCATTCCATTGGGCCGCCTTCGTGATCCTCGGCGACGCGTCGTGAGCGCGAATCGCCTTCATCACGGGTCGCATACGGCAGGCACGCCGGGCGACGGAGGCACGCGGCGTTCATCGATCCGTGTGTGTCTCAGGCGAGCAGTCGCACGCGTCCGCTCGCGCGCGTGCGGCGGACGAGACGCTGGTCGGCTGTGATCAACGTGCAGTCGAGCGACTCGGCCAGCGCGACGTACGAGGCGTCGTAATACGACAGCCCGTGCTGCGCCGCGAGCCGCAACGCGGCGTCGGCCGTGTCCGGCGCGGGAGCCACGACGATCAGAGGAATGGAGAAGAGATCGCCGAGCGCTTCCGCGGCGGCGTCGGTCGCAGTCCGCGAGCGGCCGAAGAGAAGAATGTTCGCGACTTCGTAGTAGAGGAGCGCGGGAACGGCAATCTCGACCCGGCCTTCCATGTGATCAACGAGCAGTGCTTTCGCGGCCGGAACGTCGTCCCCGGCGGCGTCAGGAATGAGCCACTTGAACGCGACGGATGCGTCGACTACGAGATCGCTTAGCGACGCCCGCGGTCGCGAGCCGCGAGCGCATCGGCGGTGGTGAGCGGCTTTCGCCGCTCCGCATTTCTCACGAGTCTCGAGAACGCCTTGCGCACCTTCGGATCGTTGATCGGGCGCATCGTTCGTTGCGTCTGCCGTGGAAGATGCACCTCGGTCTGGATGATACGCCGCGAGCCGCAGTGACTTCAGCGCGGCGGTGCTGAGATTGACTCGGGCGCCGGTGCTTCCAGCGATTTCCTGCTGATCACAGCTCGGCGACGCTGTGTCCAGCAATTTTCTGCTGTGCGCAGCTCCCTCCGAGGTATTGCCAGCGATTTCCTGCTGTTTTCAGCTCCGGCGGAGGAAAAATTACCGCGGGCCGAGCTGCGCGCAGCAGGAGCGAGCAAAATCCAGCGTCGTCGGAGCTGTGATTTGCTGCGCGCTACTGAAATCCAGCGTGACCGCGCTGGATTTCACTCCCATCGAGCAAGAATCAGCGCGGCGGAGTAAGACTTACCTTTGGGGGGTGGGAGCTGCCTCCGCCAGGTACTCCGCGATCCCTTCCGCCGTCATTGGTCTGCCGAACCAGTAGCCTTGTGCTTCGTCGCAGCCGGCGGCGGTGAGGAAGCCGGCTTGTTCGGGTGCTTCGACGCCTTCGGCGACGACGCGGAGGCCGAGGGCGTGGGCGGTGGCGAGGATGGCGTTGACGATGGCGCCGGCGGAGCGGGAAGACGGCAGGTCGTGCACGAACGAGCGATCGATCTTCACGCCGGTGATGGCGAAGCGCTTGAGGTAGGCGAGCGAGGAGTAGCCGGTGCCGAAGTCGTCGATGGTGATCTCGACGCCGAGGTCGCGGAGGTCGTCGATCAGGCGCGCGGTGGCGTCGGCGTTGGACATGGCCGTGGTCTCGGTGATCTCGATCTCGAGCGTGTTGCGCTCCATGCCGTGACGCTCGATGGCGCGGCGCACCGTGTCGAGAAATCCCGGGTGCTGGAAGTGGCGCGCGCCGATGTTGAGCGCGACGCGCGGCGGGGCGATGCCCTCTTCGCGCCACGCGCGAAGCTGGCGGCAGGCCTCGTCGATCACCCACTCGCCGACGTCGATGATGATCGCGCTCTCTTCCACGGCGCGGATGAAGGCCGCGGCCGGAAGCAGCTCGCCGTCGCGCGTCCAGCGCAGCAGCGCTTCCAGTCCAAGGAGTCCGCCGTCCGGCAGGCGGACCTGCGGCTGCCAGGCGAGCGACAGCTCGCCGCGCTCGATGGCCTGGCGCAGGCGCGTCTCGACGCCGAGGCGCTCCGCGGCGGCGACGGTGAGATCGGCGGATGCGAGCTGATGACGGCCGCCGCCGAGGTCCACCGCGCGGCGCAGCGCAGCCTCGGCGGCGCGGAAGAGCTGGTCCGCCGAGTCGCCGTGACACGGAAAGTCCGCGACGCCGATGCTCGCGGTGACGCGCACTTCCGAGCCCCCGGCCATCAACGGCGACGCCGCGATGGCCGCACCGATCGCCTCGACCATCCCCGACGTTTCGCTGGTGAGCACGGCGAACGAGTCTCCGCCGGTGCGCGCCACGAAAGCGTCGCCGGCGGCGGAGACGATGCGCGCCGCCGCGGCGACCAACAGCGCGTCACCGGCGTCCTGACCGGCGGCGTCGTTCACGCAATGCATCGCGTCGATGTCGACGATCAGCAGCGACAGCGGCGTGCTGTTGCGGCGCGCGTCGCGGATCGACTGCGTCAGCTCCTCGCGGAAACGAATCCGGTTCGGCAAACGCGTGAGTGTGTCGTACGACGCCTGCCAGGCGACAGTGCGCTCGGCGCGGCGCAGCGCGGTGGCGTCGCGGGCGATGCCGATGCAGCCGGCGATCGGTCCGCCCGGAACGCGCAGCGGCGCGAGCCGCACCTCGTACACGCGCTCGCCGGCCTCGTAATCGAGGTCGATGGTCTCGCCGCGCAGCGCGCGATGGTGAGCCGCGGCCGTGCGGCTCACCATGCGTGCGACGTCGAGGCCCGGCTGGCGCAGCGCAGCGCCGCGGGCGGCGGTCAGCCGCAGCGCGTCGTCGGTCGACCAGACCAGCGACACGGCGCCCTCGAGCACCGCGGCTGCGAGCTGTGTTTCCGGATCGAGCATCACTTCTCGACCGTGAGGGCTTTCAGACCGGCCGGGATCGTCGCGCTGTCGCTGACGTAGCCGATCGCGTCGGGATTCGTGCGGATGAATTCGAGCACCTGGGTATCCGAGGAGAGCTCCGCGGGCGGCGTGGCGCGTCCGGAGAAGATCATCTTCTGCCAGTAGCTCTTCACCCAGACCACTTCCTTGCCGAGGAGCTCTTTGGAGAAGGCGACGCGTGCGGCGCTCTTCTCCGACTGGTCGACGGCAGTGACGGCGCGGCCGTTCTCCCAGCGCGTGACGCGCTCGAGGAAGAGGTCGGCCACCTTGGCCTTGCTGATGGAGTTGAGCGCGTTGGTCGTGTGCACCACGATCTTCACGCCCGCGGCCTGGGAGCGGGGAACGGCGAACAAGAGGAAAAGACAGAGAGCGGCGATGAATGCGTGTCTCATGGTCGATTCCTCAGAAGCTGAACTGCGCGCCGATCAGGATCATGTCGCTGCTCCGATCGAGCTGGCCGCTGGCCAGGGCGGCCTGCACCTGCGCGCTGGTCTCGGGGAAGGCGAAACGGTTTCCGTCGGTGCGCTGATAGCTGGCGCGTACGACGAAGTTCGGGTTGAACCAGTAGCTGACGCCGAGTGCGGCTTCGCGATGCTCGAGGAGCTGCGGAAAGATCTTCGGCAGATTGGTGAGGTTCACTCCCGGCAGCGTGACGTCGATCTGGTCCCAGCGCGCGGCGACCTGCCAGTGCTCGGTGAGGCGATACGACGTCTCCACGTAGCCGGCGTCGACTTCGAAATCGCTGCCGTTCTTCAGATGCCCGAACTCGCTGCGGACCGCGAACTGGCCGCGCGTGAACTCCGCATGCGCGGCGTAGACGTCGCGCTTGTCCGTATCGACGTTGGAGAGATCGGTGTACGCCTGGCCGCTGTACGCGGAGGTGCCGACGGTCAGCCCTTCCAGCGGCGTGGTGACGTTCAGCCGGCCGCCGTAGGCATTCTCGACGCGATAGCCGAAGGTGATCGACGGCTCGGCGAAGTACTTGCTCGACGTCGACAGCAGGCCGGGCGTCTCGAAGTCGCCCTCGATCTGGCCGCCGTACACGTCGTATTGCAGGCCCCACTTCCCGGCGGAGACGTTGCCGGTGATGCCGGCGCCGTTGTAGGCGCGCGCGGTGAACCCGTTCGCGCCGTAGAGACTCTGCGGCAGCGAGTAGAACGGACGGACGGTGCCGACGTCGAACACTTCGCCGTAGATCCCGAACGGATGCTTCACGCGGCCGGCGCGCACGCGCAGGGCGTCGTGGAACGCCCACTCGGCGAACGCGTAGTCGAGCTCCGCCTGCTCCTGGTCGGAGCCCGACTCGAGACGGATCTGTGCGACGACGGAGAGCTTCTCGATCGGCTTGGCCG
>DASUSL010000502.1:0-6291 GCA_036375135.1 Thermoanaerobaculia bacterium | reverse complement strand
TGGCCCGCAGTGCCGAGGTGCACGAGCGCGAGCTGGCGCTGGGACGCGAGCGCATGCGCGAGCTGCGCGGCAGCGACGTGGCGCCGGAGCCAGCCGGGGTGGCGCAATGAGTGCGGAGAGTTTCACGTTCCGGCTGTACATCGCCGGCGACGCACCGAACTCGCTGCTGGCGATCGCGAACCTGAAGGAGCTCTGCGAGACGCACCTCCCCGACCGCCACACGATCGAGGTCATCGACGTGCTGCTGGACCCGAAGCGCGCACTCCGCGAGTCGATCCTGATGACGCCGACGCTGGTGACGGAGTCACCCTACCCCGGCCACCGCATCGTCGGCACGCTCAGCAACACGGAGCCGATCCTCCAGATCCTCGGCCTCGGCGCCGCGCAACGCCGCACGTTCCCCGGACTCAAGGACCGCGACTCCGCGCCCCAGCTGCGTCAGGTGTGACGGGTCAGACGCCGAACGTAGGGCAGGCTTCAGCCTGCCCCGCATGTGGGGCGGGCTTCAGCCCGCCCGGCACTCGCGACGCCCATCCCCACATGCCTCGTCCCCCCCGACGGGCTGAAGCCCGTCCCACATTCAGCACCCGTCTCGCCTGACGTAGGCCAAACGTAGGGCGGGCTTCAGCCTGCCCGGCGCTCGCGAGGTCGTAGCCACGTGCCTCCTATCCCCGGGACAGGCAGCACCCGCACGTCCCTGGTGGGGGACAGGCAATCACGGCGTGGATGGACTCAGACCCGCAGCGACCCGCGGAACCCTCGCGCCGCGTAATACGACGACGCGCCGTTGTGATAGACGAAGACGTGGTCGTAGCGCCGATCGCAGAACAGCGCGCCGCCGAGCTTCCGGATGGCCGCGGGCGTGGCGATCCAGCTCGACGTCTTCAGGTCGAACTCCCCGAGCTTCTGCAGCGCGCGATACTCCTCTTCCGTCAGCAGCTCGATCCCCATCTCCTGCGCCATCTCCAGCGCGCTGCTCTTCGGCTTGTGCTCCTTCCGCGAGTCGAGCGCCTCGCGGTCATAACAGACGCTGCGGCGCCCGTCCGGACTCTCCGCCGCACAGTCATAGAAGAGGAACTCGCCCGTCTTCTTGTCATGACCGACGACGTCCGGCTCCCCGCCGGTGCGCTCCATCTCATGGAGCGACCGCAGTTTCGCCGGATGGGCGTCCAGCCGCGCCTCGACGTCCGCCCACTTCAGACCCTTGTGGAGCTTCACGTTCGTCTCGAACCGGCGCTTCAGTGTCTTCAGGAGCTCATCGCGTTGCTGGGCCGGCAACGTCGTACTGCTTTTCGGCATCGATTCCTCCGCCGAAGATCATACGTGGTCTACTCGGGGGTGGCCGATGACACGGCCCAGGCGGCAGCCATCTGCGCCATTCCGCGATCTCTTTCGTGGATTCATGTCGTTACCGAGTTCTTTACCTGATTCAACCCGTTCATTACCTGATTCGAACGCGCCGCCAGCGGGCGGTCCGACCTCTTCCGAGGCATTCCAGGCGGCGTTCCGCTTTCAGGCTCTTCAGAACGTGCCGGAGCATGTCCACGCTCACACCAGGACAATTCCTGCAATGTGCACTGGACTGCTGTCAGCTGCGACGATCATCTTCGGAGACGATACCAAGCTCGCGGTGCGCCCTCATATCGTCTCGGAGATCGGAGGCCGTGTATTGAAGCGGCACCCGGTGCTCTTTGAGGAGCGCGTGCACGTCGAAGCGCGACTCGAGCTGGAGAAGGCGCCGCACCTGATTCTCGGTGAGCGCCCCGGTGCGGTAGCCTTCGACCGCAATCGCCTCGAGTGCCTGCGCCGACAACTCCCTGTCGCGTGAACCGGAATCCTTGTTCAATCCTGTTTCGATCATACCTTCGGCGGAATCGGTTTCCCGTACTGCGCCTCGTGCGCGGCGCGGTACGCGCCCCTCCCTCCTTCAGCTCCGGAGGCTCGACGGCGTCGTGCCCAGCTCGCGCCTGATGATCTTGCGGAGCGCCGTTCCGTCCTGATAGCCGACCTGCTCCGCCACGTCCTCGATGGTCATGGTGCTGGTCTCGATGAGATGCATCGCCTCCAGCACGCGGCGGCGCTGGAGAAAGCGGACCGGGGAGAGACCGGTGGCGGCGACGATCCGCCGGGAGAGCGTTTTCGGCGAGACGGCCAGTGCCGAGGCGAGCGCGGTGACGGTGATCGGCTCGGTGAGATGCGCGTCGATCCAGCGCTCGGCGGCGATCATCACCTCGTCCACGTGGCGCACGTGCGACGGGATCATGTAGCGCGCCTGCGAGGCGCGCCGGTCGATGAGCATGTAGCGCGAGCAGAGGTGCGCGATCTCGGCGCCCATCGTGGCGGTGACGACGGCCAGCGCCACGTCGAGCTGCGCGAAGAGCGACCCGCCGGTGAGGTACGCGCCGTCGTGCACCAGCATCCGCGTCTCGTCGAGCAACACCGCGGGATAGCGCTCGCGGAACGTCTGCGCGAGCCACCAGGTCGTCGTGGCCGCTCTTCCTTCGAGCAGCCCCGCCTCGGCCAGCAGGAAGACCGAGGAACACGAGGCGGCGATCCGCTTCGCCACGCGGCGCCCGCGCAGCAGCTCGACGGCGGCGCGCGCGTCGTTGCGCACCAGGCGTGCGTCGATGGCGCGGCGGGAAGTCATGTCCAGCCCGGGCACGAGCAGCCATTCCGCATCGACGCCGTTCGCGAGCGCTTCGCGAATCGTGCAGCCGGCCGTCGCGCGCAGGCCGCCCGCGGTGCGGATGTTCCGGCGCGAGCCGACCACCGACCACTGCCACCCGCCGCGGCGCCCGCTCCGCTCGAAGAACCCTTGTGCGGTGCGCAGCGTGTCCAGCGTGACGGCGAGGCTCGAGTCCATGACCCCGTCGAGCGCGAGGATGAGCAGTTTCTTCATCTGTCCGATCCGGCATGAATATAGTCGAACGTGACAGTTCCGCCGCCGCCTCTCCCCCGGCAGACTCCACCCATGCCGGCCCTGCAGGACGACCCTCTCGACGACTTCACCCACCGCACGATCGCCGTCGACGATCAGGCGAAGGTCGTCTACGTCGCCGGCCGCGGCCCGGCCGTGATCGTGATGGCGGAGATGCCGGGCATCAGTCCGCACGTGGCGCGTTTCAGCCGCTGGGTGCGCGACGCCGGCTTCACGGTCTACATGCCCTCGCTGTTCGGCCGCGACGGCGCCGTTCCGATGGTCGAGGAGGGGACCGCGGTCATGCAGCGCGCCTGCGTGAGCGCCGAGTTCCGCGCGCTGGCCGCCAATCAGACCAGCCCCGTCACGCGCTGGCTGCGCGCGCTGGCGCGGCTGGCGCACGAGGAGTGCGGCGGGCCGGGCGTCGGCGCGATCGGGATGTGCTTCACCGGCAATTTCGCGCTGACGATGATGCTCGAGCCGTCGGTGCTCGCGCCCGTGCTCGCGCAGCCTTCCCTCCCCCTCAACGACCGCGCGGCGCTGGAGATCGATCCGGAGGACCTGGCGGCCGTGCGGGAGCGGCTGGAGCGCGACGACCTGAACGTCCTCGCCTACCGCTTCGAAGGCGATCGCTTCTGCACGGCCGAGCGCTTCTGCGCGTATGCGAAAGCGCTCGGGCCTCGCTTCGTCGGGCGCGTGCTTCCCGACTCCGCCGCGAATCCCGAGCCGCCGCCGTTTTTCCAGCATGTCGTAGCCTCGCCGCACAGCGTGGTCACCGCGCATCTGATCGACGCGGCCGGCGAGCCGACCATCGCCGCGCGCGACGAGATCCTGGCCTTCTTCGCGCAACGGCTGGTGGTGTCGTGAACGGAGGGTCGATGCAGCCGATCGGATTCATCGGACTGGGGGTCATGGGCACGCCGATGGCCATGAATCTCGCCCGCGCCGGGACGCCGCTCGTGGTCTGGAACCGCACCGCGGAGAAGTGCGCCCCGCTCGAAGCCCTCGGCGCGCGGCGCGTCGAGCGCGTGCAGGACGTCTTTCGCGAAACGAGCATCGTCATTCTCATGCTCGCCAACGAACGGGCCATCGACGCGGTGCTGCAGCGCGGCGCCGCCGACTTCGCGGCGCTCGTGCGCGGGCGGACGATCGTGAACATGGGCACGACCTCCCCCGCCTGGTCGCAGCGCCTCGGCGACGACATCGCCGCCGCGGGCGGCCGCTATGTCGAAGCGCCGGTGTCGGGATCGCGCACGCCCGCCGAGGCGGGCCAGCTCATCGGCATGCTGGCCGGCGCGGCGGCGGACGTCGAGCGCGTCCGGCCGCTCCTCGCGCCGATGTGCGCGCGCACGTTCGCATGCGGCGCGGTGCCGCGCGCGCTGCGGATGAAGCTCGCCGTGAATCTCTACCTGATCGCCACCGTCACCGCGCTGGCCGAGGCGACGCATTTCGCGGAGCGGCACGCGCTCGACCTCGAGCTGTTTCGCGAAGTGCTCGACTCCGGCCCCATGGCCAGCAGCGTCTCGCGCGTGAAGCTGCCGAAGCTGATCGCGAGAGAGTTCTCCGTGCAGGCCGCGATCAGCGACGTCCTGATGAACAGCACCCTGGTCGCCGGCGCCGCCCGCGAGGCGGGCATCGCCTCGCCGCTCCTCGACGTCTGCCAGGCACTGTTCGCCGAGACCGAAGACTCCGGGCGCGGCGCGCTGGACATGGCGGCGGTGTTGTGCGCGATCGAGGAGCGGACGATCGCGCTCGAGGACCGCGACTGAGCCGCCGCTCGATCATCCCTTCGGCGGAATCGGTCTCCCGTACTGCGCCTCGTGCGCGGCGCGCATGGCCGCGACCTGCGGCACCAGCTCCGCGTGCGCCGGATCGCGCGCCAGCTCCTCGGCCTTGTAATAGATCTCCAGCGCGGCGCGATACGCCGCTTCCATCCGGCGGTCGCACTCCGCCTGGAGCTCCTCCGCGAACGCGTGCAGCGCCTCGGCCGCGCCGAGGATCTCGAACTCGTGCAGCGCCTGCTCCCGCTGGTCCGCCGGATAGACGAGCGCCGACGCCACGTCGTCGCCCTTGCGCGCGTTGCGCGCCTGGCGTCCTTCCTCACTCAGCCACGTCTCGAACGCCGCGCCGGCCTCACCGACCACGCGCAAAACCTCGTTTGTGTCGATCGTCATGATTCGCTCCCGTCGTGAGTCCGGGCGTGCCGCGGCACGCCCGGAGGTTCACTCATCGTTCATTACTTCGTTTTGGTCTGCACTTCGTCATCCGGCTGCGGCGGTTTCGCGCGGCGTCGGCCGAAGCGATTCAGCCGCCGCATCTCGGCCACGTGCGCGTTGAGGCGTACCGCGTGGCGCTCGTCGCGCACGAGCTGCCGGGAGATCTGATACGTCTGCAGCGTCTGGAGGCCGAGCCGCTGGCGGAGCACCGTGATGGCTGCAGCGATGGTCTTTTCGACGCTGCGGGCCACGTCCATGCAGGCCGTGAGACGCGCGATGGTGTCGAGCTCCTGGCGGAGATCCTCGTCGCTGCGCCCGAGGGCGGTCTGCACGGCGTCGGAGACCCCGACGGCGTTGATGGCCGCGTTCACGAAGTCGGGATGCACGTGCCCGAGGCGGCGGCGCAGCCCTGCCGGCGCGGGAGCGAGGTCGGGCACCGCGATGCCATCGCGCAGCGCGATCAGTCTGGCCATGATTTCTTCGGGGGTCAGCGGCGTGGCCGTCGCCTCTGCCGCCCCTGCTTCTTTCTCTTTCGTAGACACAACTATCCTTCTCTTTCTGTTCTGGGTTCATCTGATGATCCGAGGCCTAGGAACCCGGACCGGTTGCGTGGGAGGAGCTCGGCTCGACTCCCGGCCGTGACGTGGTGGCTAAGACACAAGCGCTTCCACGCGACGTTTGATGCATATACGAACGGCCCCGCGCGCCGGTTCCGCACCAGTTCGCACGAGTTTGGAAAGCAGCTTCCATTTCCAGACACTCGCCGTGTATTCGAATACACCGCGCCCACACATTTTTGTTCGCGCGTTGATTTCGAAAGTACCGGCGCCACACATTTTTGCTCGCGCCCTTCATTCGAAAGCACCCGCGCTGTATTCGTATTGATCCGGCCCTTCATTCGAAAGCAGCGGCGTTGCATTCGAAAGCAGCCGCCGTACATTCGAAAGCAGCGGCCGTACATTCGAAATCAACCGCGCTGCTTTCGAATGAAGGCGCGGTGCATTCGAAAACGACGGTCGTCGTTAAACGAATCACCCGCGGGGTCTCGGAAATCCGGCCTGCCGCCGGCGGAGTGGTCACGAATTCGCGTCAGCGAGATCGCCACTGGCACTCCTCGTTGCAACGGCTTCCGAAAGGTAGCCGAGCGCTTCCAGGGCG
>DASUSL010000501.1:0-11383 GCA_036375135.1 Thermoanaerobaculia bacterium | reverse complement strand
CGTGATCGGTGAAGTGGAGGACAGGCAATCCTGCCTGTCCTGTTCAGCGTCGGAGCAGGAAGCCGGACAGGCAGGATTGCCTGTCCTCCACCTGTAAAAAAGTGCGGTGGCGTCCCGCCACCGCACTCACCACGAATCGCTCAGTTGCTGTTCGGCGCGGGGCCGATCTCGCCGGAGCCGCTGCTCGCCTCGGACACGCCCGTTTCCGGCGTGCAGCCGTTGCCGAGGGCGGTGGCGTCGAAGTCGCCGCCGAAGCCGGCCTGGGAGCGGAGCGACACCACCACCCAGTTCTGCGTCGCCTCGCCGTCGCCGGCGGTCGTGTCGAGGTTGAAGTACGTCCAGCCCGCGGTGGCGCCGTTCGTCATCGGCGGGAGCTCGTCATTGATGCCGACCAGCGCCAGCTCCGGGGTCGACAGCGTACCGGCCACGAAGTTCTCCGCCTCGTCGAACACCACCACTTCGCGCACCGGGAGGCTCGCGTTCTGCGCGTACGTCGCGCACGACGAGCCGGTGCCGGTCACGCCTTCACGCCAGATCTTGTACTCCGTCTGGTAGCCGAGCGGTCCCTCGATCCAGCGCGCGTGGAACGTTGACGGCAGCGGCTGCCGTCCGTCGCTGTGTGATTCCGGTGCGTAGCGGTCGTAGAACGTGCGCGGGAAGTTCGTCCTGTTCTGCGCGCCGTGCTGGCGGCTCGACGGCGTCCCACCCTCGGGGATCGCACGGATGTGCACCATCGGGTTGACCTGCGCCACCGTGGCCGAGAGGTCGAGCTGCTGATACTCGCCCGTCAGCACGTTGTCGTAGCGGATGTCGCGCGTCCAGTACACCTCCTCGTTCGGCTGCGCGAAGAGGCAGTTCCCGACGACGTCGATCGTGGCGTAGCCGGTCGCGTACTGGTGCGTGCCGCCGGCGGTCGCGCAGCCGGCGAGAGGGCCGAACTGCGGGACCACGCCCTCGAGGAAGGCGCTCTGCATGCGGTCGATATACACCGGATCGATCGCCCCCGGCATGCGGTCGCAGAACTGCGTGTCGATGATCGTGCTCGGATCCGACAGCGGGCCGCGTGGGCTCACCTCGTTCCCGGTCCCGGAATCGGGCGCGATGATGCCGCGCACGATCACGTCGAACAGGTTGATCGTCTGCACGTCGTACCCGGTCAGGTAGATGTTGAACGAGATCACCGGGTAGCTGTAGTCGGTCCAGAGCGTGACGCGCGCGACGCGGTCCGCATTCGTCACGTTCGTGACGCTGAAGATCGTCGTGCGCGTGCTCGGGAAGTTCGTGTCCACCTGGAAAGCAGGCAGCAGCAGCGTGGCCGCGGGCATGACCGCGATGTCGCACGTGTCGTCGTTGTTGGTCGTGCGGGGGCCGCCGTGGCCCACTCCGAAGTTTGCGGCCACGGCCGGAACCGTGAGCAGCATGAGGCTGAGGACAACAAGAGTCCGTTTCATGTGCAACTCCTTGTCTCGAAGTTATAGGAAGGCGCCTAACCGGAGCGGAAGATAGCCCCGTCCGGCAGCGCGATGCAAGTGTTATTTTGATGATAATAAATGCGCGTTTCGCACGTCCCCCCGCTGCCGACGAACCATTGCGCGCCCGTCACGTATGCTCTCCTCATGCATGCAATCGAGGTGGTCCGTCTCACGAAGTCCTACGGCGCGTTCGTGGCCGTGCGCGACTTCTCGTTCACCGTGAAACCGGGTCAGATCCTCGGCCTGGTCGGACCGAACGGCGCGGGGAAGACGACCACGCTCCGCGCGCTCGGCGGCATCCATCCGCCGACCTCGGGGCAGGTGCGTATCGGCGGGTTCGACATCATCGCCGAGGCGGTGGAAGCCAAGCGGCGGCTGGCGTTCTTTCCTGACGAGCCGCGGCTGTTCGACTACCTGACCGCCGAGGAGCATCTCGAGTTCGCGGCGGCGATCTATGGCGTCGCTGAGTGGCGGGAGCCGATGAACGCGCTGCTCGACGAGTTCGAGCTCACGGAGAAGCGGAAGTCGCTGCCGGCCGAGCTCTCGCGCGGCATGAAGCAGAAGCTGATGATCGCCTGCGGCTTCATTCACACACCCGAGGTGATGATCTTCGACGAGCCGCTGACGGGACTCGATCCGCTCGGCATCCGCCGCATGAAAGAGTCGATCACACGGCGCGCGCAGCAGGGCGCCGCGGTCATCCTCAGCTCGCACCTCCTGCATCTCGTCGAGGAGATGTGCGACAGCGTGGCCGTCATCCGGAAAGGGGAGCGCATCGCGTACGGCACGATCGAAGACCTGAAGTGGCAGATCGCGCAGGGACGCGGCGACGTCTCGCTCGAGGAGGCGTTTCTGGCAATCACCTCCGAGGAACCGCGGGCGTGACTCGCGCGTTCGTCTTCGTCACGGTGCGGTCGTTCCGCAACCGCTTCGTGTCGCGGCTCAAGCGGCTGAAGAATGTCCGCTATCTCCTCTCCTTCATCGCGGGGCTGGCGTATTTCTGGTTCTTCGCCTTCCGCCACCTGTTCGACGGGCGCTCGGCGGTGCGGAACATGGGACTGCCGGCGAGCGAGCTCTTCGTCGACCTCACGGCCGTGCTGGTGCTGGCGATGATGGTGCTGGCGTGGGCGCTGCCGAAGCAGTCGGCGGGACTGACGTTCAGCGAGGCGGAGATCCAGTTCCTCTTCCCGGCGCCGATCACGCGCCGGCAGCTGCTCTTCTACAAGATCCTGCGCGGGCAGCCGCAGGTCTTCATCAGCGCCGTGGTGATGACGCTGGTCCTGTTCCGCGGCGCGAAGTTCATCGGCGTCTGGGCCTGCTTCGTCGCGCTGTCGATCTACTTCACGCTCGTGGCGCTGGGACGGGCACGCCTCAAGATCGCCGGCGTCGGCTTTCTGGTGCGGCTGCCGGTGATCGCGGCCGCGGCGGTGGGCCTCGGGTATCTGCTGTGGCGGACCGTGGACATCACGGCCATTCACGGGATCGGGGCGAAACTGCGGCCGGGCGGCGTCCCCGACCTGCCGGCGCTCTTTCACGGGCCGGTGGCGGACACGATTCTCTTCCTGCCGCGCTTCTTCGGCCAGACCGTGCTCCCGGCGTCGGTGGGACAACTGCTGCTGTCGTGCGTGGTCGTGCTCGCGGCGGCGCTGCTCTTCTTCGAGCTCGCGGCGCGGACGAACATCTCCGTGGAAGACGCGTCCATCCGGACGTCGGAGAAGTCGGCGGCGCGCCGCGCGCGCATGAACGAGCAGCGCATCGGCCGGCACGTGACGTTCCCGCGCATCCCCCCGCCGTTCCGCGTACCGGCGGGAGCGCGTCCCGAGGTGGCGATCTACTGGAAGAACGTGACCGCCGGACTGCGCATCTCCTCGCCGTGGGTGATGATCATGGGCGTCTGCGCGCTGTATTTCGTCGTCCAGTCGTTCTCCACGTCCGAGCCGGCCATCCGCCTGATGATGGCCATGTTCGCGCTGATGCTCTCCGCCACGTTTCCGTTCTTCGGCAGCGCCGTCTTCACGCAGGACATGCGTCTCGACCTGCAGCGCATCGAGCTGTTGAAGAGCTATCCGATCTCGGGGGAGCGGCTGGTGGCCGCGGAGATCGCGGGCCCGCTGACGTTCCTGGCCGCGGTCGAGCTGATGATGCTCAGCGTCGCGGCGATCATTCTGCGCACGGCGGACCTCCCGAAGAGGGTGGAGTTTCTGGCCACGCCGGAGTTCGTCGTGATCGCGCTGATCCTGGCCACGCCGGTCTGCGCGGCGCAGCTCCTGATCCGCAACGCGGTGCCGATTCTCGTGCCGGGATGGGCGTTGCGCGCGCCGGACGAGCAGCGCGGCTTCATCGTCATGGGGCAGCGCCTGGTGACGTTCGCGGCCAACCTGCTGGTGCTGCTGTTCGTGCTGCTGCCCGCCGCGTGCATCGTCGTCCCCGGCCTGCTGATCGCGAAGTTCTGGCTCGGCGGCAGCATGCCGATGGTCGCACTCACCACCGTCCTGGCCGCGGCGCTGCTCGTCTTCGAGGTGTGGCTCGGGATCAAGTTTCTCGGCAATCAGTTCGAGAAGCTCGACGTCACGGACGAACTGGACGCGGTGGCGTCGTAGTGCCGACGGGCCGGGGATGGAAGATCCAGACATTCCCTTGCTCGAGAATCTGGCGCACGTACATCGTCGAGTCGTCACTCGACAGTTCCGGCGGAAGTGACTCGTCATCCAGTCGTACTCCAGCCGCAGAAGCGAACGCCGCGGTCGTCTTGCGACCCGTGTCGAGATCGATGATGAAAATCACGCCGTCCTCGAAGGCGGCCATCCGACGGCCTCGCTGAAGCCAGATCGGCATCAGGCCGCGATCGGACACCTTTTCGCGCTGGCCGGTGCGCAGTGAGTGGACGACGACGCCTCCGGGGCCGGTGACGGGATCATTGAGGTAACCGGCAATGTCCTTTCCATCCGGGGAAAACCTCGCCTCTTCCAGCATGAATGGAAGCTTTTCCAAACGACGCGTCGGCGGGCGGTCGAGATGGACCAGGGCGACGAAACGCGAGCGATCCGTCTCGGCGAGGAGCGTGCGTCCGTCCGGCGAGACGTCGACGAGATAGATGTTTCCGGAGCCATGGCGTCGAAGGTCTGTGTCATCCGTGACGCGGCTGATGCCGCTGCCGTCCGCACCGATACTCCAGATGTGGTACGCACCGTCACGGTTCGAATAGAAGTAGAGAGTCCTGCCGTCCGGCGACCACTGCACTCCGCGAGTCTTTCCGGAATCGTGCGTCAGCCGCCGCAGGTCCGTGCCGTCGACATTCGCGACGAACAGGCTCTCGTCCCCGCCACTGCTGGTGGTGAATGCGACCGTGCGCCCATCCGGCGACGGATGGAAGCTCACGATCTCCTGCGCGACTCCGAACAGCGGCTGCGGCGGTGCGGTCGCGCCGGTCGTGGCGTCGAATGGAAAGGCGATCATGCGGCTCGTACGCGTCACCGACACGTAGGCCAGACTGCCGTCGCGCGAGACGCTGAAGTGGCCGCTGATGCCAGCCGGCAGCGAAAGGGGCTCCGGTGCCGCCGTCGATTTGCCGGTGGCTTCGTCCATGGCGATGCGCCAGAGATTGAGCGTTCCGTCGGCGTTGCTTCCGAAGTAGAGATACTTGCCATCGGGTGCCCAGACGGGATTCCAGTTCAGGGCGGGGCCGGCATTCACACGCGTCAGGGTCCGTTCCGGTTGTGGGGCATCCGGGTCGATGGTCCAGAGCTCGCGCTGTCCCTGCCAGGAGGTGCTCCAGAACGCGATGCGAAGGCCGTGAGGCGACCAGGCCGGTTGCACGGCGTCCACGGCGGACTGCGTGAGCCGCCGCTTTGCCCCGGTTCGTGCGTCGATCAACCACAGCTCGCCATTCTGCGCGCTGCTGCTGTAGGGGGTGAGGTCCACTCCGACCGTGGAAACGACGATGCGTGTGCCGTCCGGCGACCACGACGGGTTGTGTCCGAAATCGGTGAGGCGGCGCACCGATTCGCCGAGGGCTCCCATGACGAAGATCCCGCCGCCGTCTCGTTCGGATCGGAAGGCGATCTGCGAGCCGTCGGGGGAAAACGCGGGCTCGGAGTTGTCAGAGGCAGATTTGCCGGTGAGGTCGATCGCCACTCGACCCTCGACACGTTGGACGTAGATCTGATGACGGCCCCCATGCACCGCGACGTAGGCGATCGACTTTCCGTCCGGCGCCAGGGCAGGGAAGGAGTCGAGTCCTTCGCTGAACGTCAGTTGCGTGAATGTTCGAGGCGGTGGTGCGTGACCGCCGATCCCGCGAGATCCTGAGAACGCACCTGCCGCGAACGCGAGGCCGGCCAGTCCGCACACGAGTGCGGTCTGCGTCATTCGCCGTTTCCACGACAAAGCCTTGATGGGCGCAGGCGTGTGCAATGCCGGCAACATGCGAAGCTGAAACGCCACGTCGCTCGCGGCCTGGAATCTGTCGCGAGGGTTCTTCTCCAGGCAGTGCCGCACGAGAGCCTCGAGTGCGGGAGGAACTCTCGCGTCCGTGAGCGGTGGGACATCGTCGCTGACGATGGCGTGCATCGTTTCCACCGCCGACTGGCGCTCGAACACGCAGCCGCCGGAGAGCATCTCGTACATCACCACCCCGAGCGAAAAAATGTCCGTGCGATGGTCGAGCGGCGACGCGCGTACCTGCTCCGGTGACATGTAGGCGGGTGTGCCTACGACCATGCCGGACGCGGTGAGGTGCCGCGCCGTCCGATGGTTTCCACGGTCGTCAGCCGTCTCGGCAGCGAGTTTCGCCAGTCCGAAGTCGAGGATCTTCACACGACCATCGGAGGTGATGAAGATGTTTTCCGGCTTGAGATCGCGGTGCCAGATCCCTTTCTCGTGAGCGATGGTCAGGGCGCACGCGATCTGCGTCGCATAGTCGACGGTTTTCCGGACCGAAAGCGTTTTCGACGGCGCGTCCTGCAGCATCTCCCGCAGCGTCCCGCCCTCGAGCAGCTCCATCACGATGTACGGCGAGCCTTCGGCCGTTCCGACATCGAAAATCGTGACCAGGCCCGGATGATTCAGTGCTCCGGCAGCGCGAGCTTCCAGCTCGAAACGCCTGATCTGCTCCTCTTCCGCGCGGAACGTATCGGGAAGAACCTTCACAGCGACGTCGCGGCCGATGCGGCGGTCACGTGCGCGCCACACCTCTCCCATGCCGCCAGCGCCAAGGGGCTTGAGAATCTGGTAGGGTCCCAGCGCGACACCCTTCTCGATTGTCATTTTTGCTGAAGTACATACAGATTACCTCAGCGATGACGGCGAGAGAACCGAGACGAGCGGGACGCCGTTGCGTCGTGACGCTGCGACTGGCCTCAATCGAGGACGTTCGGTCGCAACTTGCGATGCGCTCACCCCAAGTTGCGATGAGTGCTTCTCGAGTTGAGAAGAGTGCTTCTCGAATTGAGAAGAGCGCTTCTCGAGTTGAGAAGAGTGCTTCTCGAGTTGAGAAGAGTGTTTCTCGAGTTGAGAAGAGTGCTTCTCGAGTTGAGAAGAGCGCTCCCCAAGTTGAGATGAGCGCTCCTCGAGTTCTCAGTAAGCCAGCAGTTCCCGCGCCGCCTTGAGCACGCGTGCCTTGTCCGGCAGCGCCGCTGCTTCGAGCGGTGGCGAGTAGGGAGTCGGCACGTCCAGCGCGCCGATGCGCTTGACCGGTGCGTCGAGATAGTCGAATGCCTTTTCCGCGATGCGCGCCGCGAACTCCGCGCCCGCGCCGCCGGTGAGCGGCGCCTCGTGCAGGATGATCACGCGGTTCGTCTTCGCCACCGACTCGAGGATCGCCTCTTCGTCGAACGGCAGGATGGAGCGCAGGTCGATGACTTCCACCGAGACGTTGTCCTTCGCCAGCTCGTCCGCCGCGTCGTCGGCCAGATAGATCATCGCGCCCCAGGTGATGATCGTCAGATCCTTCCCGCGGCGCCGCACGTTGGCCTTGCCGATCGGGACGATGTAGTCCTCCTCGGGCAGGTTCTCCTTGATGCGGCGGTAGAGGTACTTGTGCTCGATGTAGAGCACCGGGTTGTCGTCGCGGATCGCGGCCTTCAGCAGTCCCTTCGCGTCGTACGCCGTGCCGGGCGCGACGATCTTCAGCCCCGGCCGGTTCATGAACATCGCCTCGGGGTTCAGCGAGTGGTACGGCCCGCCGTGCGTGCCGCCGCCGGCGGGGCCGCGCACGACGATGGGGCAGGCGCGGCCGAACAGGTAGCTGTTCATGGCCGCGAAGTTGACCAGCATGTCGTAGCCGCAGGTGATGAAGTCGATGAACTGCATCTCCGCGATGGGTCGCATGCCCATCAGCGCCGCTCCCGAGGCGGCGCCGATGATGGCGATCTCCGAGATGGGCGTGTCGACCACGCGCTCGGGGCCGAAGCGGTCGAGGAGGCCGTAGCTGGTCTTGAACGCGCCGCCGTACTGGCCGACGTCTTCGCCGATGAGGAAGACCCGCTCGTCGCGCTCCATCTCCTCGCGCATGGCCTGGGTGATGGCCTCGATGTAAGTCGTCTCAGCCATTCCAGTAGCCGTCCTCGATGTACAGACCTTTTCCCGCGTCGGCGGGATCGGGCATGGGCGAGCGCTCCGCTTCGTCGGTCGCCGCGTCGACCTCACGCTTCACGCGCTCCTGAATGCCCGAGAAGTCCTCGGCCGTGGCGACGCCGAGCTCCATCAGCACGCGCTCGTAGCGCGCCAGCGGATCCTTCGCCTTCCACTGTTCGATCAGCTCGGGCGGGACGTAGGCCTGGTTGTCGTGCTCCGCGTGACCCTTCATGCGGAACGTCTTCACCTCGATGAGCGTCACGCCGTCGCCGCCGCGCGCACGCGCGACCGCGCGCTCGGTGGCGCCGTAGACCGCGAGCACGTCGTTGCCGTCGACGGTCACGCTGGCGCAGCCGACGGCGACAGCCTTGTCGGCCAGCGTCTTCGCGGCGGTCTGCTTCGCGGTCGGCGTCGAGTAGGCGTAGCCGTTGTCTTCCACGATGATGACCATCGGCAGCTTCTGCACGGCCGCGAAGTTGAAGCCTTCCCAGAACGCGCCGGTGGACGCGCCGCCGTCGCCGATGAAGGCGAGCGTGACCAGCCTGCGCTTCTGCATGCGGCCGGCGAGGGCGATGCCGGCCATGACCGGGATCATGTCGCCGAGCATGGAGATCTGGCCGATGAAGCCGTCGCGCGCGGGGTGGCCGAAGTGGATGTTCAGCTCGCGCCCGCGGGTCGGACCGTCGCCCTTGGCCATGTACTGCCTGATGATGTCTGCCGGCTTCGCGCCCGCGACGAGGATGGAGCCGATGTTGCGGATCAGCGGCTGCACGACGTCGCCCTGCGAGTAGTCGAGCGCATACGCCGCCGCGACCGACTCGCCTTCCTGTCCGAGGGAGCGATACAGCCCGCCGATGACCTTCGCCTGCCGGAAGAGCGCCACCAGGCGCTCCTCGAGCGTGCGCGTGAGGCGCAGGTAGTAGTCGATCTCGAGGAGTTGCTCGTTGGAGAGACCGTGAGTGTTCGTTGATGTGAGTACTTCGGTCATTTCAGTGCTGAGTGTTGAGTGCCGAGTGCTGAGTGGGTTCCGCGAGGAACTCAGCACCCAGCACCCAGCACTCAGCACCTTCTCAATAGTGGATGGCGTGTCCGGCCACGTCTTCCGCCGCTTCCATCAGCGCCTCGGACAACGTCGGGTGCGCGTGGATGGTCCTGGCGATCGACTCGCTGGTCGCTTCGAGCTCCAGCGCGGCGCAGGCTTCGACGATCAGCTCCGTCGCCTTCGGACCGACGATGTGCACGCCGAGGATCTCGTCGTACTTGGCGTCGACGACGTACTTCACCAGGCCGTTGGCGTCGCCGATGATCTTCGCCTTGGAGTTGGCGGTCATCGGGAACTTGCCGACCTTCACGTCGTAGCCGCGCTCCTTGGCCTTCTTTTCCGTCAGGCCGACCGAGGCCACCTCGGGCTCGGTGTACGTGGCATTGGGGACGTGGTCGTAGTTGATCGGACGCGGGTTCTTCCCCGCGATGTGCTCCACCGCCACGATCCCCTCGGCCGACGCGCAGTGGGCGAGGGCGGGGGTGGGGACGATGTCGCCGATGGCGTAGACGTTCGGCTCGCCCGTGCGCATCATCGCGTCGATCTCGACGTAGCCGCGCTTGTCGAGCTTCACGCCCTTCAGGTTCTCGAGTCCGCAGTTGCCGGTGACGGGGCCGCGGCCGGTGGCGGAGAGGACGACCTCCGTCTCGATGACCTGCTGCTTGCCCTTCGTCTCGACGGTCGACTTCACGCCGTTCTCGGACGGCTCGCAGGAGAGGACCTTGGCGTCGGTGAAGACGTCGATGCCCTTCTTCTTCATGATGCGCGTGAACTCCTTGGCGATCTCGTCGTCCTCGATCGGCAGGAGCTGCGGCATGACTTCGACGATGGTGGTCTTCGTGCCGAAGCGGGAGAAGATCGAGGCGAACTCACAGCCGACCGCGCCGGCGCCGATGACCAGCATCGACTTCGGGATGCGGTCGATCTGCAGGATGTGATCGGAGTTGATGATCAGCTTCCCGTCGGCCTTGATGTGCGGCAGGTCCTTCGGGACGGAGCCCATGGCCAGGATGATGTTCCTGGTCTTGATCTGTTTGCCGTCGACGTCGACGGTGTTGCGGTCGACGACCTTGCCGAAGCCGACGATCTTCTCGACCTTGTTCTTCTTGAAGAGGAACTCGATCCCCTTGGCGTTGTTGTCGACCACGCCCTGCTTGCGCTTCTGGACGTCGGACCAGTTGATGGTCACGTCGCCGACGGTGATGCCGAAGTCCTTGGCCTTCTGGATCTTCCCCCACACATCGGCGTTCTCGAGGAGCGACTTGGTGGGGATGCAGCCGCGGTGGAGGCACGTGCCGCCGAGGAAGGAGTCTTTTTCGATGACGGCCACTTTGAGGCCGAGCTGTCCGGCGCGAATGCCGGCCACGTATCCGCCGGGTCCGCTGCCGATGATGACGACGTCGTACTGAGTCTGATCTGCCATAGCGGCGCGCATTATATGCACATGCGAATCGCACTCACGGTCGGCGTATTGCTGGCATTGCCACTACTGGCGCACCCGCCGGTGAGCGTGGTCGTCGACGCCCACGGAAACGTCTATTACTCCGATCTGCAGCAGGTGTGGCGCGTGGCGCCGGACGGCACGAAGAGCGTGGCCGTGCCGAACGTGCACACGCACGAGCTGTACATGAACCCGCAGGGAACGCTCTTCGGCGAGCACCTCTGGTACGACGGCGACGCCACGAAGACGTGGGGACACTACGTCTGGCAGCGCGACGCCGCGGGACGCGTGACGCTGCTTCGCTCGCACACGGCCGGCCACCCGTCGAGCTACGGCTTCGCCCACGACCGCGCCGGCACGATGTACTGGGCGGACCGCGAGCGCGGCCAGATCCTGAAGAAGGCGCCGCGCGGACCGGTCACGCGCGTGGTGGGAGAGCTGAAGGCGATGCGCTGGCTGCACGCGACGCCCGGCGGGACGCTGTACGTCGTCGACGGCACGGATCTCGTGCGCGTGCGCAACGGGAAGGCGGTGCGTTTCGTCCGCAACGTCACCACCGCCGAACGGCACACGATCATGGGACTCTGGACCGACGCGGCGGAGAATGTCTACCTCGCCGACAACAAGAACCGCGAGGTGAAGCGCGTGACCCCCGCCGGCGCCGTCTCGACCTTCACCCGCTCGACGCCCCCCTGGTCGCCGACCGGCGGCGCCTTCGCCGCGAACGGCGATCTCTGGCTGCTGGAGGCGACGAGCGCGAATGAGGTGCGGGTGCGGCGGGTAGCGTCTGGACTGCGGCAGCGCGAGCTGCCGCTCTCCAAGCGGCGCTAGCCGCCGCGGCTTCGAGAGCGGCAG
>DASUSL010000500.1:0-3986 GCA_036375135.1 Thermoanaerobaculia bacterium | reverse complement strand
TGCCGCGCGAGGAACATCGTCAGGCGCTCGATGCCGTAGGTGATCTCGGCCGAGATCGGCGCGAGGTCGATCCCGCCGGCCTGCTGGAAGTAGGTGAACTGCGTGATCTCGAGGCCGTCGAACAGCACCTGCCATCCGATGCCCCAGGCGCCGAGCGTCGGCGACTCCCAGTTGTCGTCCTCGAAGCGGATGTCGTGGCGGGTGAGGTCGAGGCCGAGGGCGCGGAGCGAATCGAGATAGAGCTCCTGCACTTCGAGCGGCGACGGCTTGAGGATCACCTGAAACTGATAGTGCTTGCCGAGGCGGAAGGGGTTGTCGCCGTAGCGGCCGTCGGCGGGGCGGCGGGAGGGCTGGACGTAGGCGACGTTCCACGGCTCGGGTCCGAGCACGCGGAGGTAGGTGGCGGGATGCATCGTGCCGGCGCCGACCTCGAGATCGAGCGGCGTTTCGATGATGCAGCCACGCTCGGCCCAGAAGTTCTGGAGCTTGAGGATCAGTGACTGGAAGGTCACGCGCGACGACATGAGGCGCGCATTCTAGTGGAGGACAGCCTGGTGGAGGACAGGCAATCCTGCCTGTCCTCGATTTACTGTCCGCTACTGTCCGCGTGTGTCGGTCGTGGTCGGCGGAGGCGGCGGCTCTTCTTCCGCTTCCTCGCTTTCCTCCGCTTCCTCGGCCGGCGGATTCGTGTCGGTCGGCGGAGGCGGCTGCGGCTTCGGCTGCTGCTGTTGCGGCGGAGGCTGCGTGTTCGTGGCCGGCGGCTGCGGCTGTTGCTGCGGCTGTTCCGGCTGCGTCAAGGCCGTGTCGTTGGACGGCGGCTGCTCCTGCTCGACCGGGCGCTGCGGCTGCGGCTGACGCGGCGCCGGATAGTTGGTGGCGCGCTGCGGCTGCTGCTGCGGCGGCGTGTACGTGCGCGACGGCTGCGAGGACGAAGTCATCGGCGGCGGATAGGCGGGCTGGGTCGACGGAAGCGTGCCCGCGAGCGTTCCACCGCCCGGCGCTACGTTCGGCGCAGGCGCGGCCGCGGCGACGTTCGGGTCGATGTTGAAGGCCGTGGTCGTGTCGGCGTTCGTGCCGGTGATCGGCGGCAGCGTCTCGCCCGGCCCCTGAATGGACGACGTCACGCCGGCGGCGGAGCCTTCCTGGACGGTCTCGTACGCCGCCTGATTGTTACCGCGTCGAGCTCCGTCGTCACCCCCGCACGCCACCCCCCACAAACCAACGAAAATCAACGGGAAAATCGCTGTGTTTTTCATGACCCCTCCTGCCCCGGGAATCTCAAGCGAAGTGCCACTTCGACCCGGCGTTGATCTTGCGAATGTGAATCTTTGGAGGACTGAAAATGGCCAAAGATCGCACCAATACCGGCGGTCCCAGTTACAACCCGAAAGACGCCCCCGTTCCCGACCCCGACAAGCATCGTCACGCCCAGAGCCGCGACGAGTTGCAGGAGCGGTCGGTGAGCGGAGATCAGCCCGGACGCGGACGGCGCAACGGGTCGGACAAAGCTCCTCGCGGCTAGACATTTCAGAATATGCGCTTGACGCATATTCGAGCGCGACGTATGTTGAATAACCATGCGTCGCGCTCTACTTTTGTTGTTTGCCTCGTTGCCGCTCTTCGCCCAGCTTCCCGAAGGCGTCTCGCGGGTGACGTTCCGCAACGACTTTTACGCCTGGAATCTGGTCGTCACCGCCGGCGACACACTGTGGGTGACGCCGTTCATCAACCGTGCGATGGCGCGCGTGGACGTGCACGGCGTGGCGCGGGACGTCGACCTCCCCGCCGGCAGGAACGCGGGTGGGTTCGGCGCCGGACCGGACGGCGCGCTCTGGTTCGGCTCGAACGGCTTCATCGCACGCGTCGATCCGCTCACCAACGTCATCGAGTCGTGGCCGCTTGGCGCGGGGCACACGCCGTATCACATCCTGGCCGGGCCGGACGGCAACCTCTGGTTCGTGGAAACGCAGGGCCGCGTCGTGTGCATGCGTCCCGACGGCGAGATCCTCCGCACGTACGAGGCGGGAGGCTTCGCGAACGGCGCGGGCTTCGGCTCCGACGGCGCGCTGCATCTGGCCATGGCCACGAAGGTCGTGCGCATCACCATCGACGGCGAGCGCAGCGAGCATCCGACTACGGCGATCGAGGCCGGCTTCACCGGCTTCGCCGGCTCCGACTTTTTCTGGCACGGCGGGCGCGCTCTCAATGAGCCCGAGCGCGCCCCGAACGGCGCGATCATGAAGACGAGCTTCACCGGCGAGACGCTGGCGACGTACTCGATCGCCATGACGCCGCTCGCGGCCGACGAGCGCGGCAACCTCTGGCTGCGCGCACTGACGGACGAGGGGGTCGTCCTCGGAAAACTGTCACCCACCGGAGTGTTGACCCGTTTCGGACCGCTGCCGCCGCTGCCGGCGACCGCCTGTCATCAGTGGTGGTACGCCGGCATGGACTTTCTCTCCGACGGCCGCGTAGCGATGGCCGATCACTACGCCGACATTCCGAGGACCGGCACCAACCCCTGCCTCGGTGCGCGCAGGCCGGCCGATCTGAACAACACCATCACCATCGTCGATCCGCGGCTGCTGCCGGTGCTGTCGGTCGAGGTGCTGAACCGCACGCCGCGCCGCCGAGGTGCACGTCAATGAAGAAGTGATGATCTTCGATCCGGCGTCGCCGCTTGTGCACTCGGTCGAGACGCTCCATCCGACGCGGCGGCGCAGCGCGCGGCGCTGACCAGTTTTCTCGCCTATACTTCCTTCGGGTCGTAAATCCGAAAACTGGTGCTTGATGGAACTGCTCGGACAGCGGTTCGGACATATTCGTGTCACTGGAGTCGTCGGCGAAGGCGGCATGGGCGCGGTCTACTCCGGCTTCGACGAGACGCTGGAGCGGCGGGTCGCCCTCAAGGTCATTCATGAGGATCTGCGCCTCGACGAGGAGGCGCGCGAGCGTCTGCTGCGCGAGGCGCGTGCGCTCTCGCGGCTCGATCACCCGAACATCTGCCGCATCCACGACTACGTCGAGGCCAGCGACTCCGATCTGCTCGTGCTCGAGTACATCGACGGCCGCACGCTGACGGCTGCGCTGCGCGAGAAGCACTCCCGCGCCGAGAAGCTGCGCATCGCCATCAGCGTGGCCGAGGTGCTGGTGGTGGCGCACCGCGCGGGGATTCTGCATCGCGACCTCAAGCCCGACAACGTCATGCTCACGACGTCGGGCGAGGTGAAGGTGCTCGACTTCGGACTGGCGCGTCTGCTCAATCGCGCGCGCAACACGCGCACCGGCGACGACGAGGAGGAGGCGGCGCCGCGGCCGCGTGTCGTCCACGACGACGACGCGCCGCGCACTCCCTCCGGTTTCCTGAAAACGCAGGCCGGCGTGTCGATGGGGACGCCGATGTACATGAGCCCCGAGCAGGCGCGCGGCGAGGAGCTGACGCCGGCGAGCGACATGTTCGCCTTCGGCCTGCTGCTGCAGCTCCTCTTCACCGGCACCGAGCCGCATCCGGACTTTCTCGGCGCGCGGCAGGTGATGCAGCGCGTCGCCAAAGGTGAGACGAACGCCGTGCAGGGGTTGCCGCGCGACATCGCGGCGCTGATCAACCGTCTCAAGCAGTTCGCTCCCGCCGACCGTCCCACCGCGGTGGAAACGCTGGAGCGCCTGCAGTGGCTGGCCGGCAAACCGGCCCGCATCACGCGGCAGAGCATCGCCGCCGCGGTCCTGCTGATGGCGCTCCTCGGCGCGTGGCGCTACATGGTCGACCTGCGGCGCGAGCGGACGGCGGCGCTGGCGGCGGAAGCGCGCGCGGTCGCCGCGCGTGCCGAGGCCGAGCATCGCCGCGATCAGGCCGAGGGTCTGATCGAGTTCATGATCGGCGACCTGCGCACGAAGCTCGAGCCGGTGGGGCGTCTGGACATTCTCGACGACGTCGCCAAGCGCACGCTGGCGTACGTCAACGAGCTCGATCCCGCCACGCTCAACGC
>DASUSL010000499.1:0-3735 GCA_036375135.1 Thermoanaerobaculia bacterium | reverse complement strand
CCTGTCCGGTGGTGAGTGACGTTCCCATCGAGGCGACGACGCCCGGCACGCCGGCGTGGTCGATGGCGATGGCGTCGAAGTACCCCTCGACGAGAATCGCGCGGTCGTAGCGGCGCATCGCGTCTTTGGTGCGATGCAGGTTGTAGAGCAGCCGCGATTTGTTGAAGAGCTCCGACTCCGGCGAGTTGAGGTACTTCGGCTCGCTGCCGTCGAGCGAGCGGCCGCCGAAGCCGACCACCGATCCGGTCTCCGAATGGATCGGGATCATGAGCCGGTTGCGGAAGCGGTCGTAGTAGCCGCTCTTCTCTTTGCGCGGCATGGCCAGGCCGGTCAGCTCCAGCTTCTTCTCGCCGTGCTTCTGGCCGAGGCGGCGGAGGATGTAGTCCCAGGAATCGGGGGCGAACCCGAAGCCGTAGCGCTGGATGATCTCCTTCGCCACGCCGCGCTGGCGGAGGTAGTCGTCGGCGGCGTTCGGCTTCCACTCCAGCGCCTGATGGAACGCTTCCGAGGCGTCGTCGAGGACTTCGAAGAGATCTTCCTTGTCGCTCTGCTTCTGCGTCCTCTTCTTCTTCGGCAGCTCGATCCCATAGCGCGCCGCCACATGTTCCACCGCCTCGGGGAACGTGAAGCGCTCGGTGAGCGTGAGGAACTTGAAGACGTCGCCGCCCGTGCCGCAGCCGAAGCAGTAGAAGAGTCCCTTGCTGCGGTCGACGGTGAAGGAGGGCGTCTTCTCGCGGTGGAACGGGCAGAGACCTTTGTAGCGCGTGCCGGCGAGCTTGAGCGGCGTGACCTGCTGGACGAAGTCGACGATGTCCGCGGTATCGCGGACCTGCTGGATGATCTGATCGTTGAGGTCGACGAAGGCCATGGTGAGAGTGCTGAGTGCTGGGTGCTGAGTGCTGGGTTGTGCCTCGCAGCACTCAGCACTCAGCACTTCATCCGAGCACCGCTATCGTAGCGCCGTCGCCGCCTTCGTTCTCCGCCCCCGGCCGATACGACTTCACCGCCGGGTGTTTGCGCAGGTGCTCGCGGATGGCTTTGCGCAGCGTGCCGGTGCCGAAGCCGTGGATGATGCGCACCGCTTCTTTCCCTTCGAGGAGTGCGCGGTCGAGGAACTTGTCGGATTCGTCGAGGGCGTCGTCGACGCGCTGGCCGATGAGGTTGAGCTCCGCGCTGATGTCCGGTGTGTCGGTCGACGTGCCGGAGTGACGCGGCTTGACCGGCGCCGGCGCGGGTCCCCCTTTCGGGATGAGGTCGCGCGTCTCGACGGTCATCTTTCTCCCGTTCACGTTCAGCACCGCTTTCGCGCCGTCGACGGAGACGAGCTCGCCCGTCACCTTGAACTTGCGGTGCTCCACCTTCTCGCCGACGCGGATGTCGCGCTGTTCGCTCGGGATGAACTCGACCGCCTTGTCGACGGCCTTGGTGATCGTGCGCAGCACTTCGTTGGGATTGAGCGACGCGCGTGCCGCGCGGTCCTGATCGCGCAGCGCTTTGACCTCGGCCTGGAACTGGCGCGTGACGTCGTCGCGGAGGCGCTCCAGCTCTTCGCGGTACGTGGTGCCGAGGCGCGTGCGCTCTTTCTCCAGCGCGGCCGCCTTGTCCTGCATCGTCTTGCGCTCGGACTCCAGCGAGACGCGCAGCGATGCGATCTCGTCCTGCTGCGCGACGATCTCCGACATCCTTTTCTGCAACGTGGCCAGGAGGTGGTCGGTCTCGCCGTAACGCTCGCCGAGGCGCTCGCGGGCGGAGGCGATGATCTCCTTCGGCAGGCCGATCATCGCCGCCACTTCGATGGCGCGCGAGCGGCCGGGGACGCCGGTGATCAGACGGTAAGTCGGCAGCAGCGTCTCGGCGTCGAACTCCATCGACGCGTTGACGATGCGCGTGTCGTTGACGGCGAAGCTCTTCAGCGCCGAGAGGTGCGTGGTCACGACCACCAGCGCGCCCACTTCGAGCAGGTGCTCGATGATGGCCGCCGCCAGCGCCGCGCCCTCCTCCGGGTCGGTGCCGGAGCCGAGCTCGTCGAGCAGCACGAGCGAGTTTTTCGTGACGCGCGAGAGGATGCGCTTGAGCCGCGTGAGGTACGCGGAGAAGGTGGAGAGATGTTCGAGCACGCTCTGGTCGTCGCCGATCAGCACGTGCAGCGCGTCGACGACCGGCAGCACCGTGCCGTCGGCGGCCGGGACGGGGAGGCCGCTCATCCCCATGGCCACGAGCAGCCCCGCGGTCTTCAGCGAGACGGTCTTGCCGCCGGCGTTGGGACCGGAGACGACGAGTGCGGTTTGACACAGCGTGTCATCCTGAGCCGCGGAGACGGCGAAGGATCCCCCGCGGGTGGACGCTGCTCGTGCGGCCGCAGGGGGTCCTTCGCTGCGCTCAGGACGACAGGTGAGACGAATGGTGAGTGGGACAACCTTGCGCTGCCCCTCATCCTCACCGAACGCTTCCTGCCGCTGCGAGGCGAGGCGCTCGTCGAGGAGTGGGTGTCGTCCGTCGATGATGTGCAGCTCGCGATCCTTCGAGAACGTCGGGCGCGAGCCGCGGACGGTGTCGTGGAACATGGCGCAGGCCTGCAGCGCGTCGAGCTCCGCGGCGATGGCCACCGCGTCGTGAATGAGCTCGTGCTGTTCGAACAGCAGTCCGGAGATATAGCGCACGATGCGCGCGATCTCCTCGCGCTCCTGGATGAGCAGGTCGGCCAGGTCGTTGTTCAACTCGATGGCCGCCATCGGCTCGATGAAGAACGACGCGCCGGAGCCGGAGCGCTCGTGCAGGATGCCGGTGACCGCGTTGCGGTGATCGCTGCGCACGGGGATGCAGTAGCGGTCGCCGCGCTGCACGATGAGCGGCTCCTGAATCGCGTCGGCGTTGCGATTCATGATGTCGTTCAGGGTGCGCTGGATGGCGGCGCGCTTCTGCTGCACGCGGCCGCGGATGGCCCGCAGCTCGGCCGAGGCTTCCTCGCGCAGCTTGCCTTCGCGGGTGAAGTACTTGTTCAGTTTCGTGAGCAGCTCGCCGAGGTCGGGGATCTGCTCGGCGAGGGTGCGCAGGCGCGGGTAGGTGTCGGTGCGATGCAGCGTCTCGCGCACGGCCTGCGTGGCGCGGATGGCGCGCACGACGTGCCACGACTCTTCGAGGTCGAGCACGGTCTCGCGTCCGCGCAGATGCGCGTCGTCGAGACCGGCCAGCGGGAGCAGGCCGTCGGTGTGGAAGAAGCGCACCATCTCGGCGAGGTCGGCCTGCGCGTGCTCGCACTCCTCGAGCTTCGCCAGCGGACGGCGGCGCAGGACGGCTGCTTTTCCGGGCGCGCTCTTCGCCTCCATGGCCACGAGGGCGAGGACGCGGTCGAATTCGAGGACTTGCAGGGACTCGGGTGCGCTCACAACGGATGTCTAGATGTGCAGCGCGGCATCCGCTATTCCGGGACTCTCGCAAGCTCCGGGACGGGCTGAAGCCCATCCTACGTTCGGCACCCGTCTCGCGAGGGGCGTGCTCAACGTAGGGCGGGCTTCAGCCTGCCCCGGTCCGGCAGCCAGCACGACTCTCGCGAGCTCCGGGACGGGCTGAAGCCCATCCTACGTTCGGCACCCGTCTCGCGAGGGGCGTGCCCAACGTAGGGCGGGCTTCAGCCTGCCCCGGTCTGGCGACCAGCGCGACTCTCGCGAGCGCCGGGACGGGCTGAAGCCCATCCTACGTTCGGCACCCGTCTCGCGAGGGGCGTGCCCAACGTAG
>DASUSL010000498.1:0-3068 GCA_036375135.1 Thermoanaerobaculia bacterium | reverse complement strand
CGCCGCACTCCTAAAATGATCGAACAAGGCACGTACGAAGTTCTCAGCGAACGCCTGAAGGCGACGGGCAAGACGCTCGCGCAGAAGGCCGCCACGCTCAACGCCCGCCGCCTGGACGTCTTCGGCGGGTACGAGATGGCGCTGCTCGGCAGCGACCGCATCCGCACGGAGAACAACTGCGTCCCGCGCGACATCGTCGAGGCGGGCGGGCTGCTGCTCTTCGGCTTCAACGTCTTCATCGGCCTCAAGACCGAGACGCGCGTCGAGGACGTCTTCTCGGTGCACCGCCTCGAAGACTTTGCGCCGGTGGCCGCGCCGTTCCTGCAGGACGAGGCGTTCCGCCGCGATTTCAAGGAGCTGTATCAGTACTACCGCAACTCGCGCCTGCTGCAGTTGCGCCGCGTCGACTCGAAACTGCTGGCGGTCTTCCAGACCAGCGACAAGATCGCGGACATCCGCGTCTTCCGCTGGAACGTGGCCGTCGACGGCACGATCACCTACATCGACAGCCGCGGCGAGCGCGATCACGTCTTCCCGCCGCGCCACGACTTCGAGTGGACGGTCACCTCACGCGAGCAGCACGTGGCGGGCAAGTTCCCGCACGTGTCGATCAACGACGAGGTGTTCGTCGAGACGCTGCACGGCGACCTGACCATCAAGGTCGAGGACAACACGCAGTCCGGCAAGGGCATCTACAGCGAGCCGGTGGACGATCCGGACCAGTCGCTCGACGACGCGCAGATCCACTACGCGACCATCGGCAGCCTGATCCTGCTGAAGATCCTTCCCTATCGCGAGAAGAACTGGCGCTACCTCGTCTTCAACCGCCGCTCGAAAACGGTCCGGCGCATCGACGCCATCGGCCACGCCTGCATTCAGCTCCCCGAGGACCACGGCATCATCTTCCCGGGCGGCTACTACCTGCGCACGGGCGAGGCGAAACTGTTCGACCACGACCCGAGCGACATGGAGTTCCTGCGCGTGGTGCGCTCGCCGAACGGCGAGGACGTGCTGTACGTCTTCCACCGCCGCGACGAGGGGCGCACGCTGCTCTTCCCGTACAACCTCATTCGCAAAGAGGTGGTGAATCCGCTGACCGTGCACGGCTGGTCGCTCTTTCCCGACGGGAAGATGGTCATCTTCCAGTCGACGTCGAACGAGCCGACGCGCGTGCACCCGATGCAGATCTGGCAGACGCCGTTCCTCAGCGACGACCACCTGGCGAAGAAGCCGAGCACCGGGTCCTATCTCGAGAAGATCGGCAACCGCGACCTCGTGCGCGGACTGTCGTCCGCGCTCTCACTCTGCCGCCTGATCGACGAGCAGACGCCGTCGCGCGCGACGTACGAGGACCTGATCTCCGCCGCGGCGCGGAGCATCGACGCCTACTACTGGCTCGGCCACGCCGAGACGGACCTGCTGCCGGCGGTGAAAGAGATCCGCGCCACCGCGGAGCTCATCATCGACGAGTTCGAGAAAGTCGAAGCGTTGAAGGCCCAGGCCCGCGACGCCGTCGAACATGTGGCGCGGGCTTTAGCCCGCGACGGGCGGGCTTTAGCCCGCGAAGGGCGGGCTTCGGCCCGCGAAGGACGGGCTGAAGCCCGTCCCACATCGGCCATCGACGATTACGTGGCGGAGCTGGCGGAGCTGCGCAAGACGCAGGGGCAGGCCATCTCGCTCCGCGAGCTCCGCTACGTCGACCGCGCGAAGGTCGACGAGCTCGAGGCGGAGATCGTGCGCCGCTTCGAGGAAACCTCGAAGGCAACGGTCCAGCACCTGACCGACGCCAAGGCGCTCTCCCCCTTCGCGGAGAAAACGCAAAGCATCGAACAGCGCATCGCGAACGTGCAGAAGACGCCCGACGCCGAAGCGCTGGTGCAGGAGTTGGAAGGGGTCGTGGGCTCGCTGAACCTCCTCACCGAGGTGCTGGGGACGCTGGCCATCGACGACCCGACGGTGCGCATCGCCATCCTCGACCGCATCTCCACGCTGCTCGGCGGCGCGAACCGCGTCCGCGCCCTCGTCGCGCAGCGCCGCAAGGAGCTCCTCGGCAAGGAGCGCGTGGCGGAGTTCGCGGTGCAGTTCCAGCTTTTCGCGCAGACCGTCACCAACTCCGTGGCCGTGGCCGACACGCCGGAGCGCTGCGACGCGGAGCTGGCGAAGCTCATGCTCGCGCTGGAGGAGCTGGAGTCGCGCTTCTCCGAGTTCGACGACTTCGTCGCGCAGCTCGCCACCAAGCGCGAAGAGGTGTACGAGGCTCTGACGTCGCGCAAGCAGTCGCTCATCGACCAGCGCCAGCGCCGCGCCGAGCAGCTCAACGCCGCCGCCACGCGCATCCTCCAGGGGATCGCCCGCCGCACGCAGACGCTCGAGGACACGGACTCCCTCAACGCCTTCTTCGCCGGCGACTCGATGGTGGCCAAGCTGCGCGAGACGTCGAAGAAGCTGCGCGACCTCGGCGACGTCGTCCGCGCCGACGAGATCGACGGCAAGCTGAAAGTCGCCCGCGACGAAGCGGCGCGCGGCATGCGCGACAAGAAGGATCTCTTCGAGGGCGACGCGAACATCGTCCGCCTCGGGCAGCACCGCTTCTCCGTCAACACGCAGGCCATCGAGCTGACGCTCGTCCCGAAGGACGGCGCCCCGCACCTCCACGTCACCGGCACCGGCTTCTTCGAGCCGGCCGGAGACGCGGAGCTGTGGGACCAGGAGCTCGTCTCCGAGACCAGGGACGTCTACCGCGCCGAGTATCTCGCCTGGACCGCGCTGCACGACGACATCGCCGCGGTGGCCGCGACGCGCTACGACGAAGGCTACGAGCGCGGCGTGCACGACCACGACGCGATGCTGATCGCGGAGAAGCTGCGCGGGATGCTCTCCACCGCGGGGCTGCTGCGTTACTCGCCGCCGGCACGCGCGGCGGCGGCGCTGTTCTGGGCGTATTTCGATGATGAGAAGTTGAAGGAGCAGTGGGCGAAGCAGGCGCGCGCGCTCAGCGGACCGCCGGCGTCCCGCCGGCTGTCTGCGCAGGCGTCCCGCCTGCGCGGGGCGGGTGGCGGCGGGACGCC
>DASUSL010000497.1:0-6390 GCA_036375135.1 Thermoanaerobaculia bacterium | reverse complement strand
ATCGGCGTCGATGCGTGCTCCGACGCCTTGGCAGCCAGCGCCTGGGCCAAGGCGCGCACGAGCGCGTCGAAGTCGGCGCACGCCTTCTTCAGCCAGAGCTTGAGATCGGTGGCCACCTGATCGTTGCGGGAGCGGCCGGTGTGCAGCTTCCCGGCGAGCGGTCCCACGAGCGCGCGGAGCGAGGCCTCGACGTACGAATGCACGTCTTCCGCATCGCTCTCGCCGAGCGTCAGCGAGACCAGCGCGCCGATGAGTGCGCTCTCCTCTTCCGAGGAGAGCACACCGGCGCGCGCCAGCTCGTGCGCCCACGCGATCGACCCTTCCACGTCTTCCGCGAACAGCTCGCGGTCGAACGCGAACGAGTCGTTCAGCGCGCGCAGCAGCGCCGACGGACCTTCGCTGAACCTGCCGCCCCACATCGTCATTTCTTGGACCATCCTCCATTGGCGGCGACCTTCTCCACGTCCATCGGCGAGAGCCGGTTGCGACCGCGGAGCTGCAGACCGAACAGCTTGATGAACCCGGCCGAGTCGGTGACGTCGTAGCCCGTCATGTCGAACGAGGCGAGGTTCTGCTGGTAGAGCGAGTACGGCGACTTGCGTCCGACCACGACCGCGTTGCCCTTGAAGAGCTTGAGCGTGACCGAGCCGGTGGTGTTCTCGCTGAGCACGTTCACGAACGCGTCGAAGGCCTCGCGCAGCGGCGCGAACCACTGGCCGTTGTAGACCAGCTCCGCGTACCGCGTGGCGATGCGCTCCTTCTCGTGCGCGGAGTCGCGGTCGAGCACGATCGACTCGAGCGCCTTCAGCGCGGTGACGAGCAGCGTGCCGCCCGGCGTCTCGTACACGCCGCGCGACTTGATGCCGATCAGGCGGTTCTCGACGATGTCCGCGCGGCCGACGCCATGGCGTCCGCCGATCTCGTTCAGCGTCTGCACCAGCTTGGCCGGCGAGAGCTTCACGCCGTTCACCGACACCGGCACGCCGGCCTCGAACTCGATGGTGACCTTCTCCGGCTCGTCCGGCGCGTCCATCGGGTCGACGCTCAGCTTGAACATCGACGCCTCGGGCTCGAACGACGGGTCCTCGAGCGGCCCGCCCTCGTGCGAGAGGTGCCAGAGGTTGCGATCGCGCGAGTACGGGTCCTTCTTCGTCACCGGCACGGGGATGCCGCGCGCGGAGGCGTAGTCGATGGCGTCTTCGCGCGAGACGATGTCCCACTCGCGCCACGGCGCGACGACCTTCAGCTCCGGCGCGAGCGACTGGTAGGCGAGCTCGAAGCGGACCTGATCGTTCCCCTTGCCGGTGCAGCCGTGCGCGAGCGCGTCGCAGCCGGTGGCCAGGGCGATCTCGACCTGCTTGCGGGCGATGAGCGGACGCGCCGTCGACGTGCCGAGGAGGTAGTCGCGCTCGTAGATCGCGCCGGCCTTCAGCACGGGGAAGAGGTAGTCCGCCGCGAACTCTTCCTTCGCGTCGACGAGATGGAAATCGATCGCGCCGGTCGAGTAGGCCTTCTGCGCCAGACCGGTGGTCTCCTCGGCCTGGCCGACGTCGACCGCGACCGCGACGACTTCGCAGCCGTAGTTCTCCTTCAGCCAGGAAATGATGATGGAGGTGTCCAGTCCTCCGCTGTACGCCAGTGCGACCTTTTTCACGCTTCTTTCTCCTTCGCTGTCATCGTGAGCCGCGGAGACGGCGAACGATCCCCCGCGTCGTGCTGCGGCAGGGGGTCCTTCGCTGCGCTCAGGATGACAGTCAATGTCTCCATGAATTCGATGAGTGCTTTCTTCGGAACGATGTACGGCGGCAGGAGGCGCAGGACTTTCTCCCGCGCCGTGCCGACCACGAAACCATGCGCCAGCAGCTCGCGCGCGACCGGCGAGGCCGGACGATCGAGCTCGATGCCCCACATCAGACCGGAGCCGCGCACTTCGCCGGCGTCGAGCTTGCGCAGCTCGCGGCCGAACCATTCGCCGAGCGCGTTGATCTGCGGCAGGAGCTTCTCCGTCTCCTCGAGCACGACCGTGCCGAGGCGGCAGGCGACGGGGTTGCCGCCGAACGTCGTGCCGTGATGGCCCGGCTTGATCACGCCTTCCACGGCGTCGCCGGTGAGCACGGCGCCGAGCGGCAGTCCGCCCCCGAGCGGCTTGGCCAGCGTGACGATGTCCGGGAGGATGCCGCTCTTCTGAAACGCGAAGAGCGTTCCGGTGCGCCCGAGGCCGCACTGGATCTCGTCGAGCACCAGCAGCGCGCCGTGGCGGTCGGCGACCTGCCGCGCGGCGATGAGGTACTCGTCGCTCAGCGGGATGATGCCGCCCTCGCCCATCACCGGCTCGAGGAAGATGGCCGCCGTGTCGCCGTCGACCGCCGCCTCGAGCGCGGCGATGTCGTTCGGCGCGACGAAGCTCACGCCCGGCACGAGCGGTGCGAACGGCTCGCGATACGCGTCGTGGCCCGTCAGCGACAGCGCGCCGAGGGTGCGGCCGTGAAACGACTCCTGCAGCGCGACGAGCTTCGTCTTCTTCGTCGCCAGGCGCGCGAACTTCAGCGCTGCTTCATTCGCCTCCGTGCCGCTGTTGCAGAAGAAGGCGCGGTTGAGGCCCGAGGCGCGCACGAGCTTCTCGCCGAGGATGCCCTGGGCGGGGTGGTAGTAGAGATTCGAGACATGCAGCAGCGACGCGTCCTTCATGACCTTCATGAGGCGCGGGTGCTTGTGCCCGAGCACGTTCACGGCGATGCCGCCCAGGAGGTCCCAGTAGGCGCGGCCGTCCGCGTCGAAGAGGCGCGCACCCTTCCCGTCGCGCGGATGGAACGGCGTGCGCGCGTAGGTCCGCACGAGGAATGCGTCCTCGCGCGCCTGGACGGCGGTGGGGGATTCGTCATGCAGCAACAAGGGTGGTCCCTCCTTCTTCTCCGATGGTGATCTCGCGGACGCCCGACGTGAGCGCGCTGAGCGCGGCCTGCAGCTTCGGCTTCATGCCGCCGGTGACGTTGTCGATGAACGTGGTCATGTCGGCGGCGTGCAGCTTCGGCACGACGTTGCCGTCCGCGTCGAGCAGGCCGGCCACGTCGGTGATGAACAGCAGTTCCTTCGCGCCGACGGCGACGGCCATTGCCGCCGCGGCGTTGTCGGCGTTGACGTTGAAGAGCTGGCCGTCCTCGCCCATGGCGATGGACGAGACGACGGGCAGCACTCCGTAGTTGAGCAACGACGCCACGACCGCTTTGCCGGCATGCGTCACCTTGCCGACGTGGCCCAGCTCCACGCCGTCGATGGGCGGATGCTGCGCCGCGACGAGCGTGCCGCCGTCGCAGCCGGAGATCCCCGCCGCGCGGACGCCGAGCTTCGTCAGCTCGCTGACCAGCATCTTGTTGACCGTGCCGCCGAGGACCGAGACGACGATCTGCAGCGTCGCGTCGTCGGTGATCCGCAGTCCGGCGTGCGTCTTCTTGGCGATGCCCGCCTGCGCGAGCGCCGCGTCGATGTGCTTGCCGCCGCCGTGCACGAGCACGATGTCCTCGCCGGCGTTCCAGCGCGCCACGATCTTGCGCAGCGCGCCATCGCGGCGCGCGGCGTCGTCGAGCAGAGAGCCGCCCAGTTTGATGACCGTCGTCAAAGGAGTCCCTCCGTCTCCGCATAGCCCTGCATGCGGTTGAAGTTCTGCACGGCCTGCGAGGCCGCGCCTTTCAACAGGTTGTCGATGACGCTGACGATGACCGCCCGCCGTCCGCCCTGGAGCAGCGTGAAGCCGATCTCCGCGTACGGCGTGTTGACGACGTCCTTCAGCTCCGGGACCTTGCCCGCCGGCAGCACGCGCACGAACGGCTGGTCCGCATACGCGTCCGCGTACACCTTCGACACTTCTTCCTCGGTCACCGGATTCGTGAAGCCGACGTGCATGGTCGAGTAGATGCCGCGCGGCGTCGGCAGCAGGTGCGGCACGAAGACGAGCGTGGTGCGCTCGCCGAGGTGCAGTCCCTGGCGGATCTCCGGCTCGTGCCGGTGCTTGCCCACGCCGTACGCCTTGAAGTTGCCGGCCAGCTCGACGAACGAGAACGCCACGTCGGCCTTCTTCCCCGCGCCGGAGACGCCGCTCTTGGCGTCGACGATCACCGGCTGCGTGCGGTCGATGAGATACGTCAGCGGCCGCAGCGCGAGCAGCACGGAAGTCGGGTAGCAGCCGGGATTGGCGATGAGGCGCGCCTTGCGCAGCTCGCCGTTGCACCACTCCGGCAGTCCGTACACCGCCTCGCCGAGGAGCTCCGGGCGGTCGTGCGCGAAGCCGTACCACGACGGGTACAGCGCCGGCTCGCCGAGACGGAACGCGCCCGACAGGTCGATGACCTTGATCCCCTTGTCGAGGATGTGCGGCGTCACCTCGGCCGACACTTCGTTCGGCGTGGCCAGGAAGACGACCTCGGGCTGCGCCTCGAAGAGGTTCTCGAGCGAGAAGGACTCGGAGGAAAACGAGCCGACGACGTTCGCGTGCGGGTGGCGTCCGAGGATGCGCACCAGCTCCATGCCGGCATAACCGGTGGCGCCTGCGATGGCGACGTTGCTGACACTCGTAGCGTGTGCGGTGTTGTTCATGGTCGTGGCTCCGAAAACCGTCGCCGCGCCTATGCGCGGGTACGGCGTCGCGGATTCAATCCCGCGATCTCGTGGACTCGCCGGGCGAACGCCTCGGCGGCGGCAGGGGTGCGAAATGCAACGAAGATCGTGTCGTCGCCGCCGATGGTGCCCATGGCGTCGCCGATCTCCGTGGCGTCGATGGCCGAGGCCAGCGGCTGGGCCGCGGCCACCGGCGTCTTGATGACGACCAGATTCATCGCCGCCTCGGCAGTCAGCACGCTGTCGCGCACGAGCTGCTCGAAGCGGTGCTCGATCACGCGCGGCGCGAAGGCCGCCACGGGGGCGAGCGCCTCCGGCGTGACGTAGCCGTTGGGCGTCTTCACCAGGCCGAGCTCGCGCAGGTCGCGCGAGAGCGTCGGCTGCGTGACCTTGACGCCCTGCGTGCGGAGCGCGGCCAGCAGCTCGTCCTGGGAGTGGACGGCCGTCTCGCGGACGATCCTGAGGATCTCTTCCCGCCGGCGCATGGCGTCTCCGCCTGAATAAATATTCATCATCACGAATACTTATGCACAAACCTGCGCCTGTCAACATCTATTTCGGATTGAGGGACTTCTTCGCCCGTTCGCGCGATCCATAGAAAGAGGAGGTAGTCCCCGCCCATGTCCGCCCGTCGTCTTGCTGCTCTGTTCGCTCTTGCTCTGCTCTTCTCCGTCCCCGCGTTCGCGGCCAAGCGCCGCGCCGCCCGCTCCGCCGCGCCGCCCGCCTCCAGCGGCGGCGACTGCCACACCTTCGGCCTCGTACGCGCCGGCCTGCAGGCCAGCTATCACGCCACGGCGCCCGGCGGCGACGCGGACTTCACCATCACGTACATCACCGACACGCCGACCTTCACGCACACGACGCAGCGCACCGTCACCGCGCAGGGCACCGCCGACGCGGAGACGCGCCTCGACGGAGAGGTGTCCGGGAATCTGCGCGGACTGAAGCACCTCAACGTGAAGGTCAGCACGATGGTCCCGATCATCGGTGCCGTCACGACCGAGGTCGACATCGACTTCGTGCCGACGCTGACGCTCGGCCCCGCGGCCGGCTGGTGCGTCGGCAACACCTGGAACGTCGCGCCGGTGACGGAGACGATCGTCTCGCGCACGCCGGTCGGTCAGCAGCAGCAGGTGGTCACGACCATCGGCGGCAGCGGCGAGGTGCTGGCCGTCGGCGCGATGATCACCGTCCCCGCCGGCACGTTCAAAACCGTGAAGTACCGCGGCGTGTCCGTCTCCGGCACCGCGGTGGAGACGGCCATCACCTGGGTGTCGATGGAGCACAACATCGTGGTGAGGCAGGACACGGTCGACGGCAACGGCGTCGTGACCTCCACGACGGTGCTGACCAAGGTGTAGGAATTGCAAAAACTCGGGACAGGAGGCGGAAGCCAAATGTCCCGAGTGGAACGCACCGAGAACCCCACCGAGCGCCGCGGTTCCGAACAGTTGCGACAGGCCGAGCGCGGACGCCAGTCCGGCACCCCGCAGCGCGACCCGAACCCCGGTCACACACCCACGAAAGCCGAAGGCGAACTGTCCGACGTCGAAGAAGCCCTCCGGCGTCAATCCGAGTAAATCTAGGAGTGCGGTGGCGACCAGCCACCGCTTTGGTAAGCGTGCACTCCTCGACCACGGCTCCCAAAGCGGTGGCTCGCCGCCACCGCACTCCTAAATCAGACGTCGATCCCGACACTCCTCATCAGCGCCAGCGCGTTGCTCTTCGTCACGACCCCCGTGCGCATCCGGTAATCGAAGACCACCTTCCCGTCTTCGA
>DASUSL010000496.1:0-9688 GCA_036375135.1 Thermoanaerobaculia bacterium | reverse complement strand
GCGGCGGCGGCAGCCGCCGCTTAGGTAAGCGTGCCAGGCACCGCTCCGTAGCACCCTTACCAAAGCGGCGGCTCGTCGCCGCCGCACTCCTAGACGGCGATGGTGGCGGTGCGGCCGCGGAGGGTTTCGTCGCCGTCGTTGGGACGGCAGGTGCGGCGGCGCTCGATCTCGACGCGGTTGCGTCCGTTCATCTTTGCGCGGTACAGCGCCTGATCGGCGGCGCGGAAGAGGTCGGCCTGCGTCGGGACCTGCGAGTGCGGGAAGCTGGCGACGCCGATGCTGACGCGTACCTGGTGTCCGTTGATCGAGTCCGCGGCGATCGACGAGCGCAGCTTCTCGCCGAACTGGAGCGCCTCGAAGAGCGCCGTCTCCGGCAGGAGGATGGCGAACTCTTCGCCACCGACTCGCGCCGCAAAGTCGCTCAGCCGCGTTCCGGAGTTGATGATCTTCGCCACGCCGCGCAGCACCGCGTCCCCCTCGTCGTGGCCGAACGTGTCGTTGATCGACTTGAAGTGATCGACGTCCACGACCGCGAGCGAGAGCGGACGGTCGTAGCGGCGCGCGTGCTCGAAGGCCTCGCCGAGGTGCTCGTCGAAGGCGCGGCGGTTCCGGAGCGCGGTCAGCGGATCCGTCTGCGACAGCTCGAGCAGCTGCTTCTGCAGCGTCACGATGCGCAGGCCCGCGCGAATGCGCGCCATGAGCTCGTCGACCTGCGCCGGCTTGGTGATGTAGTCGTCCGCGCCGCAGGCGAACCCCTCCAGCTTCTGCGCATCCGTATTGGCCGCCGTGAGCATCACGATGTACGCGTGCGGGTCCGAAGCCCGCAGCTCACGGCACAGGTCGATACCGTCGCCATCGGGTAGGTGCCGGTCCAGAATGGCCAGATCCCACGGGCCCAGCAGCTTCTCCCGCGCCTCCCGGATCGTGCCCGCGGTCTTCACCGCGTAGCCACGCTTCTCGAGTTGGCGGGAGAGCATGAACGAGACGTTCGCGTCGTCCTCGACGAGGATGATGTTTGGTGGATTCATTGGACGCTATAAATAACAAATCGAAGCGTCCAACATTCCGGACGTAACGTACTGTTATGGAGACATTTAGCGTACGGTACCGTACATCCTCAGGCGGGCCGGACGATGCCGAGCGAGGTCATCTTCTCGTGCAGATGCGTCCGCTGGATCTCGAGCAGTTCCGCGGCTTTGGTGACGTTCCAGTTCGTCCTCCGCAGCACCGCCTCGAGGTACTCCTTCTCGCACTGCGCCTTGAACGCGCGCAGCGGCAGCACCGGCGCCGTTTCGCCGATGCGCACGATGCCGCTCTCGACGCCGATCTCCGCGCTGACGACCGACGTCGGGAGTTGTTCGAGCGTGACCGGATCGGTGCCGAAGACCGAGAGCCGCTCGGCGACGTTCTTCAGTTCGCGCACGTTCCCCGGCCAGTCGTACGCGGACAGCGCGTCGTAGACCTCGCGCTCGACGGAGAGCTGCGGACGTCCGTTGCGCGCGCAGAACTGCTGCAGGAACGTGGTGAAGAGGAGCGGCACGTCGTCGCGCCGCTCGCGCAGTGCGGGCACGTCGATCGGCACGGTCGCCAGCCGGAAGAAGAGATCCTCGCGGAAGCGTCCCTCGCGCGCGAGCGCCTGCAGATCGCGATGCGTGGCCGCGAGCACGCGCACGTTCACGGCGCGGTCGCTGGTCTCGCCGATGCGGCGCACGCGCCCATCCTCGAGCACGCGCAGAAGGCGCGACTGGAGCATCGGCTCCATGTCGCCGATCTCGTCGAGGAAGAGCGTGCCGCCGTCGGCTTCCTCGAAGAGTCCGCGCTTGGCCGTCTTCGCGTCGGTGAACGCACCGCGCGCGTGGCCGAACAGCTCGTCCTCGATGAGATGCGCGGGGATGGCCGCGCAATTGAGCTTGATGAACGGACGCGCGACGCGGCGGCTGGAGCGATGGATGGCGTTCGCCACGAGCTCCTTGCCGGTGCCGCTCTCGCCGCGAATGAGGACGCGCGTTTCGGTCGGCGCGATTTTCTCGATGGCCGCGCGCAGCACGCGGATCGCTTCCGACGAGCCGACGATCTGCTGATCGCGCGAGCGCAGCTCGCCGACCTGACGCCGCAGCGCGGAAGTCTCCAGGCAGTTGCGGACGGACTTGATCAGCCGCTCCCGGCTGAACGGCTTGTCGATGAAGTCGTGCACGCCGAGGCGGATGGCCTCGACGGTCTCGTTCATGGAGGCCTCGCCGGAGATGACGATCGACGGCGGCATGGCCTCGCCGAGGGTGCGCACGAATTCGATGCCGCTCATGCCGGGGAGGCGCACGTCGATGAGCAGCATGTCCGGCTGCACGCGCGTCGGGTCGCGCAGATACGCCACTCCCTCCTCGGCACTGCGCGCGTGCACGACTCCGTAGCCTTCCTCGCGCAGGCGCAGGGTCATGTTCGCGGCGATCTTCTCGTCGTCTTCGATGATGAGGATCAGTTGCACCGCACCTCCGGCGCCTGTTGCTGGTTGCTTGTTGCTCGCTGCTGGCGGAGCTCCGCCAGCAATCCATCCACCGCAGAGAACCAGCAATCAGCAACGAGCAACATCAGCACGCATTCACCCCGAACGTGATCCGGAACACCGTACCCGCGGCAGAAGACTCGAGCAGCTCCAGATCCCCACCGTGATCGAGCATGACCTTGCGCGAGATCGACAGTCCCAGTCCCATCCCCTCCCCTATTCTGCGCGTGGTCACGTACGGATCGAAGACGCGCGCGCGGAGCGAGGGTGGGATGCCCGAGCCGTTGTCGCGCGCGTCGAGCATCACCTGCGCGCCGTTCTTCACGATCGAGAACGTCATGCGTCCATCCTCGCCGGCGGCGCGCGCGCTGTTGGTACAGAGGTTGACCAGTACCTGGCGGAAGAGATCGCGGTCGACGCAGACGACGGCGTCGCCGCCCGTGTCGTCGAGGCGCAGCGACGGCCACGCATTCGCGAACGTGCTGCAGAACTCCTCGACGAGCTGGCCCAGCGACTCGCGCCGCAGCACCGGACTGCCGACGCCGCCGAACGACGAGAACTCGCGCGTGAAGCGCGCCAGCCGCTCCAGTTCCTCGCCCACGCTGTCGTGCGCGGCGTTCAACTCCTGCTCCGCGGCGCCGCGGCGGGCCAGATCGGTGAAGCGCTCCAGCTCCAGCCGGGCGGCGGTGAGTGGTCCCTTGATCTCGTGCGCGTGGCGGCGCGCGGTCTCCTGCAGCGACGTCACGCGCTGGAGGTACTCGGCACGCTCGCGCGCCTGCTCGCGGCGGTAGCGCATCCAGAGCGTCACCGCCGCGAGCAGCGCACCGAGGGAGAAGACGACCATCAGCGCGAGCTCGAAGCGCCGCAGCATGGCCTCGCGATTCATGCGCAGCACCTCGATGCGGTTGAGCAGCGTCTGCGTCTCGTCGAAGCGGCGGCGGTAGACCTCGCGCCGCTGCGGGTCGAGCTTGCGCAGCTGCTTCTGATCCTCCATCGAGCGCTCCAGCGCCTGCCGCACGTCGGGGCGCAGCGCGACGTCGAGCCAGTGTCCCGACACCTGATGGAGCACGACCCAGAACAGCAGCGCCGCCGCGGCGACGGCGGCGAGCAGGATGGCGAGCGAGCGCGTGCGGGTCATCGCAGTGAGAGGTCGACGTTCCAGCGGAACGAGGTGATCGGCCTGGCGCTGATGGTGGTGCCGATGAGCGCGTCGACGATGCCGCCGCCGCCGGCCGCGGCCGTGCCGACGCCGCCCGACTTCGTGATCCACTGCCGCGCGTCTTCCTCCTCCGCCGCCGAAAACGGCAGCACGCTCACGTCGACCTGCAGCAGGACGCGGTCCGCCGCCGTCGACAGCAGCCGCACCGGCGTGCGCCACCACTTCTCCAGCGCCTCCCGCGAGGCGAGACGCTGGCGATCGATCTTGCCCTCGAAGTCGACGCGCTTCACGAGCCACACCTCGTCCCAGAGATCGTAGCGGACCTCGAGCCGCACGCCGCTGAGGCGCTTGTTCTCGCGTGCGACGACGAGGAACGTGGTGGTCAGTCCGCTGCCGAGCTGCTTCTGCACGCTGGCATCCTGCAGCACGGACGAAGGCAGCGCCGCAGAGACGACGCCGCCCTGCATGGTGAATGAAGGACGCTGCTGCGCGCGCGCGCTCAGCGCGAACAGCAGCAGGGCCGCCAGCGCCGCGCGGGTCACCACGCGTACCCCACGCCGAGGCGGAGCGTGCCCCAGGAGCTGCGCCGCACCCAGGCGCCGGCGACCTGGGCGACCTCGCGATCGCGCCCGGTGAAGACCACCGACTGTTCCTCGAGACTGCGGGAACGCCTGGAGTAGCGCCCCGTGAGCTCGAAGCGCGAGTCGCCGTTCGCGCGCTGCTCGCGGCTCCACAGACTGCGCGAGTAGCCGAGGCCGATGCTGCCGTACCGCGTGCTCTCGTCTCGTCCGCCGGGGACGTCGGAGGCGCGGTAATCGTTGCGCGCCCACTCCGCGCGCAGATCGGACCAGACGGTATCGCGCTCCGCGAGCTCGAAGTAGCGCGCCGCGCCTCCTTCGACGCCGATGAAGTTCGAGTGCGTGACCAGTCCACGGCTGTTGCCGCGGCCTGTGCCGTCGAGCCAGCCGGCCACCGGACCGGCGTACACGAGCGAGCCGCGAGTCGGGAAAAACGGCTCGTTGGTGGTGTTGTACGACCAGCGCGCGGTGACGAGACGCTGGTCGAGTCCTCGGGTGTGCAGCTCGTCGTACAGGACCGTGACGGTCTGGTTCGCGGAGAGCGGCACGCCGACGACGAGCTGCGGCGAAAGCCTGCCGCCCGAGGGCTCGATCGGCTGCCGCACATTCAGCGTGGCGAAGGCGCGCGTGCCGAACAGGTCGTACTGCGTGTAGCCGACCGAAAAGGCGCCGTACTCGCGCGCGAACTCGCGGTTGCGGTCGATGCCGGAGAGGCCCACGTGCAGCGCGCCGCGGCGTCCGACGAACCAGCGGAAGCCGAGAGCCAGGTTCTCGCTGGTCGCGCCGCGGCTGTCCTCGTCGGCCGTGAGCGGCCCCTGCTGCGGATCGAAATAGGCCACGGCGTCGATGAGGTAGAAGAACGGCCTGGTCTCGTGCACCGTCAGCACGAGCACGTGCCGCCCGCGCTCGGAGCCTTTCTCGAGCGCGAATTCGGTGGAGAGGAGGAAGGGCAGCCGCCCCAGCCGCGTCGACGCATCGCGCAGCTCCTCCTCGGAGTACGCGCGCCCTTCGCGCAGCCGCGACTCGGCGACGATGACGTCCTTCGAGACGCGTTTGTGGTTGCGCACCTCGATGCGCTCGATGAAGAACTGCGCGTCCTGCGCGCTCAGGGGAACGGCGGCGAGAAGCAGAAGGATCAGTGTGCGAATCACGATGTGTTGGCCTCCGGCCGCCTCCTAAGCGCGAGCGGAGTGCCACCCGAAACGCGGGCTTCTCTCTCGGGAGCCGCCTGAAATCATGCGGCGAGTGTATGAAACATCCGACAGTCCGTGTATGCCGGATCAGTCACGGCGCGGCCTCGCGAGGGAACGACCGGAGGCCGGCAGCCAAGCGGAGCGCCGGCGTCCTCGCCGGCTGCCGCGCGGGCGTCTCGCCAGTCACGGTGCGTTTGCACCAGGGACCGACGAGAGCAATCGGGAGCGCCGGCGTCCTCGCCGGCTGCCGCGCGGGCGTCTCGCCCGCGCACGCGAGCGGCGGCGGGGACGCCGCCGCGGCAGCCGCCGGGACGGCGGCGCTCCGCGTCGTCCTTACGCCGGAGCCAGCGCGTGCAGCGCTTCGAAGCGTGCCGTGAAATGCCGCAGCACCTTCGGTGCGCTGACGATGCGATAGCCGCCCACGTCCGGCGCGATCGCCTTCACGCGCGTCGCCACCTCTCCCACGTAATCCATGTGCGACTGCGTGTACAGGCGCCGCGGCACCGCCAGGCGCACGAGCTCCATCGTCGCGGACGAGCCGAACATCACCGAGCCGATCTCGCACGCGCGGATGCCGCCTTCGAGATACAGCGCGTTCGCCAGAGCGACACCCGGAAACTCGGAGGCGGCGACGTGCGGCAGCGTCGCCGCGGCGTCGATGTACACCGCGTGGCCGCCGGTCGGGACGACGATCGGGATGCCCGCCTCCTGCAGGCGCTCGCCGAGGTACTCGATCGTGCGGATGCGGTAGCGGAGGTAATCCTCGTCCAGCACCTCCTCCAGTCCCTGCGCGATCGCCTCGAGGTCGTATCCCGCCAGTCCCCCGTACGTCGGAAAGCCCTCGGTGAGGATGAGCATGTTCCGGCACTTCTCCGCCAGCGCGTCGTCGTTCAGCGCGAGGAAGCCGCCGATGTTCGCGAGGCCGTCCTTCTTCGCCGACATCAGCGCGCCGTCGCAGAGGCGGAACATCTCCTTCGCGATCTCGCGCGGCGTGCGGCCGCCCTGTCCTTCTTCACGCGTCTTGATGAACCAGGCGTTCTCCGCAAAGCGGCAGGCGTCGAGGAAGAACGGCTTGCCGAAGCGATGCGCCAGCTCGCGCACGCCGCGCAGATTCTCCAGCGACACCGGCTGCCCGCCGCCGGAGTTGTTGGTCACCGTCATCATCACCATGACGATGCGGTCGCCGTCCTCGGTCAGGGCGCGCTCCAGCGCGGCGAGGTCCATGTTCCCTTTGAACGGGTGCACGAGCGCGGGCATGCGTCCCTCGGCGATCACCAGGTCGCGCGCCTCGGCCCCTTCGTGCTCGATGTTCGCGCGCGTCGTGTCGAAGTGGATGTTGTTCACGACCACGTCGCCCATCTGCAGCGCGGAGTGGAAGAGGATGCGCTCCGCCGCGCGCCCCTGGTGCGTGGGGATGATGTGCGTGAAGCCGGTCAGGTCGCGCACCACGTTCTCGAAGCGCTCGAACGAGCGCGAGCCGGCGTACGACTCGTCGCCCTGCATCAGCGCGCCCCACTGCGCGGCCGACATCGCGCCCGTGCCGGAGTCGGTGAGCAGGTCGATCAGCACGTCCTTCGCCTTCAGGCCGAAGACGTTGTACCCGGCGGCGTGCAGCGCGGCTTGGCGCTCCTCGCGGGTGGTGAAGCGCAGCGGCTCGACGGCTTTGATGCGGAACGGCTCGATGATCACGTTCATGAAGCGATCGTCGGGCAGCGCATCACAGCCGCACGGTGCGCGACGTCACACGCCTCCGTGACGTAAACGCCTGCCCGTCCGGCGCGTCGATTGTGCAGAAGGAGAAAGAGCACATGAAACGCATCACCCTCGGCATTCTCGTCATCACCATGATCGCGGCGACGGCCGTCGCGGCACCGCACGGCGGACGCGGTCCGGGCGGCGGACCTCCGGAACCGCCTCCGGGCATCCTGGCGGACTTCCTCGACCTCACCGACGCGCAGCAGACGCAGCTCGAGGCGCTGCGCGCGAACATGCGCGTGACCACCGAGCCGCTGCACGAGCAACTCAAGGCGAACCGCGAACAGATGCGCGCGGCCGTCGAGGCGGGCGACGCGGCGAAGGCGGGCGCGCTCGCCGTGGCCGGATATCAGCTCGCGCAGCAGATCAAAGCCGCGCGCGACACGTTCCGCAGCGGCATGGAAGGCATCCTCACCGCCGAGCAGAAGGCGAAGTTCGCGGTCTATCAGGAGCTGATGGAGCTGCGCCGCGAGCGCCGACCGCGCGACTGACAGACGAAGTGCTGAGTGCTGGGTGCTGGGTGCTGAGCACCGCGGCCCCACTCAGCACTCAGCACTCAGCACTCAGCACTTGTCTTCGACTATCCTCCCCGCGTGCCGAAGCGCGCACTCATCACCGGAATCACGGGCCAGGACGGGAGCTACCTCGCGGAGCACCTCCTGGCCCTCGGCTATGAAGTGCACGGCCTCGTGCGGCGCGTGGCGCTCGAGATCCCCGAGCACCGCTTCCGCCGCCTGGCCGGCATCCTCGACCGCGTGCAGCTCCACGCCGCGAACCTGGAGAGCTATCCGAGCATCTTCCACATCGTCAGCCGGCACGAGTTCGACGAGTGCTATCACCTCGGCGCGCAGAGCTTCGTGGCCGAGAGCTTCGCCGACGGCTTCTCGACGATGGACATGAACGTCAACGGCGCGCACTACATGCTGGCCGCGCTGCAGCAGCTCCAGCCGAAGTGCCGCTTCTACTTCGCCGGCTCGAGCGAGATGTTCGGGCGCGTGCGCGAGTCGCCGCAGAACGAGCAGACGCCGTTCAATCCGCGCAGCCCGTACGGCATCAGCAAAGTGGCCGGGCACTACCTCACGCTGAATTACCGCGAGTCGTACGGCATGTTCGCCTGCAGCGGCATCCTCTTCAATCACGAGAGCCCGCGGCGCAGCCACGAGTTCGTGACGCGCAAGGTGTCGAGCAGCGTGGCCAAGATCAAACATGGACTGGCCTCGGAAGTGCGGCTGGGGAACCTGGACGCGACGCGCGACTGGGGACACGCGAAGGACTACGTCCGCGCGATGCACCTCATGCTGCAGCAGGAGCAGCCGGAGGACTTCGTGATCGCCACCGGCCAGCCGCACTCGGTGCGCGAGCTGTGCGAGACCGCGTTCGCCGCGGCGGGACTCGACTACCGCGACTTCGTCGTCATCGACGAGCGCCTCGTGCGCCCCACGGAGCCGCTCCCCCTCCTCGGCGACGCCTCGAAAGCGAAGCGCATCCTCGGCTGGACCCCGACGGTGCAGTTCGAAGAGCTGGTGCAGGAGATGGTGGCCGCGGATCTCCGGCAGCGCGAGGGATGACGGCGAGGCCTCCCGTCGCTCCCTCGTGCTACTGCCCGTCGAGCTCCGCGGCGATACGTTGTAGCGCGAGCGGTGACGCTTCGACGCGGCGCGCGTCGGGCGGGATGGCCAGCGCTTCCGCGGGAGCGAGCTCGGTGCCGACGCGCACGACCGTGTTCCGCAGTTCCAGTCCCTCGCCGAGGTCGATGACCTGCTCGAGCGGCAATGCGTATTCGGTCGGTGCACCGCCGGCGTGCGTGGCGATGCGCGGCGACTTCAGCGACGACAGCACCTGCTCCGGCGCTGACGCGGCGGGATACGCGATGCCGAGGAGTACCTCGGCGGCCTCGCGCGAGATGGTGTGGCGGCGGTCGGGCGTGACGCGCATCGCCGGCGCGGCGGCGGCGCGCGGCGTGCGCCACGCCTTCGCCAGCTCGTCGAACGTGGCGATGCTGTACGTCCCCGCCGCGAAGTCGATCGTCGTGACCGTCCCCTTGTCGTACTCCGCGATCGCCGTGCGGCTGCCCGAGACCGAGACCACGCGATTGCCGTGGCAGTACTCCTCGATCACCGTCTTCGAGCCACCGATCGGATCCGTGACCTCGCGCGTCAGATGCAGCGGCGCCGGGAAGAGCACGGCCAGGAGTGCGACGAATGCGAGCATGGGAGGGCATCAGGATAACGCAGGTGGCCGCGAGAGCGGGGCGGGCTGAAGCCACGCCCCACATTCGCCCCCCCCGCGCGGCGGGCGCCTGATGTGGGGCGGGCTTCAGCCCGCCCCGCGCTCGCGATCACCTGCGCCATCACGTACTCGACGAAGCTCGCGCGCAGTGGTTGGATCACCGTAGAAGCAGCGTGGCAACGCACCCTGGGGGGGGCAGGCTGAAGCCTGCCCTACGTTCGGCCCACGCGACGCGAGTGCCGAACGTAGGGCGGGCTTCAGCCCGCCCCGCGCT
>DASUSL010000495.1:0-9403 GCA_036375135.1 Thermoanaerobaculia bacterium | reverse complement strand
AGCGTGATGCCCCGCTCCCCGATGACCGTCTTGATCCCCTGCGGGAAGCCGGCGACGTCGGTCGAGAGCCCGGCCTGCTGCGCCGACTGCTCGACCTCCTCGTCGCTGGCCGCGGCGTTGCCGAAGCGGATGTTCTCCGCGATCGACTCGGAGAAGAGGAAGGTCTCCTGCGGCACCATGCCGACCCACTCGCGCAGCCGGCGCATGGGAATCGTCTCGATCGGACGTCCGTCGAGGAAGATCGTTCCCGGCGGCGGCTCGAACGCGCGCGTGATCAGCGACAGCAGCGTCGACTTGCCGCTGCCGGTGCGGCCGACGATGCCCACCGTCTCGCCGTGGCGGATGCTCAGGTCGATGTCGCGCAGGACGGGACGCGTGTCGTACGCGAACGTGAGGTCGCGGATCTCGAGGTTCCCCTCCGGCACCATGTCGACGTTCGCGGTCGAATCGGCCGGCGGCGTGACGCTCCACACTTCGTGCAGGCGGGCCATGGCGGCCATGCCGCGCTGGAAGAGATTGATCACCCAGCCGAGTGCGATGAGCGGCCAGATCATGCGGCCGAGGTAGAACTGGAAGGCGACGAAGTCGCCGATGGACATCGTCCCGGCCAGGATCTTCCGGCTGCCGAGGAAGAAGACGAAGACGAACATCAGCCCGATGAGCATGTGCAGCGCGGGGTAGAACGTCGCGGTCAGGCGGATCAGCGAGCGGTTGCGCTCCACGTAGTCGCGGTTCATCCGCTTGAAGAGCCCGATCTCGTTGTCCTCGCGGGTGAAGGCGCGCACCACGCGCACGCCGGAGAGGTTCTCCTGCACGCGCGCGGAGATGTCGCCGAAGGCGTCCTGCACGGCGCGCGTGCGCTGGTGGATGCGGCGGCCGAAGATGGTGACCATCCCCGCCACGAGCGGCACGGCCACCAGCGACATCATGGCCATCGACGACTCGGTGCGCAGCATCATCACGAACGCGCCGGTCACGACCAGTAGCGACGACATCGAGTGCATGACCGCGGGGCCGATGAGCATGCGCACGTGGGCGAGGTCGCTGGTGGCGCGCGACATCAGGTCGCCGGTGCGCTGCTCCTGATAGAAACGCAGCGGAAGCTTCTGCAGGTGCTGGTAGAAGTCGTTCCGCATGTCGTACTCCATGTGGCGCGACACGCCGATGATGATCGAGCGCTGCAGGTAGAGGAACAGCCCCTCCATGATCGACGCGCCGACGAGCAGGAGGCCGAAGCGGATCAGCATCTCGCGCGTGAAGCCGGCGCTCAGCGCGTTGACGGCGCTGCCGACGATGTAGGGCTTGGCCAGCGAGAAGACGGCCGAGCCGATGACGCACAGCGCGCCGATGGTCAGGCGCGTTTTGTAGGTCCCGAAGTAGTGGAGGAGACGGCGCAGCGGGGTCATGACGGGGCGCATTCTATCGAGCGATGAACGAGGAGCGATGCACGGCGTCCCGGTTCATCGCTCATCACTCATCACTCCGCTCGAGCGGCTCCTTCAGCGGCAGCCTCTTCATCTCCTGCAGCGTGATGCGCAGCACCGAGCCGAGGGTGAAGCCGGTCGGAAAACAGTGCGGGATGCGCACGCCGGCGCCGGAGAGCTCGAGGAAGTCGAGCGGCGGCCTGCGCCGCGCCAGGACGTAGACCAGCTTGCGCGGGAGGTCTTCGCGGTCGTCGACGTTGAGGTGCAGCGGCTGGAGGTAGTAGCCGAAGTGCATGTCGCGCAGCGCGGGCACGCCGCCGGCGAACTCGGGGAGCGTGACGCTGAGGGCGAGCGAGCCGAAGATCCAGTTCTCCTGCGCGAACTCGCCGCGCCAGTAGTCTTCTTCTTCCTCGCTGAGATGCTCGAGGCGCATCAGCGGGCGCGCTCCATGAGCCGCTCGAACTCGTCCCGCCCGCGGAAGCCTTCCATCCGCGCGCGCTCGGTGTTGCGGGCGTCCGCGAAGACGACCGTCGGGAAGCCGCGCACGTTGTAGCGCTCCTGCAGTGCACCGACCACGTGCGAGTTCCTCCCCTCTTCGCGCTTGCGGTCGACGACGCGCACGGCGATGAAGCGCTCGTTGACCTCGCGGGCGATGGAGGGATCGCGGAAGACCTGTTCGTCGAGCATGTGGCACGGCCCGCACCAGTCGGCGGTGAAGTCGAGCATCATCGGCCTGCCGGTGGCGGTGGCGAGCCGCAGCCCTTCCTCGGGCGTGACCCAGCGGATCAGCCCTGTTTTCTGCGACGGCTCACGCTTCGTCGCATGCACGAAGATGCGCGCGCCGATGAGCAGCACGGCCACGATGAGCAGCGCGACCGGAACGTGGCGCTGGTTAGTCCGCTCCATACGGCACCTCCCTGCGTCGGAACGCGAGACACGCCAGCAGCAGCGCGATGGCGGCATTGGACAGGACCAGCAGCGTCCAGGCGGCATCGAGACGCGGCGGCGGATCGGGAAAGAGATTGCGCTCGATGGCGGCCAGAGCGCGCTCGATGCCCGTGTGTTCGTTGAGGAAGCGGCCGACGGCGTTCTGCGTCTGCCGGACGAAGGCCAGGATCACGCCGCTCAGGCTGAGCCCGATCATGCCGATCATGTAGATGGCGATGTTGAAGTACGCACGGGTGACGCTGCCGAGGAGCGCCAGGAGCGCGACGACGAGAATCGTGTCGGTCGCGGAGTTCAGCAGCGCTTCGCCGATCTGTCTCGCCGGCAGGCTCCCCTTGCCCCAGATCGCGCGGCCGACGAGCTCACACACCGCCGCTGTGGCCGCCGCGAGCCAGACCACGAGCACGACGCCCGCCACGCGCGACAAGAGGTAAACGGCGCGGTTCACCGGCTTGACCAGGATGAGCTGCAGCGTCCCGGACGAGAACTCGGGACCGATCACGCCGGCGCCGGTGATCAGCGCGAGCAGCGTCACCAGCGTCGGCCATCCCGACGCGGGGCGGTCGAACACCGAGACGCCCAGCGACACGATCACGAGGAAGGCGACGAAGGCGAGGTAGCCGACGTTCGTCACGTGCCGCCGCACGGTCTCCACGATCACGACGCGATTCACGCCGCACCTCGGAAGATGCTCTCGAGGTCCGTCGTGTGCCGTCTGACGTCGACGATCCCGGCTCCGCTGTCGACCAGTTGTTTCACGAGGTTGGCGATGTCCTGTTCGTTCTCCACGGTGGCGATGAGGACGTGGTCGCGCATCTGGGCATTGGCGATGGGCGGGACGTCGAAGCCGGGCAGCATGGTGATGGCCACGACGATGCGGTCCGTGTGGCGCAGCGTCTCCGCGCGCTCGATGAGGCCGTGGTGGAGGAAGAGCACGCGGTCGCAGACTTTCTCGATCTCGGCGAGCTGATGGGAGTTGAGGAGCACCGCCGCGCCGCGCGCTTTCTGTTCGGTGATGAGGTCGCGCACGAGCAGCACGCCGTTGGGGTCGAGCCCCGAGGTCGGCTCGTCGAGGAAGAGATAGGCCGGCTCGTGGATCAGCGCCTGGCACATGCCGATGCGCTGCAGCATGCCGCGCGAGTACTGCGAGAGCCGCTTGTCCGCGGAACCGCTCAACCCGAGCCTCTCGAGCATTGCGCGGCTCTTCGCATCCGCGTCCTGCACCTCGGCCAGGCGCGCCATGTAGCGCAGAAAGTTCCATCCGGTGGCGCCGCGGTCGAAGTTCATCCGCTCCGGCACGAACCCGGTGCGCCTGCGCACGCCGAGATCGTCGTTGGCCTTGCCGTCGATGGTGATCTCCCCCGCGTTCGGCGTGAGGAAGCCGAGGAGACACGACATGAGCGTGGTCTTCCCCGCCCCGTTCGGCCCGATCAGTCCCACGACCTCGCCCGGAGCGATGTCGAGGTCGATCCCCTTGAGGACTTCATGAGCCCGAAACGACTTGCGCAGCGCGCGAACCCGGACGCTCATGCCTTGCGCGCGCGCAACCCCTCGACGATCTCGTCGAGGCGGGACTGGTGGAAGGAGTCGATCCTGGCCTGCACTCCCGCTTCGTCGGTCACCTCTTCGGTGTAGACCTTCTTCAACTCCCCGCCGAGATAGACCTTCGTCTCGATGCGCGGATTCGGCCGGGAAAAGAACTCCGTCTGGATCGTGAGCTTTCTGGCGCCGACGTCGAGGGCGTCGAGGCGGCCCATGGGGTCTTGCATGCGGGGAGCAGTCTAGCGGATCAACTGCGCGGCCGCACGACGATCACCTCACCCGCTCCCGCTCGCGCGATTGCCACGCAGGTGGACGAGCCGCGTGTCAGGCACTTCGATCACGACGACACCGATCGTGAGACGGCCCATGTTCTGCTGGTAGCGCATGCGCTGATCGATCGTGACCAGCACTGCGAAGGTCTCGGCAGCACGCCCCAGCAACGCGCCGTTCTCGAACGCCGGCCAACCTTCTTCCTGTGTGGCAGATCAGGAACTCAGGCAGATCACGCCGGAGCTTTCGCGGCATGTTCTCGTCGAACAGAACCCGTCTCACGCGATCTGCGCCAGCGCCGCTTTCCCCGCTTCCTCGATAAAGGCGACCGCCTGTGCGCGGGAAACACTCGGATAGTTGTCGAGAAACTCTTCCAGCGGCTCTCCCCCCTCGAGGTAGTGGAGCAGGATTCTCACGGGCACGCGCGTGCCGACGAACACCGGCGTGCCGCCCATGATCTCGGGGTCGGAGTGAATGATGTCTTTGAGGGTCATTTCAGCAGCCTATTGTAGAATCACCGCTCCACACCGCGTCCGCACGACTCGCTCGCGCGTTGATGCTCTCCCCGCACCGCAACAGTGCCATGCCGAAAAAGACATTCGAGGACCTTCGTGCGTTTCAACGAGCGCTCGACCTGATGGTGGACGTGTATACCGTGACGGACCGCTTTCCGAAGACGGAGCTGCATGGACTCACCACCCAGCTTCGTCGCGCATCCAGCCAGGTGGTCAGCAAGATCGCGGAAGGACAAGGGCGCCTGACCTACGGTGAGTGGCGGCAACAGCTCAGCGAAGCGCGAGGATCGCTGCACGAAGTGCGGGCCCAGCTCATCGCCGCGCACAAATTGCGGTTTCTCGAGCTGAGCGTCGCCGATTACCTGAAGCAGCGCGCACACGCGGTTGCCGTGGAACTGCAAGGCCTGATCGAGTGCATCAGCCTGCGCGAGGCGCCGATTGGGGATCCTCCGTCCGGGCCGTAGTGTATTCGGATGCCGAAAGCGTATGTCTCCTCCACGTTCAGCGACCTGCGCGAACATCGCGCGATCGCGCAGGTCGTGCTGAGCGCTTCGGCTACGAAGACGTGGCCTCGGACTCGAGACTCCCTGTCTCGAAAGGAAAACTCCGAGTTTCAAACGGAAGACGTCGGGTCGTGAGAGGAAGACTCTGAGTCTCGAAAGGAAGACTCCGAGCCTCGAAACGAACACTCCGGGTCTCGAAAGGAAGACTCCGAGTCTCGAAAGGAAGACTCCGGGTCTGAAGAGGAAGGCCCCCAGGTTTCGAAAAGAAGACCCAAGGTCTCGAAACGAAGACCCCGGGTCACGAGAAAAACACTCCGAGTCTCGAAAAGAAGACTCCGAGTCTTCTACGGAAGACTCTTGTAATAAAAAGTGGACGCGCGATGGGTCGACGAAACTATCGCTCGCGCCGAACGCTGCGCCGGCACTTCGCTTCCGCGCGCGACTCGATCTGCCGCACCCGTTCCCGCGACAGCCCGAGGATCTCCCCGATGTCGCGAAGAGTCAGCTCGTCGTCCTGCAGCACGCCGTAGCGGAGCTTGAGGATGGTTTTCTCCTCCAGCGTCAGCGCGTCCACGGCGTTCTGGACGGCGCCGTGCTGGCGGATGGTCTGGAGGTAGGCGAGGCGGTCGTCGCGGAGGTGGGGGCTGGTGCCTTCGGTGCGGTCGTCGAGCTCGTACCAGAAGCGGAACGACGCCTTCGCGTTCGGGTTCGTGTAGAGCAGCAGCACGGCCAGCTCGCTCTCGTCGATGTCGAGCTTCTCGCAGATCTTCTGTTTCGCGCTGTCGAGGACCGCGCGCACGTTCTCGACCTCGCGGTTGAGGAACGACGCCAGCTCGCGGATGCTCTTCGGGATGTTGTCCGACACGCCGTGCCGCAGCGTGAGCACGAGGCGCTCTTTGGGCGAGAGCTCCGACATGTGCGCGAGGAGCTCCGCGCGGCGCGACTGCTCCTGCATCTCGTTCTCGGCCGACGGCATCATGGTCTGCTCGACCACGTCCGCCAGCTCGGTGTGCGACTCGTCGTCCAGCTCGGCGTTGAGTGAGTAGTTGTCCGCGCTGGCCTGCAGGAGCGTCTGGATCTCCTTCACGCTCACGCCGAGGTTCTGCGCCAGCTCGTCCGGCGTCGGGATGTGATTCCCCTCGGTGATGGCCGTGGCAATCGCCTTCTCCAGGCGATACATCAGGTTCGCGCGCTTGGGCGGCAGGCGGAACGCGCCGGCCTGTTCGGACAGCGCGTGCAGGATGGCCTGGCGGATCCACCACACCGCGTACGTGATGAACTTGACGTTCTTGTCCGGGTCGTACTTTTTCGCGGCGTGGATGAGACCGATGTTGCCTTCGTTGATCAGGTCGAGGAAGAGAACGTGGGCGTTGCGGTACCGCTTCGCGTACGAGACGACGAAGCGCAGGTTGGCCTTGACCAGTTCTTCCAGCGCTTCCTTGTCGTTGTCCTGAATCCGCCGTGCGAGCTCACGCTCCCGTTCGGGCGTCAGCCGGGGAACCTTGGCGATTTCCTGCAGGTATTGATTGAGGAGGTCGTACGAGTCGTCTCGTTCTTCGTACCGGGCCATGTTGCGGAGCGGTCATTCTACACCTCACCGACGGGCGACGTTGGACACGTGTCTGGGTCGATCCTTCAACTCTCTGGCAATCATGTCCGCGTCGACGTCGACCCGCACCAGCACCGTGTCGGCCTTGTCGTGCGCGAGGATCAGCAGCTCCAGCCGGTCGGCGCGCTTCGACGGCCGCGCGTAGATGAAGCTCCAGTCGTTCGATCGCCGCGACCAGACCTGCACCAGCGGCGAGAATCCCGGTCCCGCCTGCGTGCGGATGATGTCGCCGAGCTTCTTCGGGTCGAGGTTGTCCGCCCCTTCGAACGTGGCCAGCTGGAAGTCGTGCACGCCCTCGGGAGCGACGACGCGCACGACGAACCGGGCCAGGCCGAGGAACGGGATCCAGATGCGCTTCACGCCGTGCTGCGAGTCGATGGCCCGGGCCACCGACGCGAAGTCCGCGTGCAACGGAAGGGTGATGACGAGTGCGAGTACCGCCGCGATGCGCTTAGTCATGGCCGTTGTCCCTGGTGATGCGGGGGATGCCGAACTCACCTTCGAGCTTCGAGAGGCGGTCGATGTCGATGTCGCCGACGATGTTCACGATGGTGAACTCGCGCGGCTCGGCGGCGATGATGACCAGTCCGTCGATGCGGTCGCCGCGCACGTCGGCCATGATGTTCACGTTCTCTTTGTGCTTGCTGCGCACGGTGACGAGCGGCTTCCAGTTCGCGCCGAGCTGCGACTTCACGCGGTCGAGGAGGCCGCGGTCGTACTCCCCTTCCTTGCTGAAGGAGTAGCTGCGGACGTAGATCCCTTTGAGGCCGTTCAGCAGCGAGCGGATCTCGCGCTCGTCGGCGTCGTTGCCGGAGAGGAACTTGGCGGCGAGGCGGATCATGTTGGCGTCGAGGGTGACGTCGACGATCTCGTCGGCGCGATCGGCCAGGCCGGGGAAGTCGAGCTTGATGCTCTGCGCCGACGCCGGCAGGGCGGCGATGCAGAGGAGAGTGAAGGCGATCAGTACTTTGCGCATGTGCGTGTAGCTCCTTAGTCGTTCGTTCCGATGGTGCGGACTTCGTGTTGCGCGTAGCGGACTTTTTCTCCTGCGATCTTCAGGGCCAGCAGGACCTGCTCGCGGGCGCGTTCCCCTTCGCGGCGCTCGTGGACGGTGTGCGCGGCCCAGCCGCCGAGGAGGGCGGTGAGGGTCACGGACGCGGCCACGGCGCGCCACCAGCGGTTCCGCTTCGGCGCGTGTTCGTGCTCGATCCGCTGCAGCACGCGGGAGGCGAAGCCGGCCGGCGGCGACTCGCGGCGCAGTGCGTTTCTCAGATCGTTTTCGAGGCTCATGGGTGTTTCTCCAGTTTCCTGCGCAGCGACTGGAGGGCGCGGTGCAGGTGGCTCTTCACGGTGTTGACGGGCATTCCAATGATGCGGCAGATCTCCGAGGGATCGAGATCTTCCTGATAGCGGAGGGTGACGATGGCCCGCTGCGTCTCGGGCAGTTCCTCGACGAGGCGCTTGAGCTTGCGGTCGAGCAGCGGATCGGCGGGCTTGTGCGCCGCGGGGAGATCGCCCGCGTCGTCGAGGCTGACGGCCTTCAGTTTCGTGCGGCGGGCCACGTCGATGCAGCGGCGCGTGGTGACCTGGCGGAGCCAGAAGAGCACGTGCGCGTCCGACTCGAGCTCGCCGAGGTGCCGGTAGAGCTGCAGGAAGACGTCCTGCGCCACTTCCTCGGCACGCGAGCGGTCGCCGAAGAAGTTCCAGGCCAGGCTGTAGACCATGGCCTCGTGCTGCTCGATGAGCTGCGCGAAGGCGTCGTGATCTCCCTCCCGCGCCCGGGTGAACGCGGTGGGGAACTGGTGGAGCGCCTCTGTCACGATCGCCGTCATCCTGCGGCTATATACGCAGGATTCGGGAAACGGGTGCAGAGGCTTGTCATCCTGAGCCGCGAAGACGGCGAAGGATCCCCCGCGAACGGAGCGGACGCTGGGTTCCAGCGGGGGTCCTTCGCCGTGTACGCGGCTCAGGATGACAGGGTAGGGATCACTTCTTCGTCAGGGTCATGTCGAAGAACTTCATCCACTGCTTGCCGTCGCGGGAGAACTCTCCCACCTCGTGCCACTCCCCTTTCTCGGTGCGGTCGATGGTGTAGCGGATCTTCGCGCCCTGCGGCGTGTCGAAGCCCCAGGTGGCGGAGCCGTTCTCGCCGACCTCGAACCAGGCGTCGGTGTGGCCGTCGCGCGCGGTCCAGGCGTCGAACTCGTATTTCTTCGTGCGCTCGTTGTACGAGACGACGCCGAGGGCCTGATGGACGACTTCGTCGCCCGACTTGCCGATGCCTTCGACGAGCAGGGCGCGGCCGCCGAGCTTCGACTGCACTTTCTCACTCTGCATCACCTGCTGCGGCTCGCCCGGCCCCATGCGGATGGAGGCGGGACCGCTCCACTCCCCCACCCACCAGTCGAGCTTGCGCATTTCGTCGGCGGCGAACACGGGCACTGCGAGGAACAGGACCACCAGAAGTTTTTTCATCATGGTCGCAAGATCGGTTCGCGTGGCTGCGACGGGGAGTGGACGGTGTCATCGGCGCGGGGTGACGATCGTCATGTTGCGCGAGACGCGGGGCGGGCTGAAGCCGCGCCCCACTTGTGG
>DASUSL010000494.1:0-15814 GCA_036375135.1 Thermoanaerobaculia bacterium | reverse complement strand
CGCGATCTCACGCGCGCGCTTGCCCATGCGGCGGCGGAGCTCGTCGTCGCGGAGGATCTCGATCCCGCGCTCGGCCATCCCGGCCACGTCGCCGACCGGCAGCAGGTAGCCGGCGTCGCCTTCCGTCACCACCTCCGGCAGGCCGCCGGTGTGCGTGGCGATGACCGGCACCTCGGAAGCCATGGCCTCGAGCGCGGCCATGCCGAACGACTCCGACTCGGACGGCAGCAGAAACAGATCGCACGCGCCGAGCACCTCTTCGAGATTCGGGACATTGCCGAGGAAGAAGACGCGGTCGCGGAGACCGTGCGCGCGCGCGAACGCCTCCGCCTTCGAGCGATCGGGGCCGTCGCCGAGCATGAGCAGCCGCGACGGCACCTTCGCGGCGATGGCGGCGAAGGTCTCCACGACGTCCATGACGCGCTTGACCGGGCGGAAGTTCGAGACGTGGCAGACCAGCTTGTCGCCCGGCGACGCGAACATGTTGCAGATCGCGCTGTCGCGGCGGAAGCGCGCCGGATCGACGAAGTTCGGGATGACGTCGATGTGCTTGTCGGTGTGGAAATTCGTGGCCGTCTCCTGCTTCAGCCACTCCGAGACCGCGGTCACGCCGTCGGAGACCTCGATACCGAACTTCGTGATCGGCAGGTAGCTCTCGTCTCGGCCGACGAGCGTGATGTCGGTGCCGTGCAGCGTGGTGATGACTTTCAGGTTCGAGCGGAGGATCTGCTTGGCCAGATACGCGCTGATGGCGTGCGGAATCGCGTAATGCACGTGCAGCACTTCGAGCTTCTCGTACGCCGCGACCTCCGCCATCTTCGTCGCCAGCGCCAGCGTGTACGGCGGGTACGGATCGAAGAGCGGATACGGCGTGACGTTCACCTCGTGGAAGTGAATGTGCTCGTGCAGCACGTTCAGCCGCGACGGCATGGCGTAGCTGATGAAGTGCACGTCGTCGCCGTGGCGGGCCAGTGCCAGGCCGAGCTCCGTGGCCACGACGCCGGAGCCGCCGAAAGTCGGATAGCAGGTGATGCCGATCTTCATACTTCGCGTCCGCTGTAGGCCGCGATCACGTCGTCGATTCGGGGCGGCTGTTTGGTCACGAAGGCCTCGCCGTACTGTGCGTTGATCAGCGCGCCGAAGTGCTTGCCGCGCGCGTCGATCATCTCCAGGAACTTCGGATCGGAGATGAAGGTCAACGGCTCTTTCGACTTCGGATCGTGGAACTGCGACTTGTACGCGTACACCGCCTTCATCTTCGTCTTCCAGTACGGAGTGACGTCGACGACGAACGACGGCGGGAACATGTAGTTCTGCAGGTAGTACAGCACGGTCTGCGGTCGATGCGCGGGCAGTCCGGTCTCCAGCGCGCGCAAGCCGGCGTAAAACGCGGCCTCGGTAACGAGGCGGCCTGTGCGGGTGTGGTCGGGATGGCGGTCGTCGGGATACGGCGCGACGACGAGCTTCGGGCGGCGCTCGCGCACGACGGCGATGAGCTCCAGCTCCTGCTCGCGTCCCGTCTGCAGGTTGCCGTCCTGGAAGTCGAGCTGCTGGCGGAAGGTGCAGCCGAGGATGCGCGCGGCGGCGGCGGCCTCGCGCTTGCGCGTCTGCGGCGTGCCGCGCGTCCCCATCTCGCCGCGGGTGAGGTCGACGATGCCGACGCGCAGTCCCTCCTTCACGAATTTGGCGATGCTGCCGCCGCAGGAAAGCTCGACGTCGTCGGGATGCGCGCCGAAGTAGAGGATGTCGACTGGTTCGCTCATAAGCTCACGATCCTGAAGTACGGGGAGTCCATTTCCACTTCCTCGATGACGCGCTCGACGAGCAGCTCGCGATGCTCGCACCAGAACGCGAACCAGCTCACCACGCGCTCCTGCACCTGGCGGTCGGGGTAGAGCGTGGCCACGACCTCGCGGATCGCGGCGAAGCGCTCGCGGTCTCTGCGCACGAGGCCCTTGATGGCGCGCTCGGCGAGCTTGTTCCAGTGAAACTCGAGATGGCCGACGGAGCGCTGGATCGAGCCCGCCAGCGAGTGGTCGGCCGGCAGCGCGAGCTCGCCGATCTGTCCGACGCGCGTCATCAGCTCGCGCTTCCCTTCCTCCGCCAGCTCACGGATGCGCGCCACGCCTTCGGGCTCGCGCTCGGCGACGATGGCCTCCGCGCTGGTGAAGATCTCGTGCGGCTGGATGGCGAAGCGCTCGATCGCTCGCTCGATGCGCTTCGGCGCGATGAGCAGATGACCGCGCAGTGCGACGCGCGGCATGGGGATGCCGAGGAGCTCGTGCAGGACGGAGACCTGCGCGTAGTACGCGACCTCGGCCGGGCCGCCGACGAAGATGTCGGGCTGGAAGACGGCGTCCTGGAGGAGCGGTCGGGTGAGAGCCGAGGTGGAGGTCTTCTCGGGTTGGCGGTTCGCGGTTGGCGGCTGGCGGCGGCCGTGTTCGTCGAGCTCGTAGAGGAGCGTGTACTCGTTGCCATCGCGTGCTTCGACCTGTTCTGCATAACCCGCTTCTTCCAGCTCGCGTGCGCGGTTTTTGAGCGCGTTTTGAATTTCGTCACGGTGCTGGTCGATCAGCTGGAAGAGCGGTTCGCCCGCTTTTCGCAGCTCGGGCAGGAGTGCGTCGACGAGGATGATGTCGCTGCCGAAGAGACTGGCCACCAGCTCGGCGAAGGAGTCGCGGAAGTTGATGCCGGGACGCAGCCACGCCGGGCGCGGCATGTCGTAGTGCGCGAGGAGCTGCGTGATCATCTCCTCGGGGACCGGCAGGGCGCCGACCGTGGCGCGATTCTCCGACGTGCGCACGGCGCGGATGCGCAGCAGGTCGAGCTGGCGGTTGTTCGCCGGCACGTTCAGCGTGGCCACTTCGTCGAAGTCGTGGTCCTCGGTGGCCAGCCAGAAGAAGGCGGTGACCGGGAGGCCGGACTTTTCCATGTCGCGCTTGAAGCGCGCCAGCGTGGCCAGCTTGCTCAGCGTGTACAGCGGGCCGCCGGCGAAGCCGACCTGCTGGCCGGCGATGATGGTCAGGGTCTCGCCCGTGGCCCAGCGCTCGAGCTGGTCGCCGACGAAGAGGCCCCATTGTTTGTTCGACTCTTTGAGCGCCTTGTGGAGGACAGGCAATCCTGCCTGTCGGGTGCCCCGGGGGACAGGCAGGATTGCCTGTCCTCCACTGGAGCGCTTGAGGAAGCGTTCATCTCCGTTCATCCAGTCGAGGACGAACCTGCTCATGCCGGGGTACTGCGCGAGCGGCACTCTCATGCGCGGGTTCCGACGAGGATCAGCCGCGGCGACGTGCGCTCGAAGGGCGAGCCGTCGAAAGCGCCGAAGGCGGAGTGGATGGAAAGGTCGCAGGACGCAAACATCGCTGACACTTCGTCGAGATCGTATCCGCGGACGCGCTCCAGGTAACGCTTTTCACCGATCGTGATGCGTTTGTTGAAGGAGCGTTCCAGGCCGTCGAACCAGCGCCGGATCTGCACGGCGCCCATCGGCGTGTCGAGCGTCTCGCGCTGGACGAGGTTCTCCAGCTCGCGATGCACGTTCAGGTAGTCGAAGAGAAACGGCGCGCCGTGGCCGAGCACGCGCGACATCTCGCGCACCACCTGCAGGTTCTCCTCCTCCGTTTCAAAGTAGCCGAACGAGGTAAAGAAGTTGACCAGCGCGGCGAAGGAGTCGTCGCCGAACGGGAGCTGGCGCATGTCCGCGCGCGCCACGGGCATGTGACCGTACTCGGTCATCCCGGTGCGCAGCAGCGTGTACGAGAGATCGCAGCCGACGGCGTGATAGCCGAGCGTCTGCAGCTCCTGCACGTGCCGCCCGGAGCCGCAGGCGAGATCGAGCACCGGCCCGTCGACCGCGCCGGCCTGCTGATGGAAGAACGCCACCTGCTGCCGCGCCTCGTGCTCGTCGCGATGAGCGTAGAGCTCGAGGTACTCCTCGCCGAACCATTCCTGGTACCAGGTCATGTACGGCGCGGAGCATAACGTAGGGCAGGCTTCAGCCTGCCCATGGACAGGCTGAAGCCTGTCCTACGTTTGACTGAAGCCTGTCCTGCTCTTGCCAGTTTTGGCTGAAGCCTGTTCTACGTTTTCAAACGCGCCGTGAGGGCGCGCTCGTGCTCGCGTGCACGCTCCAGCGCTGCCTCGAGCGCCGCCACCATGGCGCGCGCGTTGACGAGCAGCTCATCCTCCTCGCGCGCCGCGAACGGATCCTCGAAGTCGACCGGCGTCGCCTCGACGTCGAACGGCTCCGCTTCTTCGAACGGCGCGGGATCCGCCGGTGCGACCGCGAGCTTCGGAGTGCCCGCGGAGTGCGGGGTCACGCCCGCCTTCTGCGTCATGTCGGGCGCGGCGAGCGGCGGCTCCTCGTACAGCGTCGTGTCGACGTTGTTCTTCAGGTTGTCGAGGATGCGCGTGATGGCGGCGCGCAGCGTCGCGGTGACGCCCTGGCCGTTGATGGCCGACGCTTCGACCACCGGCGCGTTCCCCGGCTGGAGATAGGCGTTCATCTCTTCGACCGAGGCGGTGTTCGGGAGATCGCGCTTGTTGTACTGGAACACCAGCGCGACCTTGTCGGGGTCGAGGCGGTTGATGCGCAGGTTCGTCTTCAGGTTGCGCAGGCTGTCGAGGTTCGACTCCTTCATCGACTCCTGCGAGTCCGCCACGAACACCACGCCGTCCGCGCCGCGCAGCACGAGCTTGCGCGTGGCGTCGTAGAACACCTGGCCGGGCACCGTGTAGAGCTGCACGCGCACCTTCTGTCCCGCGATCGTGCCGAGCTCCATCGGCATGAAGTCGAAGAAGAGCGTGCGGTCCGTCTCCGTCGACATCGAGATCATCTTGCCCTTGTTGTCCAGCTTCGGATTGGCGTAGATCTTCTCGAGGTTCGTCGTTTTTCCGCAGAGACCGGGCCCGTAATAGACGAGCTTCACCGTCACTTCGTTGATGGCCTTGTTGATGAGGACCATGGGTGCGCGTGATGTTAATACAATGACGCCATGCTCACCGCCGGATCGAGGATCGGCCCGTACGAGGTCGTCTCGCTGCTCGGCGAAGGAGGCATGGGGCAGGTCTACCGCGGCCGCGATCCGCGCCTCGGCCGCGACATCGCCATCAAGATCCTGGCGCACGACGCGGCGCAGGACGCGGAAGCCACCGGACGGCTGGAGCGCGAAGCGCGGGCCATCGCCGCGCTGTCGCATCCGAACATCGTGGCGGTGCACGACGTCGGGCGCGAGGACGGCGACTTCTACATCGTCACCGAGCTGCTCGAAGGAAAAACGCTCCGCGAGCAGATCCGCACGCATCCGCTGAGCTGGCGCCGCGCGGTGGAGATCGGCGCCGAGATCGCGGAAGGCTTGTCCGCAGCGCACGCGAAGTCGATCGTGCATCGCGACCTCAAGCCGGAGAACGTCTTCCTCACCGCCGACGGGCGGGTGAAGATCCTCGACTTCGGCCTGGCGCAGACGGATCCGTTCCTCTCGCAGCGCGAGGAGACCGACATCCCGACCACGAAGTGGTTCCAGACGCAGCCCGGCACGGTCATCGGCACGCTCGGCTACATGTCGCCCGAGCAGCTCCGCGGCGAGGCCGTCGATCCGACCGCGGACATCTTCTCCCTCGGCTGCATCCTCTACGAGATGGTCACGGCGCGGCGGCCGTTCCATCGCGACTCCGGCGCCGCGACCATCGCCGCGATCCTCAAGGAGTCGCTGCCGCGCGAAGACCTCAGCGGCGCCGTGCCGCCGGAGTTCCAGCGCATCGTCGAGGGATGCGTGGAGAAGACGCCCTCGCTGCGCTTCCAGTCGGCGCGCGACCTCGCGCTGACGCTGCGCGCCATCGCCTCCAGCACCTCGTTCGGCGACGACACCCTGGTGCGCAAGCTCGGACGCCGCCGCTCGAAGACCATCGACTCGCTGGCCGTGCTGCCGCTGGCGCATGCGCTCGGCGACGCGGAGTACCTCGCGGACGGCATCACCGAGGGACTGATCAACCGGTTGTCGCAACTGCCGAAGCTCAAGGTCATGGCGCGCAGCACGGTGTTTCGCTACAAAGGCCGCGACATCGACGCGTTGACGGTCGGTCGCGAGCTGCGCGTGCGCGCGGTGCTGACCGGCGTCGTGAAAGCGGCGGGCGAGCGGCTGCAGATCTCCGTGGAGCTCGTCGACGCGACCGACGGCTCGCAGCTCTGGGGCGAGACGTACACGCGCAACATGTCGGACCTCGTGAAGCTGCCGGACGAGATCTCGCGCGAGATCGCCGAGGCGCTGCGCGTGCGGCTGACGGGCGCGGAGAAGAAGAAGCTCCGCAAGCGCACCACGGAGAACTCCGAGGCCTATCAGCTCTATCTCAAAGGGCGCTATCACTGGAACAAGCGCACCGGCGACGGGCTGCGCAAAGGGATCGCCTTTTTCCGCGAGGCCATCGAGTCCGACCCGTCGTTCGCCAGCGCGTACGCGGGCATGGCGGACTGCTTCATCACCCTCGGCACCAACATCCCGCTGCCGCCGCGCGAGACGATGCCGAAGGCGAAGGCCGCGGCGCTGAAGGCGCTGGAGATCGACGACGCGCTCGCGGAGCCGTGGGCCTCGCTCGGCGCGGTGCGCTGGTGGTTCGAGTGGGACTGGGAAGGCGCCGAGGAAGCGTACCGCCGCGCCATCGAGCTGAATCCCAACTACGCCACGGCACACGACGGCTACGGCATGCTCCTCGCCGCGCGCGGCCGCTCTTCCGACGCGGTGGAGCAGATCACGAAGGCGTGCGACCTCGATCCGCTGTCCCTCATCTGCGCCGTGCACGCGGGGTGGCCGTTCTTCTTCGCGCGTGACTACGAGTCGGCGATCAAGCGCTTTCGCAAGGCGCTCGAGCTCGACGACCACTTCATCCCCGCGCACGGCTGGCTCGGCCTGGCCCTCGGCCAGCAGCGCCGCTACGCCGAAGCCATCGACGCGTTCCATCGCGCGCTCGAAGTGGAGCGCATCTCCATCCTCAAGGCGATGCTCGCGCACACGCATGCGATCGCCGGCGACCGTTCCACCGCTCTTTCGTTGCTCGAAGAGCTGGAGCAGGAGAAGCGCGAGCGCTACATCTCTCCGTACGACATCGCCATGATCCACGCCGGCCTCGGCGACGACGCGCAGGCGCTCGAGCATCTGCGGGCGGCGGTGGAGGACCGGTCGGCGTGGCTCGTGTTCATCGAGGTCGATCCGCGGCTCGATGGTCTGCGCGATCTACCCGCCTTCCGCGAGCTCGCCGGCTTAATATAGGAGCGCGGCGGCAAAGCCGCAGCTTTGGTAAGCGTGCCGAACCCGCTCCGTTGCACCGTTACCAAAGCGGCGGCTGTGCCGCCGCACTCCTATACTTACGTCATGTCACGCAAAGAGCTCCTGGCAAAGGTCTACACGGAACAGATCATCGGCGTCGTGCGCGAGGACAGCGCGGAAATCGCGGAGGCGGTCGCGGACGCCTACGCGCGCAACGGCATCCGCCTCGTCGAGATCACGATGACCACTCCCGACGCGATCGAGCTGATGGCCTCGATGGCCAAGCGCTACGGCCCGCAGGTGTCGATCGCCGCGGGAACGGTGCGCAGCACGAACGACGCGGCGCTGGCGCGGCGCGCGGGTGCGACGATCATCGTCTCGCCGCACACCGACTCGCGCGTCGTCGAGTACGCGATCGAGAACGACATGCTCTGCATCGCCGGCGCGTCCACGCCGACGGAGATCATCCGCGCGTGGGAAACCGGCTGCGACGTGGTGAAGGTCTACCCCGCGCACCACCTCGGCGGCCCCGACTACATCCGCACCATCCGCGGCCCGATCCGCGACGTGCCGATGCTCGCCGGCGGCCCCGTGCCTCTGGACATGATCGACGCGTACCTCGACGCCGGCTGCATCGCCGTGAACCTCGGCCCGTCGCTGGCAGTGCCGGACCTCGTCCGCTCCGGGCAGTGGGAAGAGATCGGGCGGCGGGCGATGCTGGCCACGTCGATCGTGCAGTCGCGGCGCAACCTCGAGGCTCCCGAGGCTCCGTACATTCACTAAATGGCCGCCCTCCTCGCGCTGCTCCTGACCATCATCCCGCCACCGGTCCAGACGGACTGGATGCGGCCGGAGTCGTTCCATCTCGCCATCGGCATGAAGCGCGCGGAGGCCATCGGCGCGCTGCGCGCGTGGAACCCGAAGCCGGGCAAGGACGGCACCGAAGTGGTCGTCGACTACGCCGGCGACAAATCGCTCACGCTCGAGTTCCGGCGCGAGCGGCTGCACGCGATCCGCTTCGAGCTGTTCGTGATGCTGCCGCTGGCGCGGAAGGCGTTCGATCAGCACCGCGCGCTGCTGCGCGACAGAATCGGCGAGCCGCGCAAGAGCACGAAGTCGGTGCTCATCTATGACAATGCCCTGCCGAACGTCATGGTCGTCGTTGCCGACGACCCGAAGTCCGCGCAGGGCAAGAAAGGGCTGGGCGTGTTGGCGGTCCGCTACTACGACCCAGCCAATGTGGGGCGGGCTTCAGCCCGCCCGTGACAACGCAGGACAGGCTTCAGCCCGCCCGTGACGGGCTGAAGCCCGTCACCACATCTGCCCGTCACCACATCTACTGTCCGCCGCCCGTGACTGCCTGCGCGCGCGTTTCCGGCGCGCGCGCGACATAGCGGCGCATCTTTCCTTCGTACACCCACACACCCTCGCCCAGCGTCGAGACGTAGTAACGGTCGCGGCTGAACGGATCGGGAACGATGGAAGTGATCTCGGTTCCGCGCAGCGGCACGGTCAGCTCGCTCCACTCGTTCTCCGAAGGCTCGCCGACCAGCACCTCGCGCTGCGCGCGCGACGTCACGAACAGCATCTGCCCGCTGGTGCGGCTGCCGCCGTGCACCGAGGCATGGGCCGCATCCGGCGCGTCCAGCGCCTGCCAGCGGCGCGCGGCCTCGTCGATGACTGCGGCGCGCACGCCCTGCGTGCCGGCGACGAAGACGTGATCGACACCGTCGACGGTGCGGATGGCGATGGAGCGTCCCTTCGCCGGAGCGTTGCCGATGGTCGACCACTTCTCGCCGTCGAACACTTCCAGCCCGGCGGCGGTGAGTGCGTAGAGCGCTTTCTTCTCGCCGAGGGTGCCGATGGCGAGGTCGATGGCCTTGTTCTTCGCGCCGGCCAGGCGGTACCAGTTCTTCCCGCCGTCGCGCGTCGTGAAGACCCCTTCCGCCGTCGCGGCGAACGAGCGCGCGCGGTTGAAGCGGACGATCTTGTCGACGCGGATCGGGAAGCTCGACGGCTCCGCCTGCGTCCACCCTTCGCCGTCGTTGCTCCAGAAGAAACCCTTCTCCGTGCCGGCGAGGAACTTCACGTCGGCATCCGACTCCGTGGCGATGGCCAGCGACAGCACCTCGGGGAGCTGCGTCTTGCTGGCCCGCTCCCACGTCTTGCCGGCGTCGTTCGAGCGATAGATGCCGGAAGCCTGTCCGCCGAACACCACCGCCGCGTAGACGCGGTTGCGCTGGAACGGATCGGCGGCGATGGTGGCAATGCGGAGGTTGTACAGCCCGTCCGACGTGCGGTGGAACGACTTACCGCGGTCGTTGGAGACGTACACGCCGTCGCCTTCGACGCCCAGGATGATGCGGTTCGGGCGCTGCGGATGCAGCACGATCGAGTTGATCACCAGACCTTCGTCCGAGACCGTGTAGAAGCTCTTGCCGGCGTCGTCGGAGCGATAGAGGCCGGCCACCGAGCCGGCGTAGACCGTGTTCTTGTCGCACGGGTCGGTCTTCACGTCGTGGATGCGGCGGTTGTCGAAGCCGTCGCGGTAGCGCGTCCAGAGATCGCCGCCGTTCTGCGAGTTGTAGACCCAGCCGCACGTCGCCACCCACACGTTGTCCGGTTTGTACGGATCGATGTGGATCGCGAACATGTCGGTGTCGAGCACCATGCCGTTGGCGATGTGCTTCCAGTTCTTGCCGCCGTCGTCCGTGCGCCATCCCTGGCGCCACGTGCCGACGTAGATGCGATCGTTGGTGCGCGGGTCGATGGCCAGCGACTCGACGTTGATCTGATCGGAGATCCTGGTCCAGGTGCGGCCGGCGTTGCGGCTGCGGTAGACGCCCGTCAGTCCGCCGGCGACGACGAAATTCGCATCCTTCGGATCGACCGCGAAGGCGCGGACGGAGAACTCGTCCAGCCCTTCATCGCGGCGCTCCCAGTTCTTGCCGCCGTCCTCGGAGACGGCGATCACGCCGCCGCCCCACAGTCCCCAGCACGCGGCCCAGAGGCGGCCTTCGCGGTCGAGGATCAGGTTGTCGACGACGTAGCCGGGGAAGGGGATGCCGCCGCGGGGCGACGTCCACGTCTTCGCGCCGTCGTGGGAAACGTACACCTCACCGCCGCTGGTGCCGAGGTAAAGGGTGTCGGGTTTCGCGGGATCGGAGATCAGCGCGCGGACGTCCGCGCCATGGAGACCGGCCCGGCGCCACTGCGCCGCCGCCGGCAGAGTCGTGAGAACAATCGCAAGGAGAATCAGGACTTTACGCATCGTTGGCCGTGTGCTCGTCAGTTGTACCACAGGCGGGCCTAAGCAAACGGGCCGCCATCGGTTGTATCCTCCGCGCCGCATGAGCCCACTCCGTACCTGTGTCTTCCCCTGCGCCGGCTTCGGCACCCGCTTTTTCCCGGCCACGAAAGTGATCCCGAAGGAGATGCTGCCGCTGGTCGACAAGCCGATCCTGCAGTACGGAATCGAGGAGGCGCGCGACTCCGGCATGGACAAGCTGGTGATCGTGACGTCCAAGGGGAAGGAGACGATCCTCGACCATTTCGACCGCACCGCGGAGCTGGAGCGCTCCCTGCGCGAGCGCGGCAAGAACGATCTGCTGGCCGAAGTCGACAACGTCAGCCGCATGGTCGACCTCATCTCCGTCCGCCAGAAGGAAGCGCTCGGCCTCGGCCACGCGGTGCTGACGGCGAAGGACGCCGTGGGCGACCATCCGTTCGCGGTGGTGCTGCCCGACGACGTCATCCTGGCCGACGAGCCGTGCCTGATGCAGATGCGCCGCGTGTTCGAGGACACGGGCCGCCCCGTCGTGGCATTGATGGAAGTGACGCGCGAGGAGACGTCGCGCTACGGCGTCGTGGCGGGAGAGCTCGTCGGCGACCGGCGCTTCAAGGTCACGGACATGGTGGAGAAGCCGAAGGTCAACCCGCCGTCGCACTACGCGATCATCGGCCGCTACATCCTGCCGCCGGAGATCTTCCCGCTGCTGGAGGCGACCGAGCGCGGCGCCGGCGGCGAGATCCAGCTCACGGACGCGCTGCGCGAGCTGGTGCGCGCGGGCGACTTCTACGGCTACGTCTTCGCCGGCCGGCGCTACGACGCCGGCGAGAAGCTCGGCTACCTCAAGGCCACCGTCGACTACGCGCTGCGCCACCCGAAGCTCGGCGCCGACTTCCGCGAATACCTCAAGTCCTCCGTGTCGTGAAACGCCTCGACGTCCTCGATCTCTCGGAAGACGCACGCGACCTGATTCGCGAGTGCGAGGCGAAGGGCACGCACACGATCTTCGAGCGCGGCGGCCGTCCCGTGGCCGTACTCGTGTCGCACGACGAGTACACGGCGCTGCGGGAGACGATCGAGATCGCGAACGACTCTCTGTTGTTCGCGCGGCTGGCCGAGGCCGACGCAGAGGAGGTCGAGCAGCGCGGCCGCTACGAGTGGCTCCGCTTCGCAAAGTCGGCCGCGCCGATTTACGACGCGGCCCTCCGGCGAATCGAGCTCGATCCCATCTGCGGCGCGCCGCTCTTCGAGCCGCTGAAGGGATTGTGGAGTTACCGCACCGAGGAGCTGCGGATCGTCTACAAGATCGTGGCGGAGGCCAGGATGGTGGTGATCCTCAGCATCACCCGGATGCGATCATGACGACGTCATGGTCGGCACGAACGGCAGCGCCGTTCCGGTGTCGGCCACGTAGCCGTCCGTGCCGAGGCCGATGTAGCTTTCGCTGCCGAGGGAGAACGTGACCGTCGCGCCGACCGGAATGGGCTGACCGTTCTGGATGCCGTCCGAGCTCACCTGGGCACCGCCGCCATCGCGGACCAGCGACCACTCCATCGAGTCGCCGACGATGCGCGTGACGAGCACGCGGTCGTCGCCATCACGGCCGCTGGTGTGGAGGTACACGTTGTCGCCGGCGTTGACCGTGCCGCTGGCGCCGGAGTTGTCGGCATTCTCGAACCACACCTCGGCCACGTCGCCGCTGCCGACGACGGCCCATTGCTTTGCCGACGTGTTGTCGATTCCGAGTTTTCCCTTGCTGGTGACCATGTAATAGACGTAGCTGGAGCCATACGTTACTGCTGTCATTCTTCTCTCCTCTCTCTGCGAGGGGCGGATCATACCGGAGTCATCCGTCCGGATTGATAGACTCCGCCGCGTGAAATTCATCCTGGCGTCATCGTCGCCACGGCGGCGCGAGCTGCTCGCGTCGATCGGGCTCGACTTCGAGGTCATGCCCAGTCATGTCCCCGAGGTCCACCAGCCCGGCGAGGCGCCGGAGGAGTATGTGGCGCGGCTGTCGCGCGACAAGGCCAACGCGCTGGCGCAGGAGCATCGCGACCGCTGGGTGATCGCCGCCGACACGACCGTGCACCTCGGCGATCAACTGCTGGAGAAGCCGGTGGACGCGCAGGACGCGGAGCGGATGCTGGCCACCATCGCCGGCCAGACGCACATGGTCTACACCGGCGTCACGCTGCAGCACGTCGAGCGCGGATACTGCGACACGCGCGTGGCGGAGACGGAAGTGCGCATGCTCCCGCTCTCCCCGCAGGAGATTTCCTGGTACGTCGCCAGCGGCGAGCCGCTCGACAAAGCAGGCGCCTACGCCGCACAGGGCATCGGCGCGGTCTTCATCGAATCGATCCACGGCAGCTACACGAACGTAGTCGGACTGCCCCTTGCTACGCTGTTCCAGATGCTCAGACGAGCGGGCATCGATCCACTCAGGAGTACACAGTCATGACCTCAGCAGCAAAAGTCGGCATCGTGATGCTGATCGCCCTGGCCGTTCTCGGCTACTTCGTCCTGCGCATCGAGGACATCAACCTGAGTCGCTCGCGCACGACGCGCGAGGTGAAGGCCGTCTTCGACAACGTGGCCGGGCTCGACGACGAGTCGGCCGTGCGCATCGCCGGCGTGCGCAAGGGACACGTCACCGACATCAAGGTGCTGCCCGACGGGCGCGCCGAGGTGACGATGGAAGTGGACGACGACGTGCCGCTGCATGCGAACGCGCAGGCCAACGTCTCCAACATGGGCCTTCTCGGCGAGAAGTACATCGAGCTCGATCCCGGCTCGCCGCAGGCGCGCGTGATCCCGGACGACGGCAGCGTGGTGACGCTGCGCGGCGGGCAGCCGAAGAGCTTCGAGGATGTGACGCAGCAGGTCTCGGCCATCGCCGAGGATGTGAAGGCCATCACCGCGTCGCTGCGGGCCGTCACCGCGGGACCGACGGGCGAGCAGCGGCTGAACGAGATCGTCGAGAACGTGCGCCTCATCACCGCCGAGGTGCGCATGGTCATCTCGGCGAACCGGGCCAACGTCGACGCCACGCTGGCCAACTCGCGCATCATCACCGAGCAACTGCGTCAGGAGATCCCGCGCCTGGCCGACTCGATCGACCGCGTGGCGTCGCAGATGGGCGGCACGATCGGCGAGAACCGCGAGGACGTGCGCGGCGTCGTGCGCAACCTGCGCGGCCTCTCCGCCGACCTGCGCACCACCGCCGACAACCTCAACGTCATCACCGGCCAGGTGAAGAGCGGCGAGGGAACGGTCGGGAAGCTCTTCTACTCCGACGAGGCGCACGACAAGCTCACCAGCGCGCTCACGTCCGTCGAAGGCGGCGTGAAGTCGCTGCAGGAAACGCTCGGCCGCGCCACGCGCATCCAGATGGACCTCGGCATCCGCGCCGACTACATGGCCGGCCTGTCGCAGGAACGGCAGATCGCCGGCGTGAACACCGAGTACGGCAAGGGCAACTCGCGCAGCTCCGTCGGACTGCGGCTCGTGCCGAATCCCGACATCAACCGTTTCTACAACATCGAGCTGAGCGACGACCCGCGCGGCAAGCGGCGCGACGAAGTGAACGTCGAGACGCGCACCAATCCCGCGACGGGACAGTCCGAGACGATCGTCACGGAGACGCAGCGCTACGAGCGCGACTTCCTGATCTCCGGACAGGTCGGCTGGCAGCTCGATCCGACGCTGGCCGTGCGCGTCGGCCTCTTCGACAACACCGGCGGCGTCGGCGCGGACTACCGTCTCAACGATCGTCTGGTCGTCACCGGCGAGGCGTTCGACTTCGGCCAGCGCCGCGACGACAACCCGCACCTCCGTCTCTACGGCGAGTACACGATCCGGAAAGAACAGCCGCGCACGCCGCGGCTCTTCGTCACCTCCGGCGTCGACAACGCGCTCAACGACACCGCCTTCACCTTCGGCGGCGGCCTCCGCTGGCGCGATGAAGATCTGAAATACCTGCTCGGCAGCATTCCGGTAGGACGATAGAAACCAGTGCTGAGTGACTCAGCACTCAGCACTCAGCACTCAGCACTATGACAAACGTCGTACTCCTCTTCGGCGGACGGTCCGCCGAGCACGAAGTCTCCATCCTCTCCGCGCGCTCGGTCGCCAACGCGGCGCCGAAGGAGCGCATCACCATGACGCCGGTCTGCATCGCGCGCGACGGACGCTTCGTCGCGCCCGAGCGCAGCGCGCGCATCCTCGCCGGCGAGGAGAAGGGCGTCACCGGCGACGCCGACTTTTCGTTCGAGGCGTGGGCGCGCGGCACCAAGCTCGATCTCGTCTTCCCGCTCATTCACGGCACGGGTGGCGAGGACGGCGCGCTGCAGGGCTACCTCGAGATCCTCGGCCTGCCGTACGTCGGCAGCGGCGTCACCGCCTCCGCGGTGGCCATGGACAAAGTGCACATGAAGCAGGCCTTCGCCGCGGCGAAGCTGCCGATGGTCGACTTCGTCCCAGTGCACGAGCACGACTGGAAGAATGAGCGCGAGCGTGTCGTCCGCGCCGTCACCAACGCGCTGCGGCTGCCGTACTTCGTGAAGCCCGCGAACGCCGGCTCGAGCGTCGGCGTGACGAAGGTGAAGAACGACGCCGACCTCGCGAAGGCGATGGAGCACGCCCTCCGTTTCGACGAGAAAGTGCTCGTCGAGCGCGGCGTCGATGCACGCGAGATCGAAGTCTCGATCCTCGGCAACGAGACGCCGGAGGCCTCGGTGCCGGGCGAGATCGTCGTCGGCCGGGACTTCTACGACTACACGGACAAATACGTCGAGAACAAGTCGTCGCTGGTCATCCCGGCGAAGCTCGCCTCCGACAAGGCCGCGGAGATCCGGCGCATGGGCATCACCGCGTTCAAGGCCGTCGGCGCGTCGGGATTCGCGCGCGTCGACTTCTTCCTCGAGCGCGGCACGAACCGCCTGTACGTCAACGAGATCAACACGATCCCCGGCTTCACGAACATCTCCATGTATCCGAAGCTGTGGGAGGCGACGGAGCTGAAGTACGCGCGGCTGATCGAGCGCCTGCTGCAACTCGGGATCGAGCGTTCGATGGCGAGGAAGGCGCGGGGGGAGAGCACGATGAAGTGGTTCGATGAGGTGAGCGCGCTGGTGTAGTGTGGCCCTCCGGGCTACCTCTCGAGCCGCCGCCCCGGGGAGGCCGGAGGCCCACACTACACGCGATGTGGTCACTTCGAATCACGCTCTCGAAACTGCGGCCCATCACCCCGGCCTCGCTGCTG
>DASUSL010000493.1:0-4813 GCA_036375135.1 Thermoanaerobaculia bacterium | reverse complement strand
AGGAAGGACGGCGGGCGTGCGTCCGCTGTCCGCTGATCTTCAGCGAGACGGCGAATCCGTCCAGCGAGCTGGCGCGCGCGGCGGATCCTGCGGTGTAGCCCGCCCCCGGGAACGACGAAGGGCCTCCGGCGGGCCGGCGCGGCCGGCAGCGCTGGTTGGCATAGCCGGGCCGCACGGTGATCGCCTGAATCGCGCCTCTCGTGACCGCACGTGCAACATCAGCGCTGCCGGCCGCGCCGGCCCGCCGGAGGCCCTTCGTCGTTCCCGGGCGGGCGGGCTACACCGCAGGATCCGCCGCGCGCGCCAGCTCGCTGGACGGATTCGCCGTCTCGCTGAAGATCAGCGGACAGCGGACGCACGCCCGCCGTCCTTCCTGCGTGAACCAGCGGCAGGTCGGGCGGATGCGGCAGGGCGGCATCGTCTCGACCACATCCTGCACGCGCTCCGCGATCTTCATCGCCAGACGGCAGTCCGTGCCGTCGAAGTGGCTGCACGCCGACTCCGCGCACGGGGCGGCGAAGCGGAAGATCTCCGTTGGCCGCACCGGTGCCGCGAGCGCGAGCAACTCCGGCGTCACCGGCAGCGGCTCGGCGAGGTGGTGAATCATCTCCACCCCGCCGACTTCGCGGGCCACGCCGAAGATCACGCTGCCCGGCATCTCCGGACGCGCGCTCGGGCAGAGCGGGTTAGATCCCACCGCCCTGTCCACCGCCGCCGAACTTCCCCTGATCGAACGGCCCGGCGATGATGCCGACCCAGATCGGGAACGGGAGGTGTCCCGGCTTCGCGTTGGGGACGTGCTTTGCCGTGGCGCGGATCGCCGCCCCGAGGGCGGCATCGACGAACTCGTCGAAAGAGAGGTTGGAGGTCTTGCTGCCAGGGGAAACTGCTTCGTTCTCGTCGGCCATGATCGTTCCTCCTGTCTTTTAAGGAGTGACGGCAAGAGCGATTTCCCCACTCACGGCCATACGAACGTCACCGGGCCGTCGTTCTCGAGCGACACCACCATCATTTCCCGGAACCGGCCCGTCTTCACCACGATCCCCGTCGCCGCCAGCTCCTGCACGAACAGCTCGAACAGCTCGCGCGCCTTGCCCGGCTCCTCGGCGTGGTCGAACGACGGGCGGCGGCCGCGGGCGATCGAGCCGGCCAGGGTGAATTGCGACACCGCCAGGATCGCGCCGCCGGCTTCGCTCACGTCGCGGTTCATCTTTCCCGCCTCGTCCGCGAAGATGCGCAGCTCGCGGATCTTCTTCGCCGCGTCGCGCATCGTCCCCTCCGAATCCCCCTTCTCCACCGCGCCGAGGATCAGCAGACCCGCGCCGATCTCCGACACCAGCTCCGCTCCGACAGCAACCGACGCGCGTCGCACGCGCTGAATCACGCATTTCATGGCGCGCGCGATTCTACGGCGGGTGGATGAGGATAGAATTCCGCATCCACACCGGTGTCCAGTCCACTCACAAGGACTGATTAGAGGAGAACCCACACATGATCAATAAAGTCATTCTGGTCGGCCGTCTCGGGAAAGACCCGGAGATCCGCTCGACCCCGCAGGGCACCACGGTGGCCAAGTTCACCGTCGCCACCGACGAAAAATTCAGCGACCGCGAAGGCAATCGCCAGGAGCGCACCGAGTGGCACAACATCGTCGCCTGGGGCAAGCTCGGCGAGATCTGCGGTCAGTATCTCCGCAAAGGGAAGCTGGTCTACATCGAAGGCTCGATCCGCACCGACAGCTGGGACGACAAGGAATCGGGACAGAAGAAGTACCGCACCGAGATCGTCGCCCGCGACATGAAGATGCTCGACCGCCGCGGCGATGAAGGCGGCGGTGGCGGCGGCGGTGGCGGTTACGAGCGCAGCCGCAGCGGCGGCTACGGCCAGTCGCAGTCGTCGCGCGGAGGCAGCGGCGGCGGCGGCGGCAAGTCCGCGCCCGCCGACATGATCGAGGACGACGAAGAGGTTCCGTTCTGATGCGCTGGCTCGTTCCGGTGGCGCTCGTCGCGCTCTGCCTCGTGCCCCTGGCCGCGCAGACCACGGCGGCGCTCACCGGAACGGTCACGGAAAACGGCGCGCCGGTCACCGGCGCCACCGTCGCCGTGACCTCTCCTGCCTTGCAGGGCCAGCGCACCACCACGACCGGCGCCAGCGGCGCCTTCCACTTCCCCACTCTCCCTCCCGGCGACTACACCGTGCGCGTCGGCGACGTCATCCACACCGCCACGCTCGAGCTGTCGCAGACGACGCGCGTCGACATCGTCATGATGGCCACCACCGTCGCCGCGCAGGTCGACCCGGAGATCCACTCCAAGCCCGTCGCCACGACCCTGCCGCTCGAAGCCATCGAGCGCCTTCCCGTGCAGCGCAACCAGAACGCCACCGCGCAGCTCGCGCCGGGCGTCACCGCGAACACGCTCTCCAACGGGCAGCTCGCCATCTCCGGCGGCCCCGGCTACGACAACCTCGTCATCGTGAACGGCGTGGTGGTCAACGAGAACACGCGCGGGCAGATGCGCCCGATGTACGTCGAGGACGCGATCGACGAGACGACCGTGCTCACCGGCGCGATCAGCGCCGAGTACGGCCGCTTCACCGGCGGCGTCGTGAACACGATCACCAGGCAGGGGAGCAACGACTTCAGCGCCTCGATCCGCGACTCGCTGAGCAACCCGCGCTGGTCCGCCTCCTCCCCCGCCAACGAAGCGCGCGAAGACAATCTCAATCACGTCTTCGAGGCCACCCTCGGCGGCCCGCTGCTTCGCGACCGCGTCTGGTTCTTCACCTCCGGCCGCTGGGCGAAGAACGACACCGCGCGCCAGACCGTGGCCATCCCCGCGATGACCGGCGCCACCGCCTCTCCCGCCTCGCCGCAGCTCAGCTACAGCGAGAGCAACGACCAGAAACGCTACGAGGCGAAGGTCACGGCGCGCGTGCTCGCGAGCCACACGCTCATCGGCTCCTGGTTCGGCATCGACACGACGACCGAGAACAGCCGCTTCGCCAACAACATCTACGACGAGGCCAGCCTCACCGAGCGCGATGACCCGGAGACGCTGGGCGTGCTGCGCTACGACGGAGTGCTGTCCGACCGCGTCGTGGCCGAGGCGCAGGTGTCGCGGCGCACGATGTCGCTGAGCAGCGGCGCCACGACGCGCGACCTCGTCGGCGGCACCGTGCTGCTCGACCGCGCCAACGGCAACGCGCGCTTCAACGCGCCGTCGCTCTGCGGCGTCTGCGAGAGCGAGGAGCGCGACAACGACGACGTGCAGCTCAAGCTGCGCGGCTTCTTCGACGGCGCGGGGACGCACGACCTCGTGATCGGCGTCGATCGCTTCACCGAGCGGCACCTCCTCGACGACCGCCAGTCCGGCAGCGACTTCTCCCTCTTCGTCACGCGCGCGCAGTGGCGCGACGGCGTGATCTATCCCGTCATCACGCCGACCAACGCGAACGGCGGCGGCACGTTCATCCGCTGGAACCCGGTGCTCGTCCCCGCGCGCGAGAACGAGCTGCGCACCAGCTCCCTCTTCGCCAGCGACACGTGGGAGCTCGGACGCTGGAGCGTCACCGCCGGCGCGCGCTGGGACCGTAATTTCGCCGAGGATTCGGATGGGGTGGTCGCGGCCGACGACAGCAGGCTCTCGCCGCGCCTGGCCGTGCAGTTCGACGTCGCGGGCGACGGGCGTCATCGCGTGAATGCGAGCTACGGCGAGTACGCGTCGCGCGTCGCGGACGCCATCGCCTCGTCGAATCAGACCGCCGGCAGCGCCGCGTCGATCGACTTCGCCTACCGCGGCCCGGCCATCAACAACAACGCGCTGAACGTGCCGCTGGCCGACGCCATCGCCATGGTCTTCGCGTACTTCAACGGCACGCAGGGCGGCACCGGCAACCGGTCCGCGCAGAACCTCCGCGCGAACGGCACGCGCGAGATCCCCGGCTACACGACCTACTTCGACGGCTCACTCAGCACCCCCTACGTCCGCGAGCTGACCCTCGGCTACGGCATGCAGTTCGCCCGCGGTCTCGTGCGCGCCGACCTCGTGGCGCGCGACTGGCGCGACTTCTACTCGCTCAGCGTCACCCAGGACACGCGCCGCACCTCCACGCCGCTCGGCATCCCCGTCGATCTCGCGCTGGTGCGCAACACGAACGACATCGAGCGCACGTACCGCGGCGTGCATCTGCAGGCGCGCTGGAGCCCCTCCCCGCTCGACCTCGGCGCGTTCTACACATGGTCGAAGCTGCGCGGCAACGACGAGGGGGAAACGATGAACGGCCCCGTCGCCAACGTGGCGCCGTCGCTCTACTACCCGGAGTTCTTCGACTACGAGCGCAACAATCCGACAGGCTACCTGCGCGGCGATCAGCGCCAACGCGTCCGCGCCTGGGCCGGCCTGAACCTCGGCCGCTTCGACGTCTCGCTGCTGCAGACCTACGACTCCGGCATCGCTTATTCGATCAGCGCGCCGATCAACGTCACGCGCTACACCGGCGCGCCGGCGAATCCCGGCTACAACTCCATCCCCAACGGCCGCTACTTCTTCACCGACCGCGGCGCCCTGCGCGGCGACGACGTGACGTCGACCAATCTCGCCCTGCGCTTCACGCAGCCGATCGGCCCCGCGTCATTCTTCGTCCACGCCGACCTGCTCAACGCCTTCGACGAGGACGCCCTCGCCGACCCGCAACGCCTCGGCACCGGCATCAGCACCGCCGCCAACTCCACGACCCTCCAGCCCTTCGACCCGCGCACGACGGTGCCCGTCGAAGGCGTGCACTACACCCGCGCCGCCAACTTCGGCCAGGC
>DASUSL010000492.1:0-5924 GCA_036375135.1 Thermoanaerobaculia bacterium | reverse complement strand
GGTCGGGCTGAAGCCCGACCCACATCAGCCCGGCCCACATCAGGCCGACCCACGTCAGCTCACTGATCACAACGCCTCCTACCGCAACCGCACCGTCGGCGAGACGCGCCTCATCCGCTGGAAGAACCCGAAAGACCAGCTCGAGATCGAAGGCCTCCTCACGCTCCCCGCCGGCTACAAAGGCGGCCGCGTGCCGCTGCTCACCTTCGTGCACGGCGGCCCCGCCTCGCGCTTCGACCAGGGCTTCCTCGGCTATCACGGCACGACCTACGCGCCGCAGGTGCTGGCGGAGAAAGGCTTCGCCATCCTCCGCCCCAATCCGCGCGGCACCGGCGGCTACGGCGCCGCGTTCCGCGCGGCGAACCTGAACGACTGGGGCGGCATGGACTGGCTCGACGTCAACGCCGGCATCGACTACCTCATCGAGCGCGGCATCGCCGATCCGAGCCGCCTGGGCATGTTCGGCTGGAGCTACGGCGGCTTCCTCTCCGCGTGGGCCATCGGCCACAGCGACCGGCTGAAGGCGATCAGCGTCGGCGCGCCGGTCACGGACCTGCTCAGCTATCACGGCACCGCCGACATCCGCGACTTCATCCCGCACTACTTCGAGCAGCGCGACACGCCGGTCGACACGACCCTCGACGAGATGCGCCACGCGCCGCTTTCGCTCGAGCTGCTGCGCGCGCACAGCCCGCTGTGGCACCTGAAGAAAACGAGCGCGAAGATCCTCATCCAGCACGGGGAGAACGACGAGCGCGTGCCGCTCTCGCAGGGGATCATGCTCTACCGCATGCTCGAGGAGCTCGGCGTCGACGTGAAGATGGTCACGTACCCGCGCAGCGGCCACGGCATCCGCGAGCCGAAGCTGCGGATGGACCTCATGCGCCGGAACGTCGAATTCTTCACCAACAACTTATTGGTACCATCCGTACCAAGACCGTGACCCGGATTCCCCTTCTCCTTCTCTCTCTTCTCGCCGCTTCCTCCGCGCTCGCCCAGCAGGCCGACCTCCGGGTCGTGCCGGAGCTCTTCCTCGACGGCAAGGCACGGATCGGCGACATCGTTCCGATGCACGTGCGTGTCGTCAACGACGGCCCGGACGAGGCGCGGAACGCGCGCGCGACCGTGAGCGTCGCGCCGGGGATGTTCATCGTGCAGGCGGAGGTGACGCCGCCGTTCGCCGCCGCGTGCGACGCGAGCGGGACGAGCATCACCTGCAGCTTCGGCAACCTGCCGGCCGTCGACCGGCTGATCCGGTTGAACGTGCGCGTGCCGGCGGAGGTGGGGACGTTCCCGATCGCGTCGACGATCACGTCCGACACGACCGATCCGAATCCGGCGAACAACAGCGCGGTCACGACGGTCGAGACGGAGAACCGCTCGCAGCTCTGGGTCTACCTGACGCCGGCGTTCGCGCGCGTCGACCCGGGCGACGCGGTGAAGATCGAGGCGCGGCTGACGAATCATCCGGCCACGCTCGCCGGCAACCGCTTCACGCTGCGCATCGCGGCACAGAACGGCACGATCGAGTCGATCGACGCCGCGCCGTGGCAGTGCACGATCGCCGGTGCCACCGCGGAGTGCGTCCTCGATGCGCCGGCCAGCTTCTGCTGCGTCGATCATCCGCTGCAGATCACGGTGCGCACGAACGACGACCCCGCCGGCGGCGAGACGCGCCTGGCCATCGATCCGGAATCGGAGGCGCCGTTCGACGTCTTCGGCCCGGCGGAGGCGATCATCGAGACGCACCGCCACGTCGTCGTCACCAGCACGGCCGACGCCGGACCTGGATCGCTGCGCGCCGCCTTCGAGGACGTGAATGCGAACTGTGCGACGAGAGCGTGCAAGATCGATTTCGCGCTGCCCGGACCGGTGCCGCCGGAAGGATGGTTCACCATCGTGCCGGAGACGCCGCTGCCGGCCATCCACGCGCAGCGCGTGACCCTCGACGCCACGACGCAGACGGCACGCACCGGCGACACGAATCCTCGCGGTCCCGAGGTCGCCATCGACGGGCGCAACGCCGGCGAGGGACTGGAGCTCCACGCCAACTGCCACGCCGTCGTCCGCGGCTTGGCCCTCGGCAATTTCCACGCGAGCCAGGCGCTCTGGATGACGCAGGACCGCCAGGTCTGCACCAGCTTTCCGCTGCAGTTCGAAGACCTCGTCGAGATCGCGGACAACCACATCGGCGTCGATCCCACCGGCACCGTGCCGTGGCCGAACCTGCGCGGGCTGCGGCTCGACGACGCGGGCGGCGTGCGGGTGACGAGGAACGTGATCAGCCGGAACGTGCGCAGCGGCGTCTGGATGTGGCGCGGCTCGGCGTCGTTCTTCGAGAACACGATCCAGCACAACGGCGCGAGCGGCATCTTCGTCGGCCCCGAGGTCGACTATGCGGCCGTGCAGTCGAACGCCATCGACTGGAACACGCACATGGGCGTGGCCATCGCGCGCGGCGCGGGACGCGTGCGCGTCCGCGCGAACTCGATGATCTGGAACGTCGGCCTCGGCATCGACTGGGGACTGGACGGCCGCTCGCCCGCGAACGAGGACGACCGCGCGACCGAGCCCAACGCGCCGGCGCTGCTCTCCGCGGTGTACGACGCGGCGGCGAACGAGACGCTGGTGACGATGACGCTGCGCAGCGCGCCGGTGGCGACGAACTTCAACGGCTGGCTGATCGACCTCTACGCGAACGGCGGTCCCGACGGCGACGGCGAGCAGTTCCTGCGCACGCACGAGCTGGAAGCCGTGCCGCAGGGCGCGTTCACGGTGAAGGTGCCCGGCAATCACGAAGGAAAGTGGATCAGCGCCACGAACACGCGCGTGCAGTGGATCGTCTTCGCGCGTTCCGGCCAGCCGCGCACGGACGCGTTCAACAACGTCGGCGACATGACCACGTCCGAATTCAGCAACGCGGTAAAGGTCGTGCGATGAAGAAACTGCTCTTCCTTCTTCTCTTCTCCCTCCCGCTCTTCGCGCAGACGGCGGACATGCGTCTGGTGGGGCAGACGGGGCGTCCGACGTCGCTGCGGCCGGGCGAATCCGCCGACATGATCCTGGCGCTCCATAACGCCGGCCCCGACGTCGCGCGCAACGTGCGCGTCGAGTTCACGGCGACGGCCGGCGTGCGCTTCACGCGCATCTCCGATCCGCGCTGCGGCGCGAGCGCCAGCGGCGTGCGCTGTCTGTTCGGAGACTTCGCGCCGGCCGCGTTCACCTACACCGGTGTGGATTACGACATGCCGTTCGGCGCGGGATCGCAGAGCGTCACGGCGACGGTGCGGACCGACAGCAGCGACCCGGACGGGTCGAACGACAGCCACACCATCGACTATCAGATCGTGCCGGTCGCGGGCGTGTTCGTACAGCCGTTCCCGCGCGCGCGGCGCGTCGATCCGGGAGAGACGGCGACGTTCGTCACGGGCGTGAATCGCGTGTCGTGGCCGCGCGAGCCGGACACGATTCCCGCGGGGACGGTCGTGGAGGCGCGCTTCTCCGTGAACGACGGCGCGACCATCGAGCGCGTCGACGCCCCTTCGCACTGGAGCTGTACGGTGAACGGCGCGACGGCGGAGTGCCGGCTGATCGCCCCCGGCGGCAACTGTTGCGGCGACCTGGCGGTGACGGTGCGCGCCTCGGACGATCGCGACGGCGGCGTGGCGCGTCTCGATGCGGAAGGGGTGGTGCGGCGGCCGTCGCTCGACGAACCGTCGCGCGGCTCCGCCTCGCTCGAAGTGTTCCGCCACGTCGTCGTCGACAACGTGCAGGACGACGGCCCGGGCTCGCTGCGCACGGCCATCGGCGAGGTCAACGAGCGCTGCGCGACGCATTCGTGCCGGCTGCTGTTCGAGACTTCAGGAGAGATCGTGCCGTCGACGCCGCTGCCGCGCATCGTCGCAGAGCGTCTGCTGATCGACGGCGCGGGCGTCGTCCTCGACGGCCGGGTTGCAGGACGCGGCGTGGAAGTGCATACCGCCTGCGAGGGAGCCGTGCGCGGGCTGACGTTCCGCAACTTCACCGCGAACGAGGGGTTGTGGTTCTCGGCGGGACGCAAGTGCGAGAGCCGCGCGTGGCCGTCGCAGTACCACATCAGCGACAACGTCTTCGAGCGCAACCGCCGCGGGCTGATCCTCGACGGCGCGCCGTTCACGGTCGTCACGAACAACGTGATCCGCGACAACCAGTTCAGCGGCATCTGGATGTGGCACGGCCTGGCCTGGATCGAGTCGAACCGCATTGAGAACAACGGCGCGAGCGGCGTCTTCCTGGGGCCGGGCGTGCGCGACATCCGCGTCATCGGCAACATCATCGACGGCAATCGCGAGATGGGCGTGGCCGTCGCGTACGGCGCGTCGCGCATCGAGATCAGGAACCGCATGCGCGGCAACGGCGGTCTGGGCATCGACTGGGGTCTCGACGGCGTGACGCCGCCGCGCGAGGACGACCAGTGGACGGAGACGAACGCGCCGGTGCTGCTCTCCGCCGTCTACGACGCGGCGGCGGACGTCACGCGCGTGACGGTCTCGCTGCGCACGCGGCCGATGGAGGCGTTCACGAACAGCTACGCGGTGATCGATGTTTACGAGAGCGTGGACGGCGGCAGCGGACAGTCGATCGCCTGGTACGTGATGGCGCCGCACACGGACGGCACGCCGTTCACGATCTCCGCGAAAGGCGACCATCGCGGCAAGTGGCTCCACGCCATGGCCACGCGCGCGGTGAGCCTGTCGCCCGCGGCGCACGGCCGGGCAGGGACGAACATCGCCGGCGACGCGGCCACGACCTCGGAATTCAGCAACGCGGTGCTGGTGTCGCCCTGACGTAGGGCAGGCTTCAGCCTGCCTCGCGCGCGATCTCGGCCAGCACAGCCTCGCTCGGATTCTTCCCGATCATCACCACCAGCATCGGGCGCAGCGCCTCGATGAGCTGAGGCACCTCGGCGGGCGTCAGCTCTTCCGGCTTCCGCGACACCGCTTTCTGCGCGAAGGTCTTCACGGCCATGCGCGCGACGTTCGGGCCGAGGTGCACGGAGAGCTTGCGCGTGACCAGTTCGCTCACCGGCTCAGGCATGCTGCGCTCCTCGCATGGCCCGCTGCGCGGCCAGCCATTGCGTGAGCGCCGCCGCGGCAATGAGGAAGCAGGCCATGGCGAAGCCGGTCATGCGTCCCGTGCGGACGGCGTTCTCGCCGCCGCCGGCCAGCGTCACCAGCGCGCCGGCGCCCTGGTTCACCATCCAGCCGACGGTGCCCGTGGTCAGGAACGCGAACATCCAGAAGAGCTGCCCGCCGCGCAGCGCGAACGTCGTCAGCAGCAGCGGCGCGACGAGGACGAAGGTGATCACGTCGGCGAGCGGCGAGACGAACGCGCCGATGCTCGGGTCGTTCGTGCCGAGCGACTGGAACGCCTCGCGGATCGGCGCCTGGCAGAGCGCGAGGGCCACGGCCAGCGCCAGCACCATGAAGGCGATCTTCTTCACGCGCGAGCCGTAGTAGGCGAGGCCCGCCGCGGAGAGCGAGCGCGCCATCAGCACGTACGCGCCGATGCCGGCGATGTTGGCGACGACCACGCAGATCTCGTTGAGCGTCGACGCGCCGGGAGAAGCGCGCCGCGCGATCTCGCCGACGGTGAGCACGGCGTACTCGACGAAGAAGAGCGTCCAGGCGCGGCCGACGTACTCGCTCCACCAGCCGAAACGGTGCGCGGCGAGGCCGGCGGCGAGGGCCACCATCGACAGCATCAGCGTGCGGCTGATGGCGGTGAACCAGAAGCGTGCGTCCGTGGAGAGGCTCGGGAAGACGGCGAAGTAGAGGACGGCGACGGCGAGGATTCCGAGGACCGAAACGATGGCGATGGAGCGGAACGTCATGGTTCCGGATGATAGATGAGTTCGGCGCACGGTGCCGTAATTAATGAGACAC
>DASUSL010000491.1:0-14775 GCA_036375135.1 Thermoanaerobaculia bacterium | reverse complement strand
AGTACATGCACCACGTCGTGGAGATGAACCCGCTCGAGAAGTTCGCGCGGGTCGAGCCGGGCATCGTGCTCGACGACTTGCGCGCGCAGGCCGAGCTGCACACCCTCACCTTCGGCCCCGACCCCGCCACCCACGCCCAATGCACCCTCGGCGGCATGATCGGCAACAACTCCTGCGGCGTGCACTCGATCATGTCCGGCAAGACCGTCGACAACATCGAGGAGCTGGAGATCCTCACGTACGACGGCGTGCGCATGCGCGTCGGCGCCACGACCGAGAGCGAGCTGCAGTCGATCATCGCCGGCGGCGGCCGCCGCGGCGAGATCTTCGCGGGCCTCAAATCGATCCGCGACCGCTACGCCGATCTCATTCGCGCGAAGTTCCCGCGCATCCCGCGCCGCGTCTCCGGTTACAACCTCGACGAGCTGCTGCCGGAGAACGGCTTCCATGTCGCGCGCACCCTCGTCGGCAGCGAGTCGACCTGCGCGCTGACGCTCGAGGCGAAGACGAAGCTCGTCTACTCGCCGCCGCATCGCGCACTGCTCGTCATCGGGTACCCGACCGTCTACGACGCCGCGGACGACGTCCCGCGCGTGCTGAGCTTCGGTCCCATCGGCCTGGAAGGCTTCGACGACCTGCTCGTGCGCGACCAGGTCTACAAGAAGATGAACCCGCACGGCATCGCGCTGCTCCCGCCGGGCGGCGGCTGGATGCTCGCGGAGTTCGGCGGCGAGTCGATCGAAGAAGCGATGGACAAAGCGCGCCGCCTCGGCGCCACGCTTCCGAACACGCGCGTCTTCGACAACTCGACGAAGGAAGCGCGCTTCGTCTGGGCCGTGCGCGAGTCCGGCCTCGGCGCGACGGGACACGTTCCCGGCAAGCCGCTGATGTGGGAGGGATGGGAAGACGCCGCGGTCGCGCCGGACAAACTGGGCGGCTATCTGCGCGACCTCCGCAAGCTGCTCGAGCGCTACCAGTACGGCGGCGATTTCTACGGCCACTTCGGCGACGGCTGCGTGCACACGCGCACGAACTTCGACCTCACCAGCGACGCCGGCATCGCGAAGTTCCGTGCGTTTCTCAACGACGCGGCGGATCTCGTCGCCGGCTACGGCGGCTCGTTCTCCGGCGAGCATGGCGACGGACAGGCGCGCGCCGCGTTGCTCGAGAAGATGTTCGGCCCCGAGCTGATGTCCGCGTTCCGCGAGTTCAAGACGCTGTGGGATCCCGAGGGGAAGATGAACCCCGGGAAGCTCATCATGCCGTACGAGCCGGACGAGAACCTGCGCCTCGGCAGGCAGTACGCGCCGTGGAATCCGGAGACGCACTTTTCGTTCGCCGAGGATTACGGGCGGATGAACCACGCCGTGCTGCGCTGCGTCGGCGTCGGCAGATGCCGGCGGCTCGACGGCGGCACGATGTGCCCGAGCTATCAGGTCACGCGCGAGGAAGAGCATTCGACGCGCGGCCGCGCGCGGCTGCTCTTCGAGATGTTCGAGGGGAAAGTCGTCCCGCCGACGTGGCGCAACGAGGCGGTCAAGGAATCGCTCGACCTCTGCCTGGCGTGCAAGGGCTGCAAAGGCGACTGTCCCACGCAGGTCGACATGGCCACCTACAAGGCCGAGTTCATGTCGCACTACTACAAAGGGCGACTGCGGCCGCTGCCCGCGTACACGATGGGGCTGATCTACTGGTGGGCCGGCATCGCGCAGCACCTGCCGCGCGTGGCCAACGTGATGATGGCCCTGGGGAAGCCGTTCGCCGGCGTGGCAAAAGAGCGCGCGATGCCGAAATTCGCTCGTAAAACTTTCCGCCAGCGCTTTGCCCCGCGCGCAAACGGCGGAAAGCGCGTCCTGCTCTGGCCCGACACGTTCAACAACCACTTCACGCCCGCGACGCTCCATGCCGCCGCGGACGTCCTGGACCGCCTCGGCTATCAGGTCGAGATCCCGAAGCAGCGCCTCTGCTGCGGACGGCCGCTCTACGACTGGGGCTTCCTCGACCGCGCGAAGAAGCTGCTGCGCGAGACATTGGACGCCACCGATCCCGAGATGACCATCGTCGGCCTCGAGCCGAGCTGCGTCTCCGTCTTCCGCGACGAGCTGCCGCATCTCTTCCCGAACGAGAAGCGCAACGTGCTCACGCTGAGCGAGTTGCTCGCGCGCGACAACGTCGAGCTGCCGCAGCTCCGTCGCAAGGCCATCGCGCAGGCGCACTGTCATCACAAGTCGGTCATGCGCTTCGACGCCGAGGAGGCGATGCTGCGCAAGATGGGCATCGACCTCACGCACCCCGACTCGGGCTGCTGCGGCATGGCCGGCGCGTTCGGCTTCGAGGCGAAGCACTACGACCTCTCGATGAAGCTCGGCGAGCGCGTGATCCTGCCGATGGTGCGCGAGGCGGACGCGGAGACGCTGATCATCGCCGACGGCTTCTCCTGCCGCGAGCAGATCGAGCAGGGGGCGGGGCGGAAGACGTTGCACTTTGCGGAAGTGGTTAAGATGGCCTTCGAATGAAGGCGCGCGCACGGCTCCTCGGCCATCCCCTGCATCGCGTGCTGATCGTCTTTCCTCTCGGCCTTCTCGCCACTTCCTTCTTCTTCGACCTGGCCTGGCTGGCGCGCGGACGCGAGCAGCTGGCCATCGTGGCGTGGTGGCTGATCTTCGCCGGGGTGGTGGGCGGCATCGCGGCGGCGCTGTTCGGCCTCGTCGACTGGCTGGCCATTCCGCAGGGCACGCGCGCGCGGCGCGTCGGCGCGCTGCACGGCGGAGGGATGGGCATCGTGGCGCTGCTCTACGCGGCGAGCTGGCTGCTGCGGCGCGACGCTCCGGCGGACCCCGAGGCGATGGCCATTCTGCTCTCGGGCCTCGGTGTGCTGCTGACGGTGATCACCGGCTGGCTGGGAGGCGAGCTGGCGAACCGGATGGAAGAGATGTAGTGGAGGACAGGCAGGATTGCCTGTCCTCCACCTGGTTAGAACCTGCGATTGCGATCGTCGTCGAGACGGTCGTTGTCCTGCGAGCCGAAGCCGCCGTTCGTATTCGAATTGCGATTGCTCGACTCGAATCCGCTGCGCTCCTCGTTCGCCTGACGGACGAACGGCTGCGAGCCGGTGCCCTGCGAAACGTCGGTGCCGGTGTCATGCGTGTTGCGATGCGTGGCCGCGTAGGCCGCACCCGCGCCGATCGCGACGCCGGCGGCGGCGCCGATGGCCGCCGCGGTACCGGTCGCGGCAGCACGTGCCCGCGCGCCACGGCTGTGGCCGCCCTCGCGGCCGATCGCTGCCATGTGGGCGCGATCGCGGCTCACCGCCTCGCCACCCTTGCGGCCGGCGACGCGTGCTTCGTCCGAAGTGAACTCGTGTGCGGTGCCCTTCGCGTGAGCGGCACGCCCACCCTTGCTTGCAATCTCACGCTGCTTCGCCGGATCCATCGACGCAAAACCGCGTTTACTCGTTGCCATGAATGATCTCCTTCCGGGGTTCAAGAATCCCAATGTTCGGAACTGCCGTGCCCCCTGTGAGGCGGTCTCAAGTTCGAGCATGAAGCATGCCCGAGAGTGACGATTTGCGTCACTTTCTGCGATTTTCCTCTGCACGGATCTTGCCTCAGCCGTTTGCGTGAACCAGCAATCCACCTCTCTCTGGAACGCCACCGCCGCGATTCCGCGCTACGAGCCGTTGCGCGAAGATCTCCAGGTCGACGTCGTCATCGTCGGGGCCGGCATCACCGGCATCACCGCCGCGCTTCTGCTCGCCGAGAAGGGAAAACGCGTCGCCGTCATCGAGAAGGAGACCGTCGCGTCCGGTGAGACCGGCAACACCACCGCGCACATCACCGAGGCCATCGACGCGCGCTATCACTACATCAGGCGCCACTACAGCAAGGAAGAGGCGGAGCTCGTGGCCGGCGCGAGTCGCGCGTCGAAGGAGAAGATCGCCGAGCTCGTGCAGCGCTTCTCCATCGATTGCCACTTCAAGCGCGTCCCCGGCTACCTCTACACGGAGAAGCGCAAGTACGTCGCCGAGCTGAAGAGCGAGGCCGCCGCGGCGCGCGAGGCGGGACTGGAGGCGCAGTACGTCACCGACGTGCCGCTGCCGTTCGACACGCGCGGCGCCGTGCTCTGGCCGGATCAGGCGCAGTTCCATCCGCGCGAGTACATCAACGCGCTGGCGCGGCAGGCCGTCCTCGCCGGGGCGCGCATCTTCGAGAACACGTTCGCCACGAAGGTCGATCAGGGGATCGTCGAGACCGAGCACGGGCGCGTCACCGCGGACCATGTCTTCATGGCCACGAACGTTCCCATCCAGGGCTTTACGCACGTGCACGTGAAGGGGGCCGCGTACCGCACGTATGCGATCGCGTTCGCGGAGAACGACCCGCATCCCGACGGCCTGTTCTGGGACACGGCCGATCCGTATCACTACACGCGCTGGCAGGAGACGAACGAGGGAACGTTCCTCATCGTCGGCGGCGCGGACCATCGCACCGGCGAGGAAGAGGACACCGAGGGTTGTTTCACCAACGTGGCCGCGTACACGCGCGAGTACTTCGGCGAGCGCGAGGAGCGCTATCGCTGGTCCGGACAGGTCATCGAGCCGCACGGCGGACTGCCACTCATCGGCGGCTCGAGCACGCAGGTCTACGTCTCGACGGGATACGCGGGACAGGGGATGACGTTCGGCACGGTCGGCGCGATGCTGATCAGCGATCTCATCCTCGGCGTGCAGAATCCGTGGGCGGACGTGTTCGACCCGATGCGCAACCGCCCGCACATGACCACGAAGGAGTTCATCACCGAGAACCTGCACTTCCCCGCGCACCTCATCGCCGATCGTCTGACCAGCGCGGACGTCGAGGCGCGCAGCACGGAAGAAGTGGCCGCCGGCGAGGGAAAGATCATCAAGGTGGACGGTAAAAAGATCGCCGCCTACCGCGACGACCGCGGCACGCTGCACTGCCTCTCCCCGATCTGCACGCACATGAAATGCGACGTGGCCTGGAACCCGGCCGAGAAGAGCTGGGACTGCCCCTGCCACGGCTCGCGCTTCACGCCGACGGGGGACGTGCTCAACGGCCCGGCGCACGAGCCGCTCGAGAAGTTGTAGGCGCGGCTGCTGTGTTGCCGGTTGCCCCGCCAGAAATGTGGGGCGGGCTTCAGCCCGCCCGGCTCTCGCGACTCGTTCGCACCTTGCCTCCCGATGGAGCTACCCGGAGAACGGCAACGTCGCCGCGGTGCACACGACTCGCGAGACCCGGGGCGGGCTGAAGCCCGCCCCACATTCGGCTGCGACCTCGGAAGCCACCAGCAACCATCGGGAAGAGCATCGTCCCCACTTCGGTTAGAATGCGAGTCCTTTCAGCACGGAGAGATGGGTGAGTGGCTGAAACCAGCGGTTTGCTAAACCGCCGTAGGGCGTCAAGTTCTACCGAGGGTTCGAATCCCTCTCTCTCCGCCACGACGTACAATCGCCACCATGCTCAAAAGCCTGGTGTGTGCCTTGGTCGCCACTGCCGCGCTGTGCGCGCACGCGCAGACCTCCGAAACCATCGAAGTGCAGCTCACCAACCTCGACGTCGTCGTCACCGACGGCCGCGGGCAGCGCGTGGGCGGGCTGACGAAAGACGACTTCGAAGTGCTGGAGAACGGCGTCCGCCGCGAGATCACGAACCTCTCGGAGGTCCGCCGCGGTCCGGCCGGCACGGAAGCGAGCACTGCCTCGCTCGGCGCGCCGCGGCGCATCCTGGTGGCCATCGACAACCGCACCATCCCGCAGTCGGCGCGTAAGAAGACCGTGGCCGCGCTGCGCACCACCATCAATCAGCTCCTCGGCGCGAGCGGCGACCGTCTGATGATCGTCACGATCTCCGGCTCCTCGCAGCCGCGCACGAGCTGGACCTCGGACCGCGCGGAGATCGAGCGCGTGCTCACGCAGATCGAGCAGGAGCCCGCGGCGGCGCGCCTCGACGAGGCCGAGATCAACAACATGTTCGCGGACATGCTGTCGCAGGCGCAGGGGAACGTGGGCGGCAAGCGCAGCGCGACCGGCCCGCGGCGTCCCGCCCCCACGGTCGGAACGGGCAGCAGAGGCAGCAGCACCCCCAACTCCGACCCGGATGCAGAGTCGTTCGATCCCGGCGCCCAGCGCGTGGCCGCCGCCGTCGATTACAACCTTCTTCTGACGCGCGCCCGCGCGTTCGCCAGCTCGCGCCAGAACGAGACGCGCCAGACCCTCGGCGCGCTCACCACCTCTCTCAATCAGTTCCAGGCCGCTCCGGGCGGGCGGCGCCTGGTCGTGCTCGTGGGCGGCATGCTGCCGCTCTTCGCCGGCGCGGACATCTTCCAGCGGCTCGACAGCGTGCTGCGCGAGATCGAGCGGCACGAGCGCAGCACCGCCATGTCGGCGCGCGGTGCGTCGGCCTCGCTCGACTCGCCCCTGATGGAGAAGACTGCCTTCGATCTCTCGAAGAACGTCGACGCCCTGGCCACCGCGGCGCGGCTGAAAGGCATCGCCTTCTACGCGGTGAATCCGGAGACGAACGAGAAGCAGTTGCGCGACAGCACCGGCACGTACGCGTCGTCGAGCGCGAACGACTTCTCCGCGGCCAACGCGACCACGGACGGCTTCTATCGCCTCGCACTGGCCACCGGCGGGGAGTCGCACATCGGCCGCAGCGCCGACATCGCCTTCGGCGACATCCAGCGCGACCTCGACACCTACTACTCCCTTGGCTACCGCTCTGCCACGGCGGTCACTCCCGAGACGAAGATCGTGGTGAAGGCGAAGGGCGGACTGAACGCGCGCGCGACGATCGCGCAGGCGGCGCTGAGTCCGGAGTGGCAGGTGACCGACCAGGTGCTCTCGCAGCATTTCACCGAGCCGGCCACGAATGACCTCGGCATCAACCTCGTCCCGGAGCCGGGTGCGCCGGCCGCGGACGGCAGCCGCTCCATGGTCCTGCGCGTCATGATTCCGTTCGACAGGCTGGCCATCGCGAAAGACAAGACCGGCAAGTACGCGTGCGCGTTCTCCGTCTTCGTCTCCGTCGGCGATGCGACGGGCGGCGCGCAGCCGCAGCAGGAAACGCGCAACTTCAACTGGGACCAGGAGACGGTGGACAAGCTGCGCGGCAAGAGCATCGCCTACGGCGTGAAGCTCACCGTCGGGCCGGGCCGCGACCGCGTCTCGGTGGGGATGCTCGACCTCCGCAGCGGCAAGACCGGATACGCGCGGACACTGTTGCAATAGCGCCATCGCTCCGCAGTAGCGGCCCGGCGCCGCTCCTGCATACAATCGCAGCCACACCGGAGGCAGATCATGACTCGTCGCATCGCGTCGATCGTTTTTCTTTTCACTGCTCTCACGGCCGCCGCGCAGGAGCGGACGACCGCCACCGTCACGGAGTCCATCGAGGTCCAGCTCACGAATCTCGACGTGATCGTGACCGACGCGCAGGGGAACCACGTCCCGGGTCTCACGCAGGCGGACTTCGAGATCATCGAAGACGGCATGGCGCGCCAGATCACGAACCTCGCCGAGTACCGGCGCGTTTCGATGGAGGCCTCGCAGCCCGTGCCGCGGCGCATCCTCGTGGTGATCGACAACCGCACGATCGCCTTCTCCGCGCGCAAGAAGACCGTGGCCGCGGTGCTGTCGCAGGTCGACTCGCTGCTCTCCACTCCGGAAGACCGGTTGATGGTGGTCACGCTCGCCGGCACGGCCAAGCAGCGCACCGGCTGGACCGCCGACCGCGCGGAGATCGCCACCGCGCTCGAGAACGTCGCCAATGACGCCGCCGCCTCGCCGCTCGAGATGGCGGAGCTGGACAACATGTTCGGCGAGATGATCCACGTCGCCAGCGGCGGCGGGCCGACGGCGAGCACGCTCAACCGCCGGCGCCAGCGCTCGCAGTCGGGCGGCTCCACGGCCACGAGCCGCGTGAACACCGGAGATGAGGACGAGCGTTTCCTCCCCGGCGTCGATTTCAACCTGATCCTCAGCCGCGCCCGCTCGTACGCGGGCAGCGTGGCCGCGGAGACCGAACAGACGCTCTACGCCCTCAACTCGTCGCTGAAGCACTTCGACTCCGCCTCCGACGGACGCCGCGTGGTCGTGCTCGCGGGCGGCTCGCTGCCGGTGATGCCGGGCGCGGACGTCTACCAGCGCCTGGAGTCGGCGATGCGCGAGATCGAGCGCCACCAGAACAACGCCGTTCCCATCGGACAGATGCGCCGGCTGACGCACGCGCTGATGGAGAAGTCGTCGTTCGACCTGAGCCGCGACATCGACAACGTCGCCGCGTCGGCGCGCCTCAAAGGGATTGCCTTCTACGCGGTGAATCCCGAGGTGAACGACCGCCCGTCGAAGAGCATCACGTCGCGCTACGCGTCGTCCGGCGCGAACGATTTCTCCTCCGCCAACACGGCCGTGGACGGCTTCACGCGCCTGGCGGTGGCCACGGGCGGTGAGTCGCACGTCGGCCGCACCGCCGAGCTGGCGCTGCAGCGCGTGAAGGGCGACCTCGACGCGTACTACTCGATCGGCTACCGCTCGCCGACCTACGTCGGACCGGACACGAAGATCAACGTCAGAATGAAGAACGGCCTGCGCGCCCGCTCGGTCATCGCCGCCGCGCGCGTGCAGCCGGAATGGCAGATCGCCGACCGCGTCGTCAACAACCACTCGCAGTCCGACTCGAACGACATCGGCATCATGGTCATCCCGGACGGCCGCATGGCCTCGACCCCCACCGGCGAGCGCCAGGTGAAGGTCAACGTGATGATCCCCTTCGACGCGCTGCGCCTCGTGCGCGAAGGACGCGACTACAACTGCTCCTTCACCGTGTTCGTGTCGGTCGGCGATGCGAACGGCGGCGCGAACCCCCAGCGCGAGACGCGCAACTTCAAGTTCAACGAGGATCAGGTGGCGCGCCTGCGCGGCAAGAACCTCGCGTACGGCGTCGACCTGACGCTCGCTCCGGGAAGAGATCGCGTCTCGATCGGGATTCTGGACATGGTCGGGGGCTCGACCGGCTACAGCCGCATGACGTTCGCGCAGTGAATCCCCGGAGGAGTGGTCGAGTGGTTTAAGGCAGCGGTCTTGAAAACCGCCGTACCGGTAACGGTACCGTGGGTTCGAATCCCACCTCCTCCGCCAAATGTAGGACAGGCTTCAGCCTGTCCCGGGGCAGGCTGAAGCCTGCCCTACGTTTTTCCGCTCACGGCAGCAGATTCACGTCGAGCGTGATCTTCAGGCGCAGCCGGCGGTGCTGCCGCAGCTCGTCCATCGGGAGGTTGAGCGGGATCGTCACTTCCTTCACCAGCCCGTCGTTCGCACGGCGCTCGGGCGGCGCGGCGGGTGGCGGCACGGCCACCGTCGTCGCGGCCGGCTGCTCGCCGAGGACGGGGAGCGACTCGAGAATCCCCTGCGGCAGCGGGATCTCGATCGACGTCGTCGGGATCTCCGTCGCCGGCGTCTCGTCCGCCTCGCTGAAGTAGGCGTCGAAGGGATTCGACACCGGCGCGGGCGGCGGAAGGAGCTCCGTGGCCACGATGGGGATGTTGTCGTGTCCCGAGGCGTCGTCGAGCTCGAACTCCGCCTCGCCGACGGGTGACAGCGGGATCGCCGCGGCGCGCGCGGGCGCAGCCGGCTCGGTGGGCGCGGCACTGAACGGATCCGCCTCGTCGTCGTCCCACAGCGAGTCGGCGGCGGGCTTCGATGCCGACGGCGCGTTGAGGATCTGGATCTCGCGCTCGAGCGGCTCCGCTCCTTCCAGTCCGTACTTCTTGACGAGGTGCGCGAGCACGAGCTGCGTGATGCCCTTCAGCGTCTCCTCGACGCCGAGTCCCGTCGTGGCCACCGACTCGAACGTCGGCACGCCCGACTTGTTCAGCTCCGGGTTCATCTCGCCGACGGCCAGCGCGTTCGGCAGGTCGCGCTTGTTGTACTGGATGACCAGCGGCATCTCGCGCATGCGGATGCCCTGGCGCTTGAGGTTGTCCTCGAGGTTCTGCAGCGACTCGAGGTTGGCGTCCAGCGCAAAGTCCTGCGAGTCCGCCACGAAGACCACGCCGTCCGCCCCTTTGAGCACGAGCTGGCGCGTGGAGTTGTAGTAGACCTGCCCCGGCACGGTGTAGAGCTGCAGCTTGGTGCGCATGCCGCGGATCTTGCCGAGGTCGAGCGGGAGGAAGTCGAAGAAGAGCGTGCGGTCCGTCTTCGTCGCCAGCGAGAGCATCTTGCTCTTGTTGTTCGACGGCAGCGAGTCGTAGATGAACTGCAGGTTCGTCGTCTTGCCGCAGAGTCCCGGCCCGTAATAGACGATTTTGGCCGTGATCTCTTTGGTGGCGTAGTTGAAGAGGACCATGATTTTTCCGGACGGATGAGGGTACGCAATCTGTCCTATGATTCGCAACCTTTGGAGGTGGGCATGAAGCTTCGGCGACTCGTCGCCTTTGCATTTCTCCTCTGTTCCGTCACGGCTTTCGCCGACGCACCCGGTGTCTACGCCCTGACCGGCGCCACGGTCCATCCGGTCTCCGGCCCCGCGGTCGCGAACGGCGTGGTGATCATCCGCAACGGGCTGATCGAGGCCGCCGGCGCGAACGCCACGATTCCCCCGGACGCCACGGTCATCGACGTCGCCGGCATGCACGTCTACCCCGGCCTCATCGACGCGCAGACGTCGCTCGGCTTCGCCGCCGCGCCGGCGCGGCGCGGATTCGGTGGCGGCGGCGGAGGGGGTGCCGCCGCGGCCGCGCGCGCCGAGCGTCCCGCCGAGCCGACGCCCGACTTTCTCGCCGTGCGCAACGCGAACATCTCCGACGACGACGCCGAAGCGCGCCGCGCCATCGGCGTGACGACCGTCGTCACCGCGCCGGCGCACGGCATCTTCAACGGCCAGTCGGCGATCGTGAACCTCGGCGGCGGCCCGCTCGAGTCGCGCGTGATCAAGAGTCCCGCCGCGCTGCAGATCTCGTTCAACCCGCGCCCGACCTGGACCTATCCGGACAGCCTGATGGGCGTCGTGTCGTACATCCGCCAGACCTTCTTCGACGCGCAGCAGCACATCGGCGCGACGGAGGTCTACGGACGCTCGCCCGCGGGACTGGAACGCCCGCGCGAGAGTCCCGCGCTCGACGCGCTGCGTCCCGTTTTGCGCCGCGACCTGCCGGTCGTCTTCGTCGCCGACTCCGACACGATGATGCGCCGCGCCATGGCCATCGCGAAGGAGATGAACCTCCGCTACGTCCTCTCCGGCGCGCGCGGCGGCTACGAGCTCGCGGGCGAGTTGAAGAACGTCCCCGTGCTCGTCTCCGTGAAATGGCCGACGGCACCGAGTGACAAGGACGATCGCGAAGACCAGCCGCTGCGCGTGATCCGCGAGCGCCAGCTGCAGCCGACCACGCCCGCCGTGCTGCAGAAGAACGGCGTCCAGTACGCGCTGGTGAGCGGCCCCGGCAAGGCGGGCGACTTCCTCCCCGGCATCCGCAAGGCCATCGACAACGGACTCTCCGCCGCCGACGCACTGCGCGCGACCACCATCGCGCCGGCGCGTATCTTCGGCATCGACCGCCAGCTCGGCACGCTGGAGCGCGGCAAGATCGCGAACGTGATCGTCAGCGACAAGCCGCTCTTCGAGAAGGACGCGAAGGTGAAGCGTGTCTTCGTCGACGGACGCGAGATCCGCCTCCCCGCCGACGACCGCGCCGCGCGCGACGAGGCTTCGGCCGCGAGTGCGTCGCCGCTCGACGGCACGTGGGCGCTCACGGTGCGCACACCCGAAGGCAACGTGGCCATTCAGGTCACGCTGCGCGTCGAGGACGGAAAACTCAGCGGCACCTTCTCGGGCGATCGCGGCTCGGGCGACATCCGCGGCGGCTCGTTCGACGGCACCGCGGTCGACTTCACGATCTCGGCGCAGAACAACGAGGCCGAGGCCAGCGAGTGGGTGTTCCGCGGCACCGTCAGCGGCGACACCATGAACGGCACCGTGACCACGACCCTCGGCAACTTCGAGTTCAGCGGGAGCAGATCGAGATGAGAAAGCTGATCCTCGCCATCGCAGTCGCGCTTCCGCTCTTCGCGCAGGAGCGCGTCACGCTCATTCGGAACGCGACGATCCTCACCGTCACCAACGGCGTGATCGAGAACGGCTCGGTGCTGATCCGCGGCACGAAGATCGCCGCGGTCGGCCGCGACGTCTCCGCGCCGGCGAACGCGCGCGTCATCGACGGCACGGGCAAGTTCGTGATGCCCGGCATCATCGACACGCACTCTCACACCGGCGTCGAAGGAAGCGTCAACGAGATCTCCCTGCCGAACACCGGCATGGTGCGCATCCAGGACGCGCTCACCGACGACGACATTTCCGCGTACCGCCAGCTCGCCGGCGGCACGACCGCCGCGCTGATCCTGCACGGCTCCGCGAACGCCATCGGCGGCCAGAGTCAGATCGTGAAGTGGAAGTGGGGACGCCCGGTCTCGGAATGGATCGTTCCCGATGCCCCGCGCACGATCAAGTTCGCCCTCGGCGAGAACCCGAAGTCGGCCAACTTCCGGCCGCCCGAGGGGCAGCAGCGGCAGTACCCGGCCACGCGCATGGGCGTGGAGGAAGTGATCCGCAAGTCGTTCATCGACGCGCGCGATTACATGGCCGCGTGGGACGAGTACGAGGCGAAGCGCAAGCGCAACGAGACCGCCATCCCGCCGCGCCGCGACCTGCTGATGGAGACGATGGCGGACATCCTCCGCGGCAGGATCGACGTCCACGCGCACTCGTATCGCGCCGACGAGATCGTGATGCTGCTCAACCTCGCCGACGAGATGGGCTTCAAGGTCCGCGAGCTGCAGCACGTGCTCGAGGGCTACAAGGTCGCGCGCGAGATCGCGAAGCACGGCGCCGGCGCGGGCACGTTCATCGACTGGTGGGGCTACAAGGCCGAGGCGTACGACGCGATCCCGTACAACGTCGCGCTGATGGTGCGCAACGGCGTGCTCACTTCCGTGAACTCCGATTCGGATGAACTGGCGCGGCACCTCAACCACGACGCCGCGAAGGCGATGAAGTACGGCGGACTGACCGAGGAAGAGGCGCTGCGCGTCTGCACGATCAACGCGGCGAAGAAGCTCCGCCTCGATCACCGCATCGGCTCCATCGAGACCGGCAAGGACGCGGACCTGGTCATCTGGAACGGCCATCCGCTCTCGAGCTACTCGCGCGTCGACACGACGTTCATCGAGGGAGAGGTCTACTTCGACCGCGCGCAGGACCTCGCGCGCCGCGAGGCGGACCGCAAAGAGAAGGAAGAGCGCCTGAAGAAAGAAGCGGATGACGCGAAGAAGAACACGAAGGAGAAGGAGAGGAAGCCCAATGCGTAAGGCACTCATTGTCGCGTTGCTCGTCGCCACGAGCGCCTTCGCGCAGTCGACGATCCTCAACAGCACCGGCCGCAAGGGAACGTTCGCCATCCGCAACGCCACCATCGTCCCGGTGACGAGCGCACCGATCGCGAACGGCACCATCGTCTTCGCGAACGGCGTCATCACCGCCGTCGGCGCGAATGCGACGGTGCCGGCGGATGCGACGGTCATCGACGGCACGGGCCTCTTCGTCTATCCCGGCATGATCGACTCCGGCTCGAACGTCGGCCTCGTGGAGATCGACGCCGTGGCCGGCACGGTCGACACCTCGGAGCTCGGCGACTTCAACCCGAACGCGCAGGCCGCGGTGGCGATCAATCCGCACAGCGAGCTGGTGCCGGTCACGCGCGTGAACGGCGTGACGCATGTCGTGGCCACGCCCGAGGGCGGGATCATCTCCGGCCAGAGCGCACTCATTCAGTTGATCGGCTGGACGCCGCCGGAGATGGTGGTCAAGGGACCGACGGCGGTGCATCTCCGCTTCCCGCGCCTGCGCAGCGCACCGATCTCCGATCAGCCGCAGGACGAAGAGGCGGAGAAAGAGCTGCGCAAGTCGTACTCGAAGGACGTCGACAAGCTGCGCGACATCCTCCGCGACGCGCAGGCGTACGGCAAGGCGGCCGCCGCGCGCCGCGCGAACGAGCGCGTGGAGCGCTTCGACCGCGACCTGATCCTCGAGGCGCTCGTACCGGTCGTGGAGGGACGCGTGCCGGTGGTCATGCACGCGAATCTCGCGCGCGACATCCGCGCCGCGCTCACGTTCGCGGACGAGTTCAAGCTGAAGGTGATCCTCTCCGGCGCGCAGGACGTCGGCCGCGTGCTCGACGACGTGAAGCGCCGCAACATCCCCGTGCTCCTCGGGCCGATCCTCTCGCTCCCGCAGCGCGAGGACGACGCGTACGACCTGCTCTTCTCGAATGCGAAGACGCTGTTCGACGCCGGCATCCCGTTCGCCATCCAGACGCAGGACGCGCACAACACGCGCAACCTCCCGTACCACGCCGCGTCCGCGGCGGCGTTCGGCCTCCCGAAGGAGGAGGCGCTGAAGGCGGTCACGATCTACCCCGCGCGCATCTGGGGCGTGGCCGACCGCCTCGGCTCGCTGGAAGTCGGGAAGAACGCCAGCCTGATCGTCACCGACGGCGACCCGCTGGAGATCCGCACCAATGTGCGGCAGGTGTTCATCGGCGGCGAACAGGTGCCGATGGAGTCGCGGCACACGCTGCTGTACGAGAAGTTCCGTCAGCGCCCGTGACAGCCCCGTATGGCGCAATAGCATAGGAGTGCGGCGGCACAGCCGCCGCTTTGGTAAGCGTGCCGCCGCGCCGCTTCGTCCCACCGTTCCCAAAGCGGCG
>DASUSL010000490.1:0-18803 GCA_036375135.1 Thermoanaerobaculia bacterium | reverse complement strand
AGCGCGCCCGGCCGGCGGGAGCGGAGCTGCTCCACCACCTTCGCGCCGGGCATGCCCAGGCGATGCATGATGCGGCCGGCGACGAGGGCGGAGCGGTTGAAGCCCATGCCGCAGTGGGAGAGGACGCGATGGCCGTTCTTGACGAGGTGGGCGCCGAGGGAGACGACGGCTTCGAGCTTGTCGAGGTCGGGGAGGTCTTCGTCGTAGATCGGGAAGTAGACGTAGAGGCAGCCGTTGGGAATGGTCGGGATGCACTCGTCGAGGCCGCCCTCGAGGTCGATCACCGTGTCGACGCCGTACGAGGAGACGACGTTCCAGTCGTTGATGACCGGGGAGATGTAGAGGCAGCCGGCGTCGTCGACCTGGTAGAGCTTCGAGAGATCAATCGGCATGGACGCGCGATTCTAACGCGGCGTCGCTGCGCTGAGCCCCTTCCACGCGGATCGCTCCCGCGTTGATCGGCTCGCGGGGGATCGACTGCAGGTCGAGGTTCACCGCGGAGATCAGGAGCTGCATGCCGATCGTGATCAGCAGCGCGGAGAGGACGACCGTGCCTGTCGGCGCGGCGAGGTTGCGGCTGCTGTACCACCACCAGTGATAGCCGCCGTACAGCATCCCCAGGAGCAGCAGCGGCACGCCGGCCAGGATGTGGAACGACTCGAGGTTGAAGTCGTAGACGAAATTCTTCAGCACCAGGCGGCGGATGAGGGACCAGACCAGCTTCCCCGGGAACTGCCGCAGCGCGCGCGTGATGGAGAGGCTCGACGTCTCGCCGACGTAGCGCGCCGGCATCGGCACTTCCTTCACCACCGCGCCGAGGACGTAGAGATGGCTGAGCATCGACGTCTCGAAGAAATACGTCGGGTCGATCTTCTTCAGCGGCATCTGCGACAACACGTCCGCGCGGATGGCCACGAAGCCGTTCGTCGGATCGAAGCAGTGCCAGTAACCGGTGGCGGCCTTGGAGAGAAAGCTCAGGGCCACGTTGCCGATGCGGCGTACGAACGGCATCGCCCGCACGGCCTGGAAGTCGCGGAAGCGGTTGCCCTTCGTGTAGTCGGCCGAGCCGTCGATGAGCGGCTGGATGAGCTGCGGCACCAGCCAGAGCGGCATCTGTCCGTCGCCGTCGACTTTCACGATGATGTCCGCGCCCGACTCCAGCGCCCTGGCGTAGCCGGTCACCATCGCCGCGCCGACGCCGCGATTCGTCTCGTGGCGGAGGACCATGATGCGCGCGTCCAGTTGCGCGTAGCGCTCGGCCACGGCCGCGGTCTCGTCGCGCGAGGCGTCGTCGACCACGATGATGGTCTTGATCAGCAGCGGCATCTGCCGCAGCACTTCCCCCAGCTCCGCGGAGACGTTGTACGCCGGCACGACCGCGGCCACGTGCACTTCGGGGCGTTTGCGGAGCAGGAGTCGGGTCATGAGCGCTTCCGAATCATATAGACGCGCACCTGCTCGTCGTCACGGTAAATGTGCATGTCGCCGTGCGTGCGCTGGTAGAGAAAACACCACGTCTGCAGGCGGCGCTGGATGTCGGCGCGCGAGAAGCGCGCCGCCCACGTGTTGATCTCGAACGGGTGCGGCGTCTTCTCGACGGCGATGAAGACGTACGGCGTCGGGATGTCCAGTTTCGGCTGCGCCGGATCGTAGCGGTCGAGGAACTCCGCCGCGGAGAGATGGAAGCCGCGCCCGAGGACCATCGGGAACTCCTGGCCGTACGTGATCAGCGTCCAGGTGAACGGCTCGTGGTGGCGCTGGATCTCCAGTACGGCGTACGCGGTGGCGCTGTAGCCGGAGTAGTCGATGAGCCGCTCGTGCGCGCCCGCCACCGGCACGCGCCACAGCCACAACACCGCCACGGCCAGCGCCACGATTTTCGTGATGCGCGTGCGCAGGATCTCGATGACGGCCACGCCGAGCAGCACGCACAGCGCCATGGCCAGCCACGAGGCGTTGCGCCGCACTTCCACCACCTCCGGCCAGTTGTAGCGTGAGGCCACGTGCGTGAAGGTGAACACGAGTGTGGCCAGCGACGCGAAGACGTAGCCGAACGCAGGGCGGGCTTCAGCCTGCCCGGACAGGCTGAAGCCTGTCCTACGTTTGAAGCCTGTCCTGCGTCTGGCCAGCGCAACGAGAAGCAGCAGCAGCGCGATGACGACGCACGCGATGAGGAACGGCGTCACGTCGACGTACGTGATGATGCGCGCGTCATCGCCGCCGCGGAGGAAGGGAAAGTAGTACGCCGCCGCCGAGCCGGGATCGTTCGCCCGCTCGGTGCCGCGCACGGGATAGAAGAGAAAGCCGAGCATCCACGTCGAGCCAAGGAGGATGCCGAGCGCGCCGGTGAGTGCGGCGGTGCCGATTGCGCGGAACGATGGAAGCGTGGCCATCACGGCGACGCCGCTGAGCAGCACGAGCGGCACGGCCACGCCGGGATGCACGGCGGCGATGGCGGCGGTGCAGAGGAGATAGCCCGTGAGGTGCCAGCGGTTGCGGCCGCGGAACCACGTCAGCAGGAACATCGCCGCGGGGAAGAGAAAGACGATGGCCAGCTCCTGCGGGAGTGTGGCGGTCTGTCTTTGGAAGACCGTGGCCAGGACGTCGAACTCGCCGCGCGTCGGCGGGATCGCGTCGTACGAGAGCGCCACGAACTCGCGCGCCTCCTGCACGCGGTCGGTGGCCAGGCTGCCGCCGAGGAGAAAGTACTGGCCGGCGCCGCCGAGCATCGTGGCGAAGAGGGCGCCGGCGACGAGGCCCGCGGTGAGGCGGCCGGTCAGACGGCGGGCGGTGTCGGCGACGGCCAGCGTCATCAGCACGCCGGCGGCGGGGCCGAAGAAGTTCATCAGCAGGATGACGTCGACGTTCGTCAGCTCGCGGATGGCCATCAGCAGAAAGTGCATGCCGCGCGGATACGGACCCCAGGCCGGATCGACCTGCTGCCCCTGCTCGAGGAGGCGCATCAGGTAGAGGTGGACGTAGGTGTCGGAGAAGCCGAGGTTCGCGGTGGCGAAGGGGCGATAGAAGCGGAGCGCCGCGGCGACGAGGATCAATGCGAGCCAGCCCAGTGGAGGACAGGCAATCCTGCCTGTCCGGACAGGCAGGATTGCCTGTCCTCCACGTCTCCACATCCGCCGCAGACGGCGCCTCACGTTCACCCGTCCCTCGAGCGCGTGCAGCGAGAAACGCACGACGTCGCGGTACCAGTCGAGGAGCAGCGCGGCGGGGCGGCGTCCCTCGCGGTAGGCGCGCACGGTGACGATCAGCGCGGCGAGGAGGAGCAGCAGCGTGAACGTGTCGAAGACGTTCAGCAGCGTGAGGAGCTGGCCGGCCAGGGTCAGCCCGACGGTCATCGCCGCGGCGCACCACCAGAACCACTGCATGGCGTCGAGCGACTCGGGTCTGCGCCGCGCCAGGCGCGGCACGGCCACGAACAGCAGCAGCAGCGCCGCCGTGATGCGCAGGACCGCGTCGATGCCGAGCAGCGTGTACATGGTCAATAGGCCGCGTAGTAGTGGTAATCGAGCTCGCCGAGCACCGCGCGGATGGCCCGGCTGGTGAGGAACGCCAGCGTGATGGCGCCGGTCAGCAGGCCGAAGACGGCCGCCGAGTAGTGGATGGCCCGGCTGCAGACGAAGCCGACCGCCACGTTGGCGGCCAGTGCGATGGCCACCGCGCGCACGACCGGCTCGACGCGCGACAGCGTCAGCAGCATGAGGATGTTCTGCAGCGCGAACATGAAGATCACGTACGCGATGGTGGCCACGACGAAGACGCGCGTGGTCGTGGCGGTGAGCAGCGCCTGATGGATCGGCAGCGACGGCATCTCGCGCAGCGCGAAGTTCACCGCGACAGCGGCCGCCGCGGCGGCGATCGACGCGCCGGCGAGCGTGATCGCCCTGCGGCGATGCTCGGCGCGCGACATCTCCACGAAGCGTGCCGCGTCGACGCTCTTCACGCGCTTCTCGCGCGGGATCAGCTGCTCGGAGAAGCGCTGCGTCGCGTGCTCGACGATGCCGCTGAGCAGCATGACCACGACCAGCGCCAGGTCCATCCCCAGCTCGTAGCGTACGTTCAGCCAGAAGCCGTACGGCGGAAAGTCTTCGCGGCCCGTCGACGAGGTCCAGGCGATGACGCGGTCGGCGAAGAGGAAGCTGTTGTACAGGAGTCCGTAGAGGAAGAACTTGGAGGTGCTGTAGACGAGGACGGTCAGTCTTGGCGGGTTGATCACGCCTCGGCGGGCTGAAGCCCGCCCCACATCGTTCAGGTTCCAGAGGGCGAGGCCGAAGCTGAGGGCGTCGGCGACGATGAGGCCGACCGCGTTCGCGACGATGGGGCTCGCACCGAGCACCTTCGCGGCGAAGAGCACCACCGCCAGCGCGACGGCCGTCGTCAGCAGGAACATCCACGTCTTGCGGACGAGATAGAGCAGCGCCCAGTTCAGCCAGAGGATGGAGAGCGCGACGTAGTACGCGGACGCGGTCAGCACGATCGACCACGGCAGGATCGAGAACAGCGCATTGACGGCCAGCGCGGGGAGCAGCAGCGCCAGCGTGACGCGCAGCGCCAGCGACCACGCGCGCAGCGCCGTCCACCGAGCGAGCCACGGCTCTTCCTGGTAGAGGTAGAAGAGGCCGCGGCGGACGATGGTCTGCATGAAGCCGCCCGTGACGACGTAGCTGGCGATGAAGCCGAGGGCGATGGCGCTGCCGATGCGCAGATCCATGTCGATCGCACCCCAGACGCCGTAGCCCCAGACCACCATGGTCACGGCCTGCAGCGCCATCGGCAACGAGAAGGTGAGGCCGGTCAGGTAGTTCTTTGCGAAGCGCCGCAGCGGCGCGACGGACTCCGGATCCTCCGGCTCGATGACCCAGCGCAGCCGCCCGTTCTGGAAGTCGGCGTAGATGCGCGCGGCGAGGTCGAACACGTCGCGCGCGCCGTAGTCGCTGCGCGCGTCGGCGTCGCGGATGCCCATGACCTCCAGTTGCGCGGCCAGCTCCCAGTGGTCTTTGGGGATGCCGATCAGGTCGACGACCTGCTGGCCGAGGTCGTGGGCGTTTTCCGAGAGGAAAGAGGAAGGAGGAACGAGGAAAGAGGAGGGCTCGGCAGCGTGGCTGCTTTCCTCTTTCCTCTTTTCTCTTTCCTCTCCCATCCCGTTCATGCCGCCAGGCTCCTGTACAAATCCAGATACTTCCCGATGCAGTGATCCAGCCGAAAGTCCTCCATCACCCGCGCGCGTGCTTTCGCGCCGAGGCGGAGGCGGAGGTGCGGGTCGTCGAGGAGTTTGCCGACTTCGTAGGCGAAGCGCTCGTCGTCGCGCGGCTTGACCAGGACGCCGCATCCTTCCAGTGCCTCGCTGACGCCGCCGACGTCGCTGGCCACCACCGGCTTCTCGCACGACATCGCCTCGATGACCGAGTACGGGAACGCCTCGGAGATGCTGGTCAGCAGCACCACGTCCGCGTCGCGATACGCGGCCACGACGTCCTCGGTGGCAGTGCCGATGGTGACGCTGTCTTCCACGCCGAGGTGGCGGCGCAGGGCGAGACAGCGCTTGTAGTACGTCTCGTCCGCGACCGCGCCGTGCACGGTGAAGCGCACGCGCGGGTGCGTCGTCTTCATGCGCGCGGCGACGCGGAGGAGCGTCTCGATGTCCTTCAGCGGATCGATGCGCGCGGTGGCCACGACGTGCAAGTCGCCATGTGGATCGGCATGCCGCTTCGGCGCGGCGCCGAAGACGTCGGGATCGACGCCGTTGTGGATGACGCGGATCTTCGCCGGCGGCGTCGCGTGCGCCACTTCCCAGCGCGTGTTGTAGTGACAGACCGGCGCCACGACGTCGGCGAAGTGATAGTTCGCGCGCACCACCGCGGTGATGAGGTTCATCAGGAACTGCTTGCAGAAGAAGAGACGGCGGAAGCGGGAGAGAAAGAGGTACTGCTCGCGCAGGTAGACGCCGTGCTCGGTGAGGATCATCGGCGTGCCGTAGCGCACGCGCGCGGTGATGCAGGGGATGCCGCAGAACGCGGCCGCGGTGGAGTGCGTGACGGACGTCTTCGGCACGCGCACGTTGAGCACGATCAGGAAGTGATAGAGCCAGCGCAGGCACTCCGTCAGGTCGAAGATCGACGGCAGCTGCTGATCGGGGCCGGGGCGCGCGTTGCGCATCGACAGCGAGCGGCTGTACTCCTCGACGTCGCGCTTGAAGGTCTGCCAGACGGGACGCGACTTCCACGTCTCGTTGTAGTCGTGCGTGCGGAACCAGTCCTCGAGCTGCACGAAGACGCGGCCGAGCGTGGGGGAGTCGCCGGGATCGGTACAGACGACGCGCACCAGCTCGCGGAAGGGCGGGAGGAACTCGCGCTCGATGGCCTCGTCGGTCGTGCGGCGCTTGCGGTCGTAGAGCTGGGCGAAGGGGATGTCGCTGCTGAACTCCGACGGCTCCTCGATGCCCCAGAGCGGCACGTTGAGGATGCGGCGCACGTTCCCGGGCGGATCGAACTTCTGCTCGATGTGCGGATTCATCATCAGCGGCAGCAGGGTCCAGCGCACGTCGGGCGTGTTGCGCAGCAGCGCGTCGCACCAGGTGCTCACGCCTCCCGCGCTGTACGGATACGTCCCCTCGGTGGTCATGAGGACGGAGAGCATCAATGTGGCGCGGGCTTCAGCCCGCGGGAATCGGCGGTCGTGACCGGGCGGGCTGCAGCCCGCCCCACATAGCGCACGCGCTGCTGCAGCTTCCAGCGATCGACGCGCACGGCCAGCAGGTCGCTCTCGCGCCGGGCCACGGCGTTCGCGGTCTCGACGAGATCGGCCTCGGGACGCACGCCGGCGAGGACCAGCCGCGTCACCGACTCCTGCCGCTGCTTCGCCACTTCCACGGCGTCGGTGAGGAGCTTGATGCGCTTCTCCGCCGCGGCCAGCGCGAGCCAGAGCAGGTCGATGCGATTGCGCGTGGCGGTCTCGGTGACGGCGCGCACGCGCGTCGCTTCTTCGAGCTGCAAACGCGCTTCCGCGAGCTTGCGCGCGGCGGCGGCGTCGAACATCGGCAGGGAGAGCGAGACGCGCAGGCCGTAGATGCCGAACGTTCCCTCGTCGGCGTCGGCCTTGAACGTCGACGGCACCGCGGCCACGCCGCCGAACGCGGAGAGGAGCACCTGCGGCCGGCGCATGGCCGTCGCCTCCTGCAGCGCAAGGCGTTGCCGCTCCTGCACGAGCGACGCGCGCGCGACGGCGGCGTCGGTCTCGACGATCTGCTCCACCTTGATCTCGCGCAGCATCGGCTCGTCGTTGAGCTCGAGCGACGCCCGCAGTCCCTCGGACGACGTATCGCCGATGAGCTGCTTGAGGCGCGTCTCCGCCTCGAGGCGCTGCAGCTCGAGGTCGACGAGCTGCGACTCCGTGGCCAGCGCCTGGTCCTGCCACTGCGTGGCGGTGAGGTTGTTGATCTCGCCGCTTTCGAGCATGACGCGCGCGCGCTGGCGCAGCTCCGCCGCGCGTGCCGCGCCGGAGTGGAGGAGGTTGATGCGCTGCTCGGCGGTGTAGAGCTGCGCGAAGGCTTCGAGGGTCTCGCGGAAGACGTCCTCCGCCTCGTCGACCGCGCGGCGGCGGAGGATCTGCGCGTCCGCGCGCAAGGCCGCCACGCGCCGCCGCTCTGCTCCTCCGTCGAGCAGCGGATAGTCGACGGAAACCACAGCGGTGAAGGCGTCGAAGCGATCGACGCGCTCGGAGAGCAGGTTCAGGTTCTCCGCGCTGCTGAAGGCCGTCTCCGCGCGCACGGTCGGGAGTGTGTAGAAAGGAAGCGCGTCGAGCATGGCCGCCTGGTCGGCGTAGGTGGTCGTGCCGGCGCGCATGCGCATCGCGCGCTCGACGGCCATCGGGAAGGTGACGGTGACCTGCGCGTGGGCAATGACCGTAAAGAGGAGGGCGAGCAACAAACCAAGCGGACCGCCGGCGTCCCCGCCGGCTGCCCGGGCGGCGTCCCGCCGCCCGCCCGGGGCGCAGGCGCGGGACGCCTGCGCGGCAGCCGGCGGGACGCCGGCGCTCCGCTTGCGTAGTTTTCTCATTTCACCGTCACCACGGCCGTCTGCCCTTCCTGCAGCACGCCGTCGGGATTGGGGACTTCGACGACTAAAGTCGCGCCGCCGTTGCCGGGGAGGACGTTCTTGATGGGGACGGTGAAGCGGCGTGGGGGGACGGTAAAGATCTTGACCTCCACGGGCATGCCGGCGCGCGCGTAGCGCGTCAGCTCGGGGGCGATGAGGCCGCGCACTTCGACGTTGGTCGTGTTCGCGATCTGGACGATCGGGTCGCGCGGGAAGATGCTCTCGCCGAGGCGGACGGCGACGCGCGTGACGACGCCGGAGATCGGCGCCTTCACCTCGAGCAGCGCGCGGCGCTCGGAGGCGAAGGCCAGCTCCGCCTTCGCGCGCTCCAGCTCGAGCTGCAGGATGCTGGTGTCGGTCTGGATGACCTTCTGCGAGGCGCGCTCGCGCTCGACGAGCCAGTCGCGCAGCGCCGCGGCGTACCCGCTCTCCGCGTCCTCGAGCTCCTGTTTGGAGATGTCGTGCGTGGCGAAGAGGTCGCGGTAGCGATCGCGCTTCGCCTCGGCGTTCTTGAGGATCTCGGCCGAGGCGCGCTCGCGGGCGCCGGAGTCGCCGAGGATGAGCGTCTGGGCGATGGGGCGCCGCGCGTCGCGGAGACGCTGCTCGGCGACCGCCACCTGCGCCTTCGCATACGCGATGTCGCGGTCGATGCCGGCGTTGGTGAGCGTGGCGATGGTGGCGCCGGCCTGCACGGCCGCCCCCTCGGTGACGAGGAGCGATGCGATGCGGCCGTCGATGGAGGAGATGGCGGCGGCGGTCTGCGCGGGAGCGACGGCGGCGCGCACTTCGAGCTGCGGCGGCTCCGCGGCGGCAGCGTCCGGTTTCTCGCTGCAACGCGCGAGGGCAACACCCAGCAGAAGGCAGAGCAGTGCGCGTGCGCGCGTTCGTCTCATTGCTGTTTGACCCGGAGGCGAAGTTCTTGCAGACGCGTCTGCAAAAAACGTGTCATGCGTTCCATCGAGAAACTGGCTCCCATTATCGTCGCTCTCGTCGCGCTGATCGCCGCATGGATCGCAGGAGGGGGAGCCGTCTGGATGGTCGTGCGCGAGGCGCGCGCCGCCGCCGCGGCGCAGGCGCCGGAGTACGTGGCCTCGATCAAAACGTATGACCGCGCGGGGAAGCTCATCTCCGAGGAAAAAGGACAGGCTGAAGCGCGTCCTACGTTCGGCTCCCGCTTCGTGACCGAGGAAGTCTCGTGCGAGACGACCAGCAGCGGGACGCGATGCGTGGAGGTCACGGCCGCGCCTCTGGCCGCGCGACTGCGTTCGCTGCTGACGGCGATCGCGATCGGCTCCGCGGTCGCGGCGGGGCTCGGGTTCCTGTCCGGGATGATGCTGGCGCGCGCGGCGACGAAGCCGCTGCGGCGGATGGCGGAGACGGCGCAGCGGGCGTCGCGCGAGAACGCGTACTCGGTGCGCGTCGATGCGGCGCCGGGTGAAGCGGGACGCGCCGCCGCGGCGATGAACGACCTGCTCGCGCAGATGCAGCAGCGCGACGTCGAGTTGCGCCGCCGCTCCACCGAGGTCGAGGCGGTCAACAAGGATCTGGAGTCGTTCGCCTACTCGGTCTCCCACGACCTGCGCGCCCCGCTCGGGTCGATCGACGGGTTCCTGCAGGCCGTCGAAGCGGACTACTCGCACCTCTTCGACGAGACGGCGAAGGAGTACTTCGGCTGGATCCATGAAGGCTGCCGCCAGATGCGCGAGCTGATCGACGGGCTGCTGCAGATGACGCGGCTCACGCGCGCGGAGGTGCAGCGCGAGCAGGTCGACCTGAGCGCCATTGCGCAGAGCGTGGCCGACTCGCTGCAGCAGGCGAATCCCACGCGCGCCGCGCGCTTCGAGATCCGCGGCGGCGTGCGCACGGTCGGCGACGAGCGGCTGCTGCGCGCGGTCCTGGAAAACCTGATGTCGAATGCGTGGAAGTTCACCCGCCACCGTCCCGAGACGCGCATCGAGTTCGGGCAGAATGGCGGCGCGTTCTATGTGAAGGACAACGGCGCCGGCTTCGATCCGTCGCACGCGGCGAAGATGTTCCGCCCGTTCCAGCGGCTGCATTCGACGCGCGAGTTCGAAGGGACCGGCATCGGCCTGGCCACCGTGCAGAAGATCATCGAGCGCCACGGCGGACGCGCGTGGGCCGAGGGAGAAGTGGACAAGGGAGCGACCATTTACTTCACGACGGGCGGACAGGAGCTGGCCCGGGCATGACCGCGCGCAAGCCTCTTCGCCTGCTGCTGATCGAGGACTCGGATCTCGACGCCGCGCACCTGCTGCTCGAACTGAAGCGCGGCGGCTTCGACCCCGAGGTCACCCGCGTCGAGACGCGCGACGAGCTGCAGGACGCGCTCTTCGAGAAGACGTTCGACGCCATCATCAGCGACTATCACCTGCCGCGCTTCTCCGCGCCGGAGGCGCTGGACATCGTGCGCGGGAGCAGGCTGGACGTGCCGTTCCTGGTCGTCTCCGGCGCCATCGGCGAGGAGACGGCGGTGGAGCTGATGCGCGCCGGCGCGCACGACTACCTGCTCAAGCATCGCCTGACGCGCCTGGCCGCGGCCATCGAGCGGGAGCTGGAGCAGGCGGCGGAGCGGCGGGCCAAGCGCCGCGCCGAGGGCTTGTTTCAGTCGCTGCTGCGCGCGGCGCCGGTGCCGGCCGCGCTGGTCGACCTGGCCACGCGCCGCGTGATCGACGGCAGCGACACGTTCCGCAAGCAGTTCATCGAGGCGTACAGCGAGGACCGCGGTCTCTTCGACCTGATTCAGTTCACGCAACCGGAGCGCATCGAGCAGCTCCTGGCGCGCGGCTCGGGGACGGCGTGGTACGCGGTCTATTACGTGAAGGACGCGGCACGCATCGCCAACGTGCGCTGCTACACGGTCGAGCACGAGGGGACGGTCTACGCGTACGTGACGCTCGAGGACGTGACCGAGCAGCATTACCTGAAGGCGGCGTTCGACGCGGTGCCCGATCCGCTGTTCATCCTCAGCTCGCGGCAGACGCTGCTCTACGCGAATCGCGCCGCCGAGGACGTGTTCGGCAATCTGTACTTCGGCGCGGACGTGCGTCCGTTCCTCCGTCAGGAAGGGGAGGAGGATGCGTGGTGGGGACGGATGGAGCGCTTCGACGAGAAGCGCGTCTCGATCGGCGCGCGGCCGTACGACGCGACGGCGGTGCCGTTCCGCTTCGCCGGCGAAGGGGAGACCTCGACGATCCTCACGCTGCACGACGCGGCCAGCGAGGAGGAACTGCGCCGCCTGGCCACGCACGACGCGCTCACCGGCGTCTACAACACGCGCCACTTCGACGCGGTGCTGACGAGTGAGCTTCCCGAAGGAGGGACGCTGGCGCTGCTGGACCTCGATTACTTCAAGCCGATCAACGACGAGCTGGGACACGCGGCCGGCGACGCGGCGCTGATGACGTTCACCTCGCTCGTGCGCAACGAGCTCGATCCTTCCGCGGTGTTCGCGCGCGTGGGTGGCGACGAGTTCGCGGTCTTCTTTCCGCGGACTCCGCTCGACGGGGCGGTGAAGGTGGTGGAGTCGATCTACGACCGCCTGGCGCGGACGCCGTTCCGCTACGACGGGGAAACGCGCAGGTTCAGCGCGTCGTTCGGACTCGCCTGCGCGACGCCGGAGGAGACGCCGGAGACGCTGAAGCGGCGCGCGGACGAGGCGCTGTACGAGGCCAAGCGGCAGGGGCGGGGAAGGTTCGTGGTCTCGGGCCGGTAGGTTATTATCGCGGCCGGTCCGCAAACCCATGTCCAAACGAACGCTCCTCGTGTGCTCGCTCGCCGTCCTCTGCGCGCTTCCCGCCCTGGCCGGAAGCTACGAACGCTTCCCGCTGCCTCGCACGATCCCGGCCGAGCCGGAGCTGATGGCGATCACGCCGACGCACCTCTGGGTGACGCCGCGCTACTCGCTCTACATCGCCCGCGTCGGGTTCGACGGCCAGACGCAGGAGATCTTCGGTCCGCTCTCGTATTACACCGACCGGCTCACCGCTCATCCGGTCACCAGCGATGCGTGGACCACGTCTCTCTCCAACTTCAGCAAGCTGACGCCGGCCGGCGTGCAGACGACGCGCGGCATTCCTCCGAATACGTCGCAAGGTGTCCGCGACATCGCCATCGGGGCGGACGGTCATCTCTGGATCGCGATGTCGCAGGACATGATCCGCATCAGCCAACTGTCGCTGTCGCGACTGTCGACTCATACGCTCCCGCACGACCCGAATGCCATCGTCGCCGGTCCGGACGGTAACATGTGGATGACGTTTCCGTTCGCGAACGCGATCGGGCGCATGACGTCCAGCGGCACGCTGACGACGTTCGTGCAGCCTGCGGACGGGAGCGGCGCGCCGATCGAGATCGCGGCCGGGACGGACGGCAATCTGTGGTTCACGACGGCGAACGGCCGCACGCGCGGCATCTCGACGTCGGGCACGTTCACGGATCCGTTCATCGGCGGCGGCTCGCGCGGCATCGCCTGGGGAGGCGACGGGCGTGTGTGGTGGCACAACGCGACGGCCACGCTGTCGAAGTGGGTGCCGGGCGCGGCGTCGGTCGAGTCGACCTACGACCTCGGCGCCGAAAACGTCGAGGTGACTGCGCTCGCCGCCGCCGCGGACGGCGTCTGGTGGGGGAGCAAGGGCAAGAAGCTCGGCCGCGTTACGTACGGCGGAGTGTCCGAGCAGTGGCCGTTTCTCCCGTTCGGACCGTGGCCGATCGACATGGTCACGGTCGGCGATGAGCTCTGGTTCACGGCCACGAGCGAGAACCAGGTGGGCCGCATGACGGTCGATGGAACGACGACGCTGTACGACCTCCCGACCGAGGACAGCCAGCCGGGCGCGATCACGGCGGGGCCGGACGGCGCGGTCTGGTTCACCCAGTGGGCGGCCGTGGGTCGCATCGATCCCGACACCGGCACGATCACCGAGTTCCCCTTTCCGGAGCCGCAGCTCGCGTACGCGCGCGACATCGCCGCCGGACCGGACGGCAACCTCTGGATCACCGCCAGTCAAGGCGACGCGATCCTCCGCCTGACGCCGGCCGGCGTCTACACGGTCTTCCCGATCCCCGGCGACACCAACTTTCCGCACTCGATCACCGCGGGTCCGGACGGCAACATCTGGTTCACGCTGACGTGGAATCGAGAGATCGGACGCATCACCCCTTCGGGGACGATCACGAAGTTCCCCGCGGGCGTGGCCAGTCCGGCCATGGCAGCCGGGCCGGACGGAAATCTCTGGTACCACGGCGACGGCTCGATGTATCGCATGAACACCAGCGGGCAGCAGACGTTCGTCGGTTCGATGCCGGAGCTGTCGCAGTTGATCGCGGGCACGGACGGCGCGATGTGGGGCCGAGGCCTCGACCGGATCACGCGCGTGACCATGGACGGCATCGTCCATCACTTCATGCTCGACTTTTCGGGCCTCGGAATCGCCAACGGGCCGGACGACGCGATCTGGGTGGGGGACGGGCCGCGGCAGGCGCTGGTGCGCATGAATCCCGACGCGCCGGTGATCGGCACCGGCCGCACGCTCTGCTTTCCGCCGAATCGCCACGTGCAGGGCGTGATCGCGTCGTTCGTCGATCCCGATACGAGCCGGTCCGCCAACGACTACTACGCCACCATCCGCTGGGGCGAGTACGACATCCAGTCCGGGGGGACCGTCACGCAGACCGCGCCGGGCCACTTCGACGTCAGCGGCTTCAACCTCTATTACACGGACGGCGCGAAGACGGCCACGGTGGCGCTCACCGCGGCCCCGAGCGCGTCGCGCCTCGGCGGCACCTACCTCGCGCAGACGACGTTCACGCCGCCGTCGCTCTCCTCGGGCGGCGAGGTGCAGCACGCCGCCGCCGGCGGCGCGTCGACGCTGCAGGTGCAGGGCATCGCCGGCTGCCCATGGACGGCGACGAAGCAGGGGACGTGGATCGTCTTTCCGAACGGCGGCCACGGCCTGGGACCGGGCTCGCTGCACTACACGCTGCAGCCCAACACCTCCAGCTCTTCGCGCTCCGGCAGCATCACCGTCGGCGGCGTGACGGTGACGATCACGCAGAGCGGCGGCGCGGGCACGGGACTCCATCTCGTCACGCCGTGCCGCCTCTTCGACTCGCGCGACGGCAGCACGCCGCTGGCCGGCGCGGCGGAGCGGCAGATCGCGGCGATGAACCTCTGCGGCATCCCCGCGGATGCGGCGTCGCTGGTGGCGAACATCACGGTCGTCAACCCTGCGCAGGACGGCTGGCTGGCGGCGTACGCGAAGGGATCGCCGTGGCCGGGCGTGAGCACGATGAGCTATCGCCCCGGCCGCACGCGCGCGAACAACGCGCTGATCCCCCTCGGCGACGGAGGCCTGACCATCCGCAACGGCGGCTCGGGCCCGGTGCACTACATCGTCGACGTGACGGGCTACTTCCGGTAGCCCGCCACGAAACGTAGGACAGGCTTCAAGCCTGTCCCCCGGGGGGCGGCAGGCTGAAGCCTGCCCTACGTTCACGCGGCGCAGAAGGCGCGGGCGGCGTCGAGTGCCAGTGGTTCCGAAAAATGGAACCCCTGCATGAGCGTGATGCCGAGGCCTTGCAGCGTGGCCGCATCCTCGGCGCGCTCCACGCCCTCGGCCACGATCTCGGCGTCGAAGTCGCGGGCCAGCGTGCGCAGGGCGGTGATGACCGCGCGGCGGTGGCGGTCGGTGCTGCAGCCGTCGACGAAGTAGCGGTCGAGCTTCAGGTAGTCCGGGCGCACGTCGAGGAGCATCTTGAAGTTCGACTGGCCGAGGCCGACGTCGTCGAGGGCGATGGCCATGCCGAGCTGGCGCAGTTGTTCGAGCGTCGACTGGAAGCTGATGCCGTCCCACGGCGGCGCGTGCTCGATCACCTCGATGACCACGCGCTCGAGCGCGATCCCCGTCGCCGCGGCGGTCGCTTCGAGAAAGGCGATGAAGCCGTGATCGCGGCCGAGCGTCGAGGCATGCACGTTCACGCCGAGGCGAAGCGTGGAGGGGAGGGCGGAGGCGCCGCGGAACGCGGCCGCGATGCAGGCGCGGTCGACGAGCGACTCCTCGCGTTTCAGCCGCACGTATTCGAACAGCACGTCCGCGGCCTCGAAGTTCGTGCCGCGCGGTCCGCGCGACAGACACTCCACGCCGTGGAGGACAGGCAATCCTGCCTGTCCGGAGTGGACAGGCAGGATTGCCTGCCCTCCACCGAGGCGGAAGATGGGTTGATACACCGGCGTGATCGCCCCGGGCTGCAGGATGCGATTCAGCGCCGACTCGATCACCGCTGCTCCAGCAGGTTCACCGCGACGTTGGCGATCTCCATCATCGACTTCGGCTTGTGCAGGAACGCGTCCGCGCCGCGGTTGTACGACTCGCGCTCGATCTCGGGCGTGCCGTACGCGCTGAGCAGGATGACGCGCGTGTCGGCCGAGCGCTGATGGATGTCGGAGACGACCTGCAGTCCTTCCACGCCGCCGATGCCGGTCAGGCGCAGGTCGCAGATCACCAGGTCGTAGCGCCGTTTGGCCAGCAGCGCCTGCGCCTCCTCCAGCTCGTGTGCCGAATCGACCGTATAGCCGAGGCCTTCGAAGTAGCGGCGCATCGCCACGACGATCAGCTCCTCGTCGTCCACGATGAGAATCCGCTCGGACCTCGCTCCCCCGTCACTCCGCATGAGTGCTGCTCCTTCGATACATCGGGAAGCGCATGGTCACGACCGCTCCGCCGTCGTCGGCATTCCGTGCAGCGATGGTGCCACCGTGCTCATCCACGACGCGCTGCACGATCGAGAGTCCGAGGCCCGTGCCACCGCGCCTCCGCGTGAAGAATGGCTGAAAGACTTTCGGCAGGTCGACGGGATCGAAGCCCGGCCCGCCATCGCGCACCTCGCACTCGATCGTCGACGGTCCGGCGGCGCGGACGCGCACGGCCACGCGCTGCTCCGGCTTGGAGTGCTGGATGGCGTTGTTGATGAGATTCTCGAAGGCGTGGGCGAGGCGGGCCGCGTCCATGAGCATCGGCAGCCCCGATTCGATCTCGGCGTCGACGGCGATGGACGACTGCGCGGCGATCTGGCGGCAGCCGTCGACGACTTCCGCGAGCACGCTGTCGATCGTTCCCTCGCGCAGGTCGAGCGACCAGGTCTTGCCGTACTCGAGGAGGTTCTCCATCAATCGATTCAGGCGATCGAGCCAGATGCGGAGGATGCCGAAGAGCTCCATCACGCTCTCGTCGCGCGGCAGCAGCTCCTGCAGCGCGTCAACGGTGAGGCCCATGCCGAAGATCGGATTGCGGACCTCGTGCGCGACGCCGGCCACGAGCTCGCCGAGGGCGGCCAGTTGCTCGCCGCGGCGGACCGATTCCTGGAGCTGTGTGAGCTCGGTGGTGTCGCGCATGGCCACGATCACGCGCTCGCCGTCATCCGAGGCGGAGCGGTACCAGCTCGCGGAGAGGTCCCAGTGCGCATTGGCCACGGAGATCTGCGCGGTGCACGGCGTGCGGCTGTCGCGGACGGCGGAGACGATGTCGCCGAGGGTGATCCACGGCTCGCGCTCGGCCATGCGGATGTTGCGGCCGAGGACGTCGAGGAACTCTCCGCCGCCGGCGAGGTCGCGCGCGGCGCGGTTGAGGCGGGCGATGGTGCCGTCGGGATGCGTGATGAACACCGGCAGCTCGATGGCGTCGAAGGTGTGCGACCACTCGAGCCCTTTGCGCTCGATGAGCTCCTGCAACTGCCGCCGCACGATGAGCCGTCCCAGCGACGCGCCGGCGCGGACGAGCGCGCGGCGGCGCTGCTCGCTCATCGGACGCACGGCGCGCGCGAGCACTTCCAGGACGCCGACGATGCGCTCGGTCTCGCGCAGCGGCACGGCCACGGCGCCGTGCAGTCCGGCGCGCGCCGCGGCCTCGCCGCGCATGACGCCCGTTTCCTCGAAGAGATCGGCCACCCAGATGACGTCGTCGCGCGCCCAGGCCTTGCCGGGGATGCCGCGGCCGCGGTCGAAGCGCAGCTCGCGCACGCGCTCGTAGAACTTCGTGGTGTCGATGCCGCGCCGCGACCAGAGCGCGGCCGGCTCGAGGAGCGTGCTCGTCGGATCGACGAGCCAGATCACGGCGCAGTCCCAGCCGTCGCTCTCGCAGATGAAGGCCAGGGCGTCGTCGAGCGCCTCCTCGAGCGGCTTGTCGGCCGCGAAGATGCGCGTCACCGCGAGCTCGAGGCGGTTCTCCTGCTCGTTGCGGCTGACGTCGGTTACGTCGCGCGCGAGGAAGACCGCGCCGTCGCTGCCGGCCGGCGTGCCGGTGACGCGGAAGGCGCGCTCGACGCCGTCGACGACGAGGCGCGTGTCGGCGCTGACGGCGCGCCCGTCGTGCACGCGCCGGGCGAGATCGCGCCACCACGGCGCGAGCGGATCGAAGCCGGCCGCCTGCAGCGCGGCGAAGGGCGCATTGCCCTTCGTGACAGCAAGCTCGGGCGAGACGATCCAGAGCGGATCGCCCACCGTTTCGAACAGCGCGTCGATGAGCGTGGACATCAGATCCTTCAGACTATAATCACGGCCGCTTTGCGCGACCTCAAAGTCTTTTCCGGTCGATCCCACGAATCCCTCACCCGCGAGATCTGCACGCACATGGGCGTGGAGCAGGGCCACGTCACGCTCTACAGCTTCTCGGACGGCGAGCATTACGTGCAGATCGACGAGAACGTGCGCGGCGCGGACGTCTTCATCATCCAGCCGACCTGCCCTCCCTCGGTGAACGATCACCTGATGGAACTGCTGATCATGCTGGACGCGTTCAAGCGCTCGTCGGCGAAGCGTGTGACCGCCGTGCTGCCGTACTACGGCTACGCGCGGCAGGACCGCAAGGACAAGCCGCGCGTGCCGATCACGGCCAAGCTCGCGGCGGACCTGATCAGCGCCGCCGGCGCGGACCGCGTGCTCACCCTCGACCTGCACGCGGCGCAGATCCAGGGCTTCTTCAACATCCCCGTGGACCATCTCTTTGCCGCGCCGGTGATCGTGAAGTATCTGAAGGACGTCGATCCGGGCGGGGAGCTGGTCATCGTCTCGCCCGACGCGGGCGGCGTGGAGCGCGCCCGTGCGTACGCGAAGAGACTCGGCGCGTCGCTGGCCATCATCGACAAGCGCCGCTTCGCGAAGAATCAGACCGAGGTGATGAACATCATCGGCGAGGTCGAGGGGCGCAACGTCTTCATCGTGGACGACATCATCGACACGGCGGGGACGCTGATCCACTCGGTGGCGGCGCTCAAGGACGCGGGGGCGCGGTCGATCTCGGCGGCGTGCACGCACGCGGTGCTGTCGGGCCCGGCCGTGGGACGCATCAACAGCTCCGACCTGACGCAGGTCGTGACGACGAACAGCATCCCCATGCACGAGAAGGAAGCGGACTGCCCGAAGCTGAAGACGCTCTCGATTGCGCCGCTGCTGGCGGAGGCGATCCAGAGGATTCATTCGGAGGACTCGGTTTCCTCTTTGTTCGAGATGTAGCGGCGGGAATAACGTCCCCTTTTCAATCAGTTAGCCGCGTGTCGAACCAAATTTTAGGGAGTCAGCACCATGGCTGAGGTCACACTGGAAGTCACTCGGCGCGAAAGCACCGGCAAAGAGCAGGCGAAGAAGCTTCGCCGCGATGGAAAAATCCCGGCGGTCGTCTACGG